>CANQPX010000001.1 GCA_947625915.1 uncultured Clostridia bacterium
AGTTTCCTACATTTTCCGATTGCGCATAAGGTTTATGAACGAAAATTTCGCTAAAGCATACTTTAGTGAAATGCGAACGGATTCGCAAGTAACAAATTATTACAGGAGGTAACTATTATGGTAGTACAGCACAACATTACAGCGATGAACGCTAACAGATACTTCGGTATCAACAATTCCAAGCTTTCCAAATCTTTGGAGAAACTTTCCAGCGGTTACGCTATCAACCGCGCTGGCGATAACGCCGCAGGTCTGGCAGTTTCCGAGAAAATGAGATCCCAGATCGCCGGCATGACTCAGGGCGTTAAGAACGCTCAGGACGGCATTTCCATGATCCAGACTTACGAGGGCGCTCTCACAGAAACCGACAACATTCTCCAGAGAATGAAGACTCTCGCAGATCAGGCTGCACACGGCACATATCAGGACGATGTAGACCGTGAAGCGATCCAGCTTGAATTCGATCAGCTGAACGACGAACTGAACCAGATAGCTGATACAGACTTCAACGGCGTTGTTCTTCTCAACGGCGGACAGATGGCTGACGGTCTTAAAGCAGTAAACGGCAAGTTTGATTATGCAAATAATCAAAGAGCTGCAAAGGCACTTTCTTCTATGGACATTGTTTCTCTTGATACACAGTCAATGAATAATGCAACTTCTGGAAATAAAGATTATGATATGGCTGATGCTCTTTGGAAAGATGCGGGATTTGACAGAAATGATGATGACTTGACTAATGATGGACCAGATTCTATAGACGTAACATTCCAATATGATGCAACTAAAGATACTTGGACTGCTATTTCAGCAACTGGTGGAGCAAATAAGGATGCATTTAAGACTAATACAGCGAAAAACAATGGTGGTTTCCAGATTGGTTCAACATCTTCCACTAGTGATGCAATAGGTGTGGATAAAAATGTGGTAAATGTTGTTTTGGACGGAACCGAATTGATTAATGGTGACACAATAACAGTTACATTTAATAACCCAAGGGCTAAAAATACAGCTTCTGAAAACATTGCTGTAAAAAATGTAGATGCTTCTGGTTTCAAGGCTGGAGCAGGTGAAGGATCATTGACTGCGGATGCTGATCTTGGTGTAAGTATTAAAAATACAAAGATTGAGTCTACTAATGGTGCAGGCGCAGATCCGATGACAAAAGATATAGAGGCTTTCTTTGAAGCATTAGAAGGTGCTACTGTAGAAGTTAAATATGGTGGAGCCAAGAATGATGCAGCCGATGTAACCTTTAAAGTAACACTTTCTGGCGACCAGACCATAGAGATAACTACTAACAAATCATTCCAAATTGGAGAGACTAATTTCTATGCAAAAGTTGCAGATGGCAAAGTAACAATAGGATTAGCTAATGCAGCTGGTGGAGACATAGAGACAGGTAAAGAGTTAATTGAAATTGCGGCGGCAACAGTTGCTGGAAAAGATACAGCGAATTCTACAGGAACAATAGTTTATACACTTTCAAATTCAACTGCTGAATTTACAAATGATGGTATTCCTAATGCTGCCATTAAAGAACCACAAAGTGTTGTTTCTAAATCTAACTCTAACAATGCTGCTACAGCACCTCTGACCTACACAGATCACCTTGTAATGCAAGTAGGTGCAAGAACTAAGGATAGTGTTGACTTCACATTCAGATATGAATCAAACGGTATTGGAAATCTCAAGGCTAACATGGATTGCTCAGCTCGTGAGGGTGGTTTAAATACTGCAAACCTTAAACTTACAGACCAGAAGTCTGCTAATATTGCTATCGACCAGATAGACAACGCTATCAACAAGGTATCTATGGTTCGTGCAACATTCGGTGCTACACAGAACCGTCTGGAACACAAGATCGATAACATGAATGTTACTATCGAGAACCTGACTTCTGCAGAGTCCAGAATCCGTGACACCAACATGGCAGAAGAGATGATGAACTTCACAAAACAGCAGATCCTGTCTCAGGCATCACAGTCTATGCTCGCACAGGCTAATCAGCTGCCGCAGAGTGTTCTGCAGCTGCTCCAGTAAGCAAGCTGAACTAACGTTTATTGCGTGAAGTGACATTATGAATAGGAATCGCCCCCGCGTTCGCGGGGGCGATCCTTTTTATAATTGTGTATATTTTTTAATGATTTCTTCCGGCACACCGTCTGCCGCCATTCTTGCGAGTAAGTCGGCAATGCCTTCTGCTCTGCCTTCTGCTCTGCCTTTTTCAATTCCTGTTTCCATGCCTTCTACCCTGCCTTCTGCTCTGCCTTTTTCAATTCCTCGGAAGAAATTCTCTTCCATTAAAGTATTATAATCCCAAATGGCTTTCTGTCGGGCATTGTATTCCATGCGCTTTATCTCGTCCTGACTTATAACTTCAAGGGTGTCAACGGCTTCTTTGATATTTGACATTTGCAATTCCTCATTTTTATAAATATTTTCTAATGATTTCTTCCGGAACACCGTCTGCCGCCATTCTTGCGAGTAAGTCGGATCTGCCTCGATTGTAATTTTCCTCCATAAGAGTATTATAATCCCAAATAGCTTTCTGGCGGGCATTGTATTCCATGCGCTTTATCTCGTCCTGACTTATAACTTCAAGGGTGTCAACGGCTTCTTTAATATACTCGTTATTACTTGCTGCCATATCGAATTCCTCCTTTTTCTCCGCTTTTAGAAATTTTATCCAATCGTACAAGTCCGTGCCATCTTCCGTTTTTGGAAGTTTCGGCAACTCTATCAAGTGCCATTCCATTATGTCGGTGTAACAGAAATTCTCGCTGTCCTCGCGTATGTGATAGATAGTGTGGAAGCGTTCTGTTTCTTTTATAAAATTGAAGTCCAGAATGTTTATGCCAATGCACTTCTTAAAATTTGAGTAAAGCTTGTTAATATTGGGCTGTTCAACAAGCATTTTTGAAACGTAGAACGCGCTTCTTTCTGCCCATGTTGTCATGTAAGAAAGCTGAATTTCAATGTCGATCTCGGTATCATCATTCATAGTAAGGTAAACATCAAGGATCCCTTGCTTCTCGTCCTCATGATTTTTGGGAAGATTTGCATTTTTAAGAACGGTTTTCTTGATATCGGTTACGGGGATATTCAGGACTGCGCTTATAAAACCTTTCCTTACTTTTTCGTTGTTCATTATTTCTTTGAAAGCAAAATCCACTTTCGGGGACATTATGAAATACTCTTGTTCCGCCATAGTCCGACACTCCTTTACGTTCTTTCACTTATATTATACCACGGTCAGAAAAAAATTGCAATAGAAAAAATTTTTCCGCAAATTACAGAAAAATTCATATGCGCCTAAGCCCGCAATATGCACCATATGCACCGTATCACTGTCTGCTCAACAAGCATATAATGTTATTGCCGGAATGTTTTATGCCCCGGCTATGATTATTTTTCAAATTTCCGTCAACAATAATACCATACGGCGGCGTTCCTCCCATGAAATGCCGCAAACTCGGTAAAATAGGAGTGTATGGAATGTCAGTAAAAAGGGGAGAAATTTATTATGCCGATCTGAGTCCCGTTGTCGGCTCGGAACAAGGCGGGATCCGTCCCGTTCTGATAGTGCAGAACGATGTCGGGAACAAACACAGTCCAACGGTGATCGCGGCGGCTATCACAAGTCAGCGCGATAAATCAAAACTGCCGACGCATATCGAACTGAATGCCGACAAATGCGGATTGCAGAAAGACAGTATCGTACTTCTTGAACAGATAAGGACTATCGACAAAAAAAGGCTCAAAGAGCGTATGGGCGAGCTTGACCCTACGGCGATGACGCGGGTAGACAGCGCGCTGTCCATAAGCTTTGGTCTGCAATAGTGCTACATAAGGCAAACGCTTGTCTTATGCGGCAATGCTGAATAACAAAAACCGCCCCAAATGGGGCGGCTTTTTTATGCGACTTCACGCAATAAGTTTTGATTTAAACTTACTGGAGCAGCTGCAGAACACTCTGCGGCAGCTGATTAGCCTGTGCGAGCATAGACTGTGATGCCTGGCTGAGGATCTGATTCTTTGTGAAGTTCATCATCTCTTGTGCCATGTTGGTATCACGAATACGAGACTCTGCGTCTGTGATGTTCTCAATGGTTACGTTCATATTGTCGATCTTGTGTTCAAGTCTGTTCTGAACAGCACCAAATGTAGCACGAACCATGGAAACCTTGTTGATAGCGTTGTCGATCTGGTCGATAGCATAGTTTGCATCTTCTGCTGTTGAAAGTGTAAGCTGGTCTGTACCAAGTCCGCGAGCGGAGCAGTCAAGGTCGTCCTTAAGGTTTCCTATACCTTCGGAAGAATATTCAAATGTGAACTTAACAGCATCTTTAGAACGAGCACCTACCTGCATAGTAATGCTATCTGTGTAAGTAAGATTTCTCCTTCCGTTTCCGAACGCATTTGATTGTGAAACATTAATTTCCTTTTCAGGATCATACGCTTTTAAATCAGCAGTCATTTTAACTTTTAATTTTCCATTTGCTATATCACCATTTTCCACTACTTTTATGCCCGCACTGCTCAATACATCGGTAAGTTTTACTGCAGCACCGTCCTCTGTATACCATGTCGATGCATCTGCCTTTTTTGTCGCAGCTTCTGAATAATAGTCTACGCCATTTATTGTGACTTTCTGCGTCATTGTTTTCTTATTAGCCGCTGCACCGTCACTATTAATTTGTATATCTTTATTCACCGTTTCAACATCAAATTCTACATCAACTACAACGTCACCTGCAGTAATTTTTCCATTTTTATCCGCTGTAACCGCTTCTGTTCCCACCTCAGTTTTGCCGGTAAATCCGCCAATTGTAACATCCTGACCAGCAACTACTTTTTTATCGGCATCTAACTCTAAATCCTGTCTGTCTACTGTTAAACCTTTTACAGTTACGGTTCCGTTGTCAGCAACAGATACTTTAGCTTTAGCGTGTGTTGCCTTATCTGAATACAAAATATCCTGTGTAGAAGATGTAGCTTCAGTAGCACCTACGCTTGCAGGCTTAGAAAAATTGGTAACTCTTGTTCCGTCGGACATAACACCACCATTAAGAACTACAACACCGTTAAAGTCTGTATCAGCGATCTGGTTGAGTTCGTCGTTCAGCTGTTTGTACTCCAGTTCAATTGCGCTGCGGTCAACTTCATTATCATAAGAGCCGTGTGCAGCCTGATCTGCAAGAGTCTTCATTCTCTGGAGAATGCTGTCGGTCTCGGTGAGAGCGCCCTCGTAAGTCTGAACCATTGAGATACCGTCCTGAGCGTTCTTGACTGCCTGAGTCATGCCGGCGATCTGGGATCTCATCTTCTCGGAAACTGCCAGACCTGCTGCGTTATCGCCTGCGCGGTTGATGGCATAACCACTGGAAAGTTTCTCCAAGGACTTGGAAAGCTTATTGTTGTTGATACCGAAGTATCTGTTAGCGTTCATCGCTGTAATGTTGTGCTGTACTACCATAATAGTTACCTCCTGTAATAATTTGTTACTTGCGAATCCGTTCGCATTTCACTAAAGTATGCTTTAGCGAAATACAAAAAATTACAGAAATGTATTTTTATTGATTATTATGGAAAATTAATTACAGATATGGGCTATATTGTAATTAATTCGCATAATGTCATATTTTATTATTAAAATATCTATATGTTGATTTTCAAAGGGCGTTTTGTTGGTAATTTGGCAATAACTTTTCAATTAAAAGTATTATTATTCTATATAATAACAAAAATATTGCTAAATTCTTAAATCAAAATTCATGCAATATCCCATACTTTTTTCTTGACTTTTTGCTCCCGCGGCAATATAATTATTATAGAATGTTTTACCCGAAAGGAATTTTATAACAATGAAACCATATTATGACAACCGCGAACTCTCTTGGCTCAAATTCAACGAACGCGTTCTCGAAGAAGCCACCGACCCCACTGTGCCACTCTGCGAACGCCTTATGTTTGCTGCGATTTTCCAATCAAATCTCGATGAATTTTTTATGATACGCGTCGGCTCCCTCTATGACAGGACCCTTGTCGGTTCTGCCGAGCGCGACAATAAGACCGACATGACCTGCGCCGAACAGCTCGATGCGATCTTCAGCCGCGCCGCCGAACTCGCTCCCATGCGCGACGACGCTTACCGCGGCATTATGTCCGAACTCGAAAAACACGGCGTCGAACAGGTCAATTTCCGTCAGCTTTCAAAAGATGAGGAGAGTTTCCTCAAAGCATATTTTACCGCCGAAATACTGCCACTTATCTCACCTCAGGTCATAGACAAACGCCACCCTTTCCCGTTTTTGAAAAATAAAGAGATCTACGCCGTTGCTCAATTGGAATCAAAATCTTCCGTAAAGATCGCGCTCGTTCCCGCCAGCGGCACATTTTCAAGAATTATTTTTCTCCCCGGCGCAAAACATCGCTTTATGCTCGTTGAAGAGCTTATCCTCCACTATATGCCCTTGATATTTGAAAATTATAAAATTTTGGACAAATCACTTATGCGCATAACCCGAAATGCCGATATAAATATGGAAGAAGCGCTTTATGACCATGATGTGGATCTGCGCGATGTTATGTCGGAACTCATCAAAAAGCGCAAAAAACTTTCTCCCGTGAGAATGGAACTCTCCCGCAGGCTCGGCGATCCCGCCGTTGATTATTTATGCGAAAAACTGGAACTTAAAAGAACTCAGATATTCAGACAAAGATCACCGCTTGATCTTTCTTTCGTATATCCGCTCCGCAGCCGCCTTGAAGAAGAATTCCCGCTCCTTTTCTTCGGCAGAGCAGACCCTCAGCCGCCCTGCGAAATTATCCGCGAACAACCTATACTGCCGCAGATAATGAAAAAAGATATCCTGCTTTCTTATCCGTTTGAATCAATAAGACCGTTTTTGAGAATGCTTATGGAAGCGGCTCACGACCCTGCGGTTATTTCAATTAAAATAACTCTTTACCGCGTCGCTTCGGATTCAAAAGTAATAGACGCGCTTATTTCCGCTGCGGAAAACGGAAAGGACGTGCTTGTACTCGTTGAACTGCGCGCAAGATTTGACGAGGAAAATAATATCGGTTGGTCAAAACGTCTCGAGCGCGCGGGCTGTAATGTTATTTACGGTCCGGAAAGCCTTAAAGTCCACTCAAAACTTCTCCTTATAACAAGACGTTCTCCAAACGGCAAAGCCGAGTACATCACTCAGATCGGCACGGGAAATTACAACGAAAAAACTTCCGCGCTCTACACCGATCTCAGCCTTCTGACCGCAAATCAGGATATAGGCGCGGAAGCCGCAGTTGTTTTTAATGCGCTTTCCACAAATACCATTGTTGAACATACAAATAAATTGCTTGTTGCGCCGCGCTGTCTGCAAAATAAAATAATCGAAATGATAGACGGCGAGATAGCGGCTGCCGAGCGCGGAGAACCCGCTTTTATCGGTTTGAAATTAAATTCCCTGACCGACAAAATTTTAATGGACAAACTTATCAAAGCGTCTCAGAAAGGCGTAAAGATACGCATGGTGATACGGGGCATATGCTGTCTTGTTGCAGGCGTTGAAGGTTTCACGGAAAATATCGAGATAACGAGCATTGTCGGCAGATATCTTGAACACAGCCGCATATATATTTTCGGCACCGAACAGCGGCGAAAAATTTACATCAGTTCCGCAGATTTTATGACGCGGAACACACTTCGCCGCGTTGAAGTTGCAGTTCCGATATATGATGTAAGAGTCCGCAAGAGAATAATGCATATTTTCAATATTCTTACCCACGACAATGTAAAAGCGCGGAAAATGCTTTCGGACGGTACATATATACACATAAATTCCGACGGTGAGCAGATCGATTCGCAGGCATATTTTATTCGTGAAGCATATTCAAATGCCGAGCGTTCGTATGCAAATAAGAGCAAAAATAAACGTTCATCAAAAATGCTCCGCCGCATCAAAAAAATTATGGGTAAAAAATAGGCGCGGACAAACTAAATAGCGATAAACAAAACTTCGCCCGAAAAGCTGGTCCAGCGCAGCCGCGCTGGCGGGGTCGAGGGGCGGAGCCCCCGTCGCGAAATTTCCCCTTACGAAGGCGCCTCTGCAAAGGGGTGAATTGCCGCTGAAAGCGGCAAGAGGGGAACGCTCTGCAAGAGAGAGCGTTCCCCTTGGCATTAACGTATTATACCATTTAAGCCTTGCAAAACAGCCCGGTGAGCTGTTTTGCAATACAGAGCGATTTGTTTTTCTAAAAAATAATTCTTTGTAAATACTTTTCTACAGACAAAAACTGCGGGAAATTAAATTGAATTTCCCGCAGTTTTTTTCTTACATTGCTTTAACTTGTTCAAATTCTTCAACTATCTCATCTTCGGGAGCTTTCGTTAAAAGCGAAACTATTACTATCGCCGCCATCGCAAGTATAAATGCCGGAAGCAATTCGTAAATATCCCATGCCCCGCCAATAGGTCGGATAACAAATTTCCATACAAATACCGCTATACCGCCGACGATAAGTCCTGCCGCCGCACCGTATTTGTTTGAACGTTTCCAGAAAAGCGCGGCGACCATTATCGGTCCGAATGTTGCGCCAAATCCTGCCCATGCAAAAGAAACTATCTGAAATACCGAGTTGTCGGGATTCCAAGCAATAATAACGCCTATGACCGCCATAATGATAAGTGTTGCTCTTGCAAGCACCATAGCTGTTTTGTCGGACATCTTTATTCCGAACGTCCCGCGTATGAGGTTTTCCGATGCGCTCGATGAAGCCGCTAAAAGCTGCGAGTCGGAAGTTGACATCGTGCAGGCTAACATTCCCGAGATAGTAAGTCCTCCCACAACAGCCAGCGCAACGTGGTTTCTGCTCATATAGTTCGCCATGGCGATCATTACTGTTTCAGGGTCGGAAAGCGTTCCGAAACAGCCGTTTGCCGTCATAGCAAGTCCAACAACGCCTATAAGTATGGCTATTGTCATTGCGATAACTACCCATACCGATGCTATGCGTCTTGAAAGTTTTATTTCCTTGCTGTCGCGTATCGCCATAAATCTTAACAGAAAGTGGGGCATACCAAGATATCCGAGTCCCCATGCCGCATTTGATATTATCGTCAGCAAACTGTAATTTTTTGCCGAACCCGAAGCGGGATCATATGTTGCATTAAGAGCAAAATATCCCGGAAGTGCTTTTGCATTTTCAACTACTGCGCTCCAGCCGCCCGCATATGAAATTCCCATAAGTATCGCTATTATCAGCGCGCTTGTCATAACAATGCTCTGTATAAGATCCGTATGGCTCGCCGCAAGAAATCCTCCGAAACAGGTGTACGAAATTATTACCGCTGCCGAAATTATCATTGCCGCGTGATAATCAACTCCGAAAAGCGAATTGAAAAGCTTTCCGCAAGCCGCAAATCCCGAACCCGTATACGGTACGAAAAATACGATTATTATCAATGCGGAAACACCGAGAAGGATCTTCTTTTTTTCTTTCCAACGGTTAGAAAAGAAATCAGGCAAAGTTATTGAGCCGTTTTTTTCGGTATAATTCCTCAGGCGCTTTGCAACTATCCTCCAGCTTACATATGTTCCGATCGCGATACCGAAAGCCGTCCAGCCCGGATCGCATATACCGCCTGCATAAGCAAGTCCGGGAAGTCCCATCAGCAGCCAGCCGGACATATCCGAAGCCTCCGCGCTCATTGCCGTAACAAGGGGACCGAGTTTTCTTCCGCCAAGGTAAAAATCCCCTACCGAATTGTTTTTCTTTGAACAGACAAAACCGACTATAAGCATCATTACAAGGTACAAAATTATTGTAACGATCATAATAATTTGTGCTGTTGTCAAAATAAATACCTCCTTGAAATAAAATACGAAATAATTTTAACATATTTTTTATAAATTGTCAAGCAAAATAATACTTTTTTGCGCAGCATTTTTCCTTTTACGGTCTTATAACGCTTGAAATCCTATATGCGCTGTGATATAATCTTAATATAAAAATAAAACGGAGGAATATGATGAGCAAAATTTTTATTGTTGAAGATGACCGCGCTATACGCGAAGAACTTATGCAGTTACTCAAAAATTCAGGTTACGAAACGGAAACGCTTACCGATTTTAACGAACCGTCGGAAAAAATAATTTCCGCCGCTCCGGATCTTATACTTCTTGATATAAACCTTCCCGGGATAAACGGAGAAATGCTTTTGAAGGAAATACGCCGCAGGATAGATGCACCGATAATTATGGTAACGAGCCGCAATTCGGCAGCGGACGAAGTGCTTTCCCTTAGTTACGGCGCAGACGATTACATAACAAAACCTTACGACCCGACGATATTATTATTGAGGATATCGGCAGTTTTAAAGCGTTCATCAAAAATATCCCCGAACTGCACTTACCGCGGCTTGGCAGTCGATCCCGCAAAAGGTTCTCTCACCTCGGAAAAACAGGAAATCATCCTCACAAAAAACGAAATGATAATTTTCCGTTTTCTGCTTGACAGACAAGGCAGGATAGTAACCCGCGATGAACTTATGACCGCGCTCTGGGATAACAACGAATTCATAAACGACAACGCTCTTACCGTAAATATCAGCCGTCTGCGCGCAAAATTATCCGAAGCAGGATATGAAGACGCCATTGAAACACGAAAGAAACAGGGGTATATTTTAAAATGAAA
This sequence comes from uncultured Clostridia bacterium, assembly GCA_947625915.1. Taxonomy (GTDB): domain Bacteria; phylum Bacillota; class Clostridia; order Oscillospirales; family Ruminococcaceae; genus RGIG8773. The sequence continues at coordinate 10,702 of CANQPX010000001.1, forward strand.
ATAACCGATTTTTTAAAAGACAGGATATTTTTTTACATTTCATATTTATTTGCAGCGGGAATTATTTTGCTTTTTATGAATGTTTTCCACGCAAATTTTCAGTTGAAAATTATTTTGGGGATAATTTTTCTGTTAATGATAATTGTAAATGAATCATGGGAATTTCTGCGCAAAAGATCGTTTTACAATGACATAAAAAATAAGCTTGAAGATCTTGACAGAAAATTTCTGATCTCGGAAATGACGGAATATCCCGATTTTGCGGAAGGAAAATTCATATGCGATATCCTTCGTGAAACAAACAAGTCAATGTGCGAGAACATAGCCGTTTACCGCAGGAATTCAGCTGAATTCCGTGAATTTATAGAAATGTGGGTACACGAAATAAAGCTTCCCGTATCAAGTCTTTTGCTCATGTGTCACAACAACAGGTCTGAGATCAGCGAAAAAATTCTCGAACAGCTAATGCGTATCGACAGCTGCACCGATACCGTGCTTTATTACGCGCGTTCGGAAAATGCGGAAAAAGACTATATCATAAAAGAAATTTCCCTTCAAAGAGCAGTTTCCGATATTGCTCTCAAAAACCGTGAGATACTTTTGCTGCACGGAGTTTCGCTGCATACGGAAGGACTTGATAAAAATGTTCTCACCGACAGGAAATGGCTCGGATTTATTCTCGGTCAATTTATTTCCAACAGTATCAAATTTTTCTCATCGGAACGTGAGCCGGAAATTATTATTTCCGCCGAAAAATTTCCCGACAGGATAGTTTTGAGGTACCGCGATAACGGCATCGGCATACCCCAAAGCGATATCCCCTATATTTTCGAGAAATCTTTTACCGGCGAAAACGGCAGGCTTGGAACAAGATCTACCGGCATGGGACTTTACATCGTAAAAAATCTATGTACAAGGCTCGGACATAAGATATCCGTAACTTCCGAGAAAAATAATTTTACCGAATTTGAGATTACTTTTGATAAAAATGATTTTTATAAATTTGAATAAACCTTACAAAACTGTAATGTTCCGTAATATTGAACGCGTGACAAAAGGAAAATTCCGTAATATAATTTAATTAAACCATTTGAAAGGAGAAATTTTATGCCGCTGCTAAGGATCGAACAAATAGAAAAATATTACGGGAACAGATCCAGTCTCACAAAAGCAATAAATGATATCTCATTTTCCGTCGAACAAGGTGAATTCACCGCCATAATGGGCGCGTCGGGAAGCGGGAAAACAACTTTGCTAAACTGTATTTCCACCATTGACAGGGTAACTTCCGGACATATTTATCTCGAAGATACGGACATTACAAAATTAAAAGGAAAAGAACTTAATAAATTCCGAAGTGAAAAATTGGGATTTATTTTTCAGGATCACAGCCTTCTTGATACACTTACCGCCTACGAAAATATTTCCCTTGCTTTGTCGATAAGAAAAACTCCCGCAAAATATATTGACGCCGCCGTAAAAGAAGTCGCGGAACAACTCGGTATTTCCGATGTCCTGCAAAAATATCCGTACCAGATGTCGGGCGGACAAAAACAGCGTGTCGCTTCCGCAAGAGCCATCGTAACATCTCCGAAAATAGTTCTTGCCGACGAACCTACCGGCGCACTTGACTCAAAGGCTGCAAAAATGCTTCTGGAACGCTTTAAATTCCTCAATTCCGAGATCGGCGCAACGATAATAATGGTAACCCACGATTCATTTACCGCAAGTTATGCTTCAAGAGTTATTTTTATAAAGGACGGCAGGATCTTCAACGATCTCAGCAAAGGTTCCGATACCAGAAAACAATTCTTTAACAAAATAATTGATGTTATCACTCTGCTGGGAGGTGACGCAGGCGATGCTCTTTAAAATTTCAATAAATAATATCCGCAAAAGCATACGCGACTATGCGGTATATTTTTTTACGCTGATAATAGGAGTTTCGGTGTTTTATGTTTTTAATGCAATAAATTCGCAGACTGCGTTTTTAATGGTCTCTCAGAACACAAAAGACATAATCGAACTTTTAAATACCATGCTTTCCGGAGTAAGTTATTTTGTTTCCGCAGTGCTTGGACTTTTGATCGTTTACGCAAGCAGATTTTTAATGAAACGCAGAAATAAAGAATTTGCGCTTTATTTGATCCTCGGCATGAGTAAAGGAAAAATTTCCGCAATTTTGCTTACCGAAACAATTATTATCGGCATAGGTTCGCTTGCCGTGGGACTTGTGCTGGGAACGGGACTTTCCCAATTGATGAGCGCGCTTGTGGCAAATCTTTTTGAAGCGGATATGGTCGATTACAAATTTAATATTTCCGCCGAAGCAATTATAAAAACAATTATTTATTTCGGCGTAATGTATGTTGTGGTAATGATATTCAACAGCGTTATGATTAGTAAATGCAAGCTTATCGATCTTATTCAGTCGGATAAAAAGTCCGAAAAAATGAAATTAAAAAGCCCTGCTTTCTGCACGATAATTTTTATAGTTGCAGCTACTGCTCTCGGATATGCTTATTACCGCGTCACGACCAAATCGGAATATCTTTCAAATAAAATTCTTGTTGAAATGATAATCGTCGGAATAATTTCAACTTTTTTAATTTTTTGGTCTGTATCGGGACTTCTCCTGCATATCGTTCAAACCTCAAAAAGCGCATATTTCCGCAGTCTGAACTGTTTTACTTTCAGACAGATAAGCAGCAAAATAAATACCACCGTAATGTCAATGACGGTAATTTGCCTTATGCTTTTTGTAACGATATGTGCGCTTTCTTCGGCGTTTTCTGTGAGAAATTCCATGAACGCAAATTTGAATGAACTTGCTCCCGTGGATTTTGCAATGGACTTTTCCAAAAAATACGACGGGGAAATTTATTACACTGATATTTTTGAAGAGTATGAAAAAGCAGGAATTGATCCTCTTGAAAATGTTTCGGAATATATTCATTTAAAATGTTACCAAAGCAATGATCTTACACTTGCGAATTTTGTGGGAGAAGATATGTTGCAGCAGTTAAGGAAAAGCACTCCGTTCCTTGCCGCAGAATACCCGGAGGATATTGTAAAATTAAGCGAATATAACAAACTTGCAGAACTTTACGGAAAGGAAAAATTTTCTCTTGAAAAAGACGAATACGTTTTGATCTGCGATTTCAAATCAATGAAAGAAATACGCGATCTTGCGCTTCAAAACGGCGGAGCAATTGAAATTTTCGGACAAAAATTAAAGCCGAAATTCACCGAATGTCAGGACGGTTTTATTGACATCGGATCGCAGCATATAAACGCGGGAATTTTTATCGTTCCCGATGAAATTATCGGAAATTACGATCTCGGAAGAGATTATTTTATCGGAAATTATAACGCAAAAAATAAGGAAGAAAAGTATGCTGCGGAAGAAAGATTTAAAGAAAATTATGAAAAGGTGTTTGACAGCATTTATGCTCGGGAGCTTGCCGATCCTGTTAACAAGAACTGGTATTTTGCCGCGAATACTCGCATTGATATTGCTGAAGCTACGATAGGGCTCGGCGCAATGGCTGCGCTGTTGGGACTTTATATCGGAATGGTATTTCTTATTTCCTGCGGCGCGGTGCTTGCGTTAAAGGAACTTTCCGAATGTGCCGACAGCATAGATCGCTATGATATTTTACGCAAAATAGGAGCGGAAGAAAAAGAAATTTCCCGTTCGCTTTTCAGACAAACGGGAATATTCTTTCTTCTTCCAATGCTGCTTGCGGCAATACATTCTGTTTTCGGAATGAAATTCGCAATGTTCATACTTGAATTTTTCGGAACGGAGAAACTCACCGAGTCGGTGATATTTACCTCTGCGGCAGTGCTGATAATTTACGGCGGATATTTTCTCATAACATATTTTTGCGGAAAAGCAATTATCGGCGGGAAAAAATAATTTTTCCGTATCCTATTTTTCCTCTTTGAAAGATATACGCTCATATTCTGCTTTAAGCGGCAAATTTGAATCGTCAAATGCATTTAGCCAACTGTCAACGCCCGTTCCGCACCATGCGTTCATCATTATTTTGCCCGGTGTGGAAGGGATATTCTCCGATGCTGTGTGAGCTTCTTTGCCATCAACATACCATACTATTTTATCGCTGTACCACTCAAATGCGTATGTGTGGAAACCTTCCGATGCGTCAAAGCCAAGGTCATAAAGGTATTCATGTCCGCCTTCCCCATTGGTAAAATAATTGAACTGGACTTTTGTCGTATCTTTTCCGAGGATCTCGACATCTATTTCGTCCCAAGGGTTATTATCGGACGGACCGGTATAAGTAAAAAATGAGGAAACTACTCCATCATTTTTAATTGCTTTCATTGAAACTTCATACCGACCGTAACCGTAAAAATTCTTTGAACGGAATTCCCCGCCTGTGTACGGTATCTCGCCGCCCTCTGGATCGTTGTCAATTATAAGCTGCATTTTTCCGTTTTCAAAAGTGCAATTTTCGGCTCGCCAGTCAACATTGAACATACTTCCGTTTGTCCAGCCGTCGGAAGCTTCAAACCATTCGGGGCAGCCGCCGCTCAGATCGGCAGAAAAGCTTCCCTCGCCGTTTGAAGAAAGTTCCTCGCCGCCGTTCCCGCAGGAACATAACAACATCATGCATGAGATCACGGCAGCAATTGTTTTTAAAAAATTATTTTTCATATTATCTCCTCCGCTGCATCAATGTACATATATCATACTATATTTCGCGTTCAAAAAATACAATTATTTTTACTTTTATATTATGATTTTGACTTTTTATTTTTATTTTCTCCCCAATTGGAGCGGTAATATTTTTTTCTGAATTCTCCGGGAGTCATTCCGGTATATTTTTTAAATGTACTTATAAAATGGCTGTGTGTTGAAAAAGCGAGGTAATTCCCGATATCGAGTGCGGAATAGTCGGAATATTTCAGCATATTCTGTGCAGTCTCGACGCGTTTTACGGCAATATATGTACTTATCGTAACGCCGACTTCCTTATGGAAAAGCCGTGACAGATACGCTTCGCTCAGACCTGTTTCCAATGAAATATCCTCCACGGAAATACGTGAATGTAAATTATCATAAACATAGTCCATCACCATTACAACGGGTTTTGAATATATATTTCCTCTGGCGATATGTTTCATTTGTTCGGTGAAGTCCATTACCGCTTCGTAATGGAGTTTATGTATATCATCGGTGCAAACGCATTTATCCGCTTTTAGGATATACAGATCGCTCAGCGTATAAGCTGTTTCCATTTCCATGCCGCCCTCAACGCAGAAGCGGGTCAGCATTGCAATTGTTATCACGAAGTGATATTTAAGATTTCTCAGCGGATCGTCGGAAAGCACACCCGAGCCGCTTCCGCCCAGCGGGGTCATAAGTTTTTTCACATTTTCCGCATCTCCTGCTTTTACGCAGTCATAGAATTCAAATTCTTTTTCAAATGGTGAATGTTTAAAAGCATACTCTCTGTTCATAAACGATCTATATGTAAGTGATCTTCCCGATTCTGCCATAATAAAAGTTCTCCTTTCGTGATATTGCTGCTTTATTTTAAATGCAAAAGTAATAATGGTAAAGTTTGTCGTTTTTATCTTTTTTATTTATTTTAGAGTAAATATAAAAAGGGATAAAGTTTGTAATTAATATCTTTTCGTTTATCTTATAACCTTTTTGCTAAATCTTGCGAGGGGCATACAACCATAAGGGAAAGGAAAACCCGAGCGGGGTGGGTTGGGGCGGTCGGTGGGGGGTTCTTTAGTTCTCTTTTCTTATCTTTTATTTTGCATATAACCTTTTTTGCCTATTCATGCGAGGGGCAGACAACCATAAGGGAAGGGGAAACCCGAGCGTCCCTATGGACGCTCGCCGGTTTTCCCCTTCCCTTAGTTTTTCTCCCCTCGCGCTCCCCACTTTCCTTCAACCTTTCCCCTTCCACGCTCGCTATCCAAATGTAGATTTTATAATTTGGGTCTTATAGTGTTCTATAACATAGAAAGAGAAATCAACGCGAACCCTTAGTTTTGTTTATCTTAGTACGAGAGTTCTACTGTTAGTTTGATATTCAACAATTATAGAGTTCTAAACAATAAAATTCCTTTTTGCGGCGTTCTCACCCAATTAGAGCGCTTATTCTTCTTTAATTTTCATCTAACATTAGAACACTCGTACTAAGATAAGCTAAACCAAGGAACCCGTCGATTTCACAAATTATGTTATAGAGTACAAAGAAAATTCTTCTATAACATCTACTTTGAACATAGCGAGCGTGGAGAGGGTTAGGGTTGGGGAGTAGGGGGCTCGGGGGACAGAACCGCAGGGGAAGGGAGAACCCGTGCGAGCGTCCCTGTTAATTTCTCGGGGTCGCCCTTCCCGGAAGGTTCTGTCCCCCGAAAGATAAAAACTAAGAGATTTTCACAAAACGAAATATAAGAAAAGCGAACTAAAGAACCCCCGCCGTCCCCCACCCACCCGATGCCTTCCCTTATGGTTGTCTGCCCCTCGCAAGAAATAGCAAAAAGGGTTATAAACAAAATAAAAGATAAGAACAGAACACTAAAGAACCTCGCCGGCAACTCCCTCTTTTATATTATATCATATTTGCTGTAAAATTGCAACAATATTTTGATATAAAAATCAAAATCATGATATTATATTCCCGCTGCGTGTGGTAAATTATAAGTACAATATTTGTACAGTATGCCGTTCCTCATGATCCTAAACGGCAGTAAATGAAAAAGGAGAAGTGATTTTTATGAAAAGCAAAAAGCTTATAGCTTTTATTTCAGCATTGACCCTCATAGGTACAGCAGCAACAGGCTGCTCCGACAGCAGCACACCTGAGGAAACTACCGCATCAACAGCAGCTAAAGAACTTAACGATGAAGATAAGGCTGCCCTCGAAGATGTTGTCGTAGAAGGTGCGGAAAAACTGGAAAATCCCACAGTTCGCTGGCTTGCTACATACGACATCAACCCCGCTGACGGAAAACCTAAAATGCCCGAACTGGAAATGTTCGAGAATCAGTACGGCGGAAAGATCGAATTTATCCAGTGTACATTCGATGAACGCTATGACAGACTCGCTACAATGCTCGTAGGCGGCAGTGCCCCGGATATGTTCCCCGCACAGGAATTCGATACCTTCCCCTCTCGCGTACTTGAAGGAAAATTCCAAGCATGGGACGATTACCTCGACTTTAACGATGAAGTGCTTTGGGCAAATGCAAGCGGCGCAAAGAAACTCTCCGATTACCATACCCTTAAAGGCAAACATTACGTTGCAGCAGTCGGAACATATTCACAGTGCGTAATGATCTATAACAAGAATACCATTGAGGAAAACGGCCTTGACGATCCCGTTCAATTACTTGAAGACGGAAACTGGACATGGGACACATTCAGAAAAATGTGTGCGGATTTCCATGACCGTGAAGAAGGAAAATTTGCTTATGACAGCTGGTATTTTGAAAGAGCATTGCTCCTTACAACAGGTGTTTCCCCTGTAGGAATGGAAAACGGAAAACTCGTCAACAACCTCGCAAGCCCCGAGATCGAACGCGCCGAGAATTTCATGTATAACCTCAAAAAAGACGATCTTCCCTTCCCTAAAGCAGAATATGACTGGACAGAACACGCTGAACGCATAGGCGAAGGAAAAACTCTCTTCCTCCCTATCGGAACATGGGCGCTCTGGGGCGATCCTCAGTATTCCGAAAAATTCGGCAACCCCGGCGATATCATGTTCGTTCCCATGCCTAAGGATCCTGACGCAGACGCTTATTACCTGCCCGCAAGCATGAACGCTTACGCTCTCTGCACAGGTGCTCCCAATCCCGAAGGCGCAGCAGCTTACATGAAGTGTATCCTTACCGCAGGCAACAGCGATGTAAGTAAGTCTATCACAGAAAAACAGTACCGCGAAGATTACGGTTGGACAGATGAAATGATAGACATGATGCATAAAGTCGATGAAATGACAGACGAAAATCCTGTTATAAGCATTGTCGGCGGTCTTTCAGGAAATATCGACAAGGAAGGCGTTGCTCATGATTTAGATGACGCTTTAAAACAAGCTTCCTTCAGCGGAGCAGACTGGACTTCCACAAGAGAATCCATATACGATATGGCTCAAGCTGATATAGATGAGTTCAACAACCGCATAGAAAACGAACTTTAATAAATAATTTCCGTATGAAACACGGGCGGAGCCGCTTACCTTCCGGCTTTGCCCGCCCTGACGGGGCAGACTGCTGCCGATAGAAAATTTTTAACAGAAAGCAGGAATTTATATATGAACGATCTTAAAGGTTACAAAAAAGGCGTAAACTTAGGCGGTTGGCTTTCACAATGCGACCATACAAAAGAACGCTATGATAATTTTATTTCCGAAAAAGACCTTGAAAAAATAGCTTCATGGGGCGCGGATCATGTCCGCATACCCATTGATTACGAGCTTATCGAAAAAGAGGACGGGACTCCCGATGACAGCGGCTTTGCATATCTTGACAAAGCCATAGAATGGTGCGGAAAATTCGGACTCAACGCAATAATAGATCTGCACAAGACCGCGGGATATTCCTTCGATTATCTTGAAAATGAAAGCGGATTTTTTGACAATGAAAAATATCAAGAGCGCTTCTATAAGATCTGGGACCGCATTTCCGCAAGATACGGAAAATTCCATGAAAGAGTTGCTTTTGAACTTCTGAACGAAGTGACCGACAAGGATTTCTGCAAAAAATGGAACGAGATCGCCAAGACCGCAATGTCCCGCATAAGAAAAAATGCTCCCGATACCATAGTCCTCATCGGCGGTTACCGGAACAACAGCCCCGCTGCGGTAAAAGACCTTGACCCGCCGTATGACGATAAGGTCGTTTACAACTGCCACTGTTACGATCCTCTTGATTTCACGCATCAGGGCGCAACATGGGTAAAGGAAATGGATCAAAGCAAACGCATCGCTTTTTCCGAAACAAATATCACATCGGAATATTTTGAGAATATTTTCAAAGAAGCTCTCGAAGTCGCAAAAAAATATAACACCTGTCTTTACTGCGGTGAATACGGAGTAATAAATATCGTTTCTCCGGAAGATACCGTTCAATGGTTCAAAGCCATAAATTCCGCTTTTACCAAATCAGGCATAGGTCATGCTGTATGGAGTTATAAGGAAATGGATTTCGGACTTTCCGATGAACACCTCAGCGGCGTTATAGACGAAATTATCAAATATCTTTGATTTATCTTTACAACTTTTTTCATATTTCTCCTTATAAGAAAGCCGTCGGAAAATGTTTTTAAGCACATTCCGACGGCTTTCTTCCGTATAAAACAAAAAAGTGATCCCGTTTTTAACAGGATCACTATATTATCAATCCGAAACGTAAGGGAGAAGAGCAATATATCTTGCACGCTTGATAGCGACTGTAAGCTCTCTCTGGTGATATGCACAAGTACCTGTTACACGCCTTGGGAGTATCTTTGCTCTTTCGGTCATGCACTTTTTAAGTCTTGCGATATCCTTATAATCGATCTTTTCAACTCTGTCAGCGCAGAACATACAAACCTTTTTGCGAGTTCTCTTTGCGCCTCTGGGAGCCTTTTCTCTATCCTTGTCCATTATGAGACCTCCTTTTAATAATATTCAAAGCGGATCTTAAAATATCCGCGGCAGCTTATCAGAACGGAAGATCGCTGTCGCCTATAACGTCCTCAAAATCGTCCATATTGCCCAGTTCTCCGTAGGAGACCGAAGCGGCGGGAGCATTATTCGGACGTGAAGCGGATCCGTCGTACTGATCCTGACGTGGCTGGGAATACTGCTGAGTAGAATAACTTCCGCCCTGAGAAGAAGATTTACTTTCACCGAATGAAACATTATCGGCATATACTTCCGTTACATAATGGCGGACATCGGGATAACGCTTATCATCATAAGTTCTTGTCCTGAGACTGCCCTCAACAATGATAGTTTTACCTTTAGTAAAATATCTGCTGATAAATTCGGCAGTTTGTCTCCATGCGACAACGGTAATGAAATCCGCCTGACGTTCGCCGCCTTGGGGAACGTAGCCGCGGTTCACCGCAACAGTTATCTGGCAGGTAGACACGCCTGTGGGAGTTTGTCTCAATTCCGGATCGGAAGTAAGACGACCCATAATGACAACGTTATTGATGGCACAAGCACTCAACATTTTTTACAGCCTCCTTTTGTCTGAAAAGGTTCATCACTTTACAGTGATAAGGGAACGCATAACACCGTCCGTAATTTTGAATATACGGTCGAGTTCGGCGGGGAAATCGGGCTTACAGGAAAATGTGTAAAGCACATAATAGCCCTCTGTCTGATAGTCGATCTCATAAGCGAGTTTTCTTTTTCCCCACTCATTGACGGACTCCATAGTGCCGTTAGCCTCGATGAGAGCGGTGAACTTATCGTTAAGAGCCTTAACGCCTTCCTCTCCGTTTTTCAGACTATAGACTGCCATGGTCTCATAGGTTTCGTTTACCTTAGCCATTAAAAACACCTCCTCTTGGGTCACGTCCGCGACGATACACGGACGAGGATACTTAATTATTATAACATTTTCCCCGATAATTGTCAAGGGGCAAGTTATTTTTTTGAAATTTCAGCAATTCTGCACAAAAAATAATATTTCCGCACAATATTTATGCACGGAAATGTTATTTTTTAATTACTGCTGAGAACCAATTACCGCATCAAAATCAATAAGTTCATAATCTGACGGGATATCGAACACTCCTGCGGGCAGATCTTTTGTAAAAGAATTTATCACAAGTGCTGTTATATCTGATGAGTTTTCATTATTTATAACCGCATAGATAGAACCGTTTGTGTTATAAAGCATACCGCCGCCTTCAACGCCTTCAAAAACATAGTCTTTGCCGTTTATCGAAACATTGGCAGACTGTACGATTTGAGTCGAAGAAATGCTGCTTTTATCAATAGATGCCATTTCTTCAAAAGCTTTTTTCAGGTCATACTCCTGAAAAATGCTTTCATCTGCCGCCATGTAGTAACATGACTTGGACGATGGGTCAAGTATATACATTTTCATATCTTTAAGTATGATAACGGATCTGTCGCCGCCCTCGGCTGCATCGACCGAAATATTATTATTTGCGTCTACAGCCATTTTTGCAGATGTAGAACCGTCTGTTGTTTCCGCATCTAAGTACAGTGCCGTTGCGCCTTCAAAATCCATTATAAAATTATATGTATTGCTTTTTTCGGCAGCTGTGTCAACATATGTCAGTGCACTAAGATCGGAAGCCGCAAATTCGTCCAACGAAGCAAATGATGGGGTACTTCCGGAAGGGCTTGCACTATCCGCAGCTGCTTCGCTATTTGTACTTTCTGTAATTTCTTCGCTTTTTGTACTCTCTGTACTTTCTGCATCAGTCTTGACCGTTTCGATGTCATCAATGACAGATACAGCTTTTGTTCCCTCCGGAGCCGAAGCCCCCGCACCGTCCTCAACGTCCGCTCCTGAATTTCCCCCGCAGGCAGTTAAGATCACCGCGCATGAAACAACAGCGGCAATTGCGGAAATTAATTTTTTCATTATCATGATCTTCTCCTTTAATATAATATGTGCATAAGCACAAGTAATATTATACACCAAAAGACCGCATTTGTACATATTTTTCAGCAAATTTCTTTAACTTCAACAAATTTTGTTTAAAAAATAAGGATTATTTGTTTAAAATATAAAAAGCCGCGATGAAAACGCCGCGGCACAACTGTTATAAATTGGCTCTAAATGTAGTGTATTTATTATTATAACATACTATTTGTTGTATTTCAAGAGCAATTTCAACTTTTTTTAAAATTTGTTAATATAGCCAGTAAAAAAATTTGTTTTTGTATAATAATACTATAGAATAAGGCTTGGATTTGTGCTATAATTACTAACAGATTTGTCAATTACAATTCGTTAAAATATTTTAAAGGAGAACGGATCTTATGAATTTATTGTACGAGGAAGTTTATCGCAAGAAGCAGGAACAATACAAGCTTGACGGGGATCTGAAAGCTTTTAACTCATTTATCGATGAAGCGCACAGTTTCCAGTTTGCCGTTGCGACAAAGGCGCGTCCGGAGAGCGAATACGCCGAATGGCTCAGATGCCAGAACAGCTGATCTTCTCATGTACCATAAATTTTAACATAAAAGCCGCAGGTCAATCCCTGCGGCTTTCCTTTTCTGCTTTTAATATCGGATAGCCTTCTTCATACGGCTTTACAATATCCGGATGAAGATCCGCAAAGGAAAATATCTTCCCCGCCAGATCGTCACGCTCCAACTCACCGCAAAGCTCCGAAAGAGGTTTCCCATACATAGTCGGGCATATAGACGCAATAGAGATAACTCTTTTTCCGCCGAATTCCATTATCCTGTAAGGCCATATCTTACAGTCGAAAGGTTTATCCTCTCCGAGTTTACAGCCCGTATTTTTATCAAGCGCGGGACAATAAAAAAGTTCGTCCTCCGCTTCCGTCATGCGGAATATCCAGCCCTCTCCTTTTTTTACAAAAGAAAATTCCGGGAAACGTTTTTCGATTTTATTTTTTAATTCTTCATCTATTATCGGAGTTTCCCATATATCATATTTATCAAAAATGCAGCATATTTTACATTTTGCACATTCGCTGCTTTTAAGAATATTTTTCAGCATATTTTTTCTCCTTAAAAAAATTATTTTCCGAATAATTCTCCCAGACTTTTTTCATACGGTCTGCGGCAAATTCCTTTTTCCGTAATAATTGCTGTTATCAAATTTTCTTCGGTAACATCAAATGCGGGATCGTAACATTTTACTTCCGGTGCAACAGGTCTGCTGAAAAACATTGAACGTATTTCTTCCCCGTCACGGAATTCTATGGGGATATCTTTTCCGCTTTTACAGCTAAGATCGATAGTAGTTGAAGGACAGAACACATAAAACGGTACCCCGTAATGTTTTGCTATTATCGCCGCACCGCTCGTGCCGATCTTATTTGCCGTATCGCCGTTTGCGGCAACGCGGTCGCAGCCAACGAACACGGCGTTAATAAGTCCTGCTTTCATCACCGAAGAAGCCATGTTATCGCATATAAGGTGAACGTCTATGCCCGCGTTGTCAAGTTCATACGCGGTAAGTCTTGAACCCTGTAAAAGCGGGCGCGTTTCATCAACATACACATGGAACTCATATCCCCGTTCTTTGCCGAGGAAGAGCGTTCCAAGACCTGTTCCGTAACGTGATGCTGCAAGCGGACCTGCATTACAGTGCGTCAGGATCCCGTCGCCGTTTTTTACAAGAGAAAGTCCGTATTCGGAAATTTTTCTGCACATTTCAATATTTTCCTTATGGATATTTATTGCCGTGCATTTTAATATTTCCCGAATTTTTTCTATCGGCGAAGAAATATTTTCTTTTGCCGCCGCAATACATTTTTTCACCGCAGCAGAAAGATCCGCCGCCGTTGGTCTTGATGAACAAAGATATTCGCCTATATTCAGAATTTCCTTAAGAAATTCCTCACCGTTTACCGCATTTATTGACAACGATAAAACATACATTGCATATCCCGCACAAATTCCGATAGCAGGAGCGCCGCGGACGCGGAGATTTTTTATTGCTTCAAAAAAATCCTCGCGAACAGATAATTTTTTAAATACGAGATCGTTTGGCAAAATCGTCTGATCGATAATTATTACCGACATTTCATCATCGGAAAGTTTCACGCTGTCATTTTTCAGATATTCCATAAAAAAATTCCTCGGATATATTTTTAAAAAAATTATATCATATTTTTCGGAAAAAGTAAAGTAATATCCGATAAATTTTCGGAAAGTCAAAAAATAAAAAAGGCGCGGACAAGAACGGGCAGCCGATCATCGGCTGCCCGTTAATAAAAATATCCGCTTTTATCTGTCGCTGACAAGGTCTGTAAGTTTGTCGGTGATATCCGCCATGTTTACGGACATTCTCTTGCTGTTCTCGGATATTGCAACGTTCGCGTTTACAACATCTCCTATACGGTTTATCTCATCTACCGCCTTGCCCACAACTGCAACATTATCCCGAACCATGTTTGCGATCTTTTCAACGCCTGCATTGGACTTCTTGATCTCCTCAACAACATGATTGAACGCGTCCAGAGTACGTTCCGTGATCTGTTTTCCGCTTTCTATGGACTGGATAGAATTTGTAATAAGTTCGTTGGTTTCGCTTGCCGCCTTTGCGCTCTTGTTTGCAAGCATACCGACTTCGGAAGCAACTACCGCAAAGCCCTTGCCCATTTCTCCTGCTCTTGCGGCTTCTATGGAAGCGTTGAGCGCAAGCAGATGAGTCTGACTTGAAATGGAATCTATTTCGTCAATGATCTTTTCTATCTCTCTTGACATATTGCTGATCTGTTCCATCGAATTGCTGAGTTCTTCCATTTGCCTCTGAGTGCTGAGGATAGTATTTACCGCAGTCTCTGTTGTATCGGTAACGCTTACGGAAGCGTCTGCGCTTTCGTTCAGTTCCTTTACAAGGTCGTTCATGACCTGACCAAGTCCGTCAACTGCTTTCTTCTGTGCTTCCGTTCCGGTGTAGATCTTATCGGCGCTGTCGAGAGTCTCCTTTGAAACGCTGTTAAGTTCCGAGCAAGCGGATCTTATGTTTCTCACCAGAACAACATTATTTTCCATATCCTTTTTCTGCTGTTCAACGAGCTGTTCATTCTCATTGATATTGCTGCTTATGCCGCTTACCATTTTATTGATATTTTCGGAAAGCTGACGGAACTCGGGATTTCCTGTTTCATTTACCGTAACGCTGAAATCTCCGTCGGCGATGCGCTTCATTGAATTTCCGATATTATTTATGCCGCGGACGATCTTCCGCTCAACAAGCAGGTTGATAAAGATGATAAGAAGGAAGAATATGACGAACATACTTACCGAAACGGAAATGGTCTGGCTCGTTCTGTCGGCAAAATACTCATCCGTCGGCAGGAATGTTCCTATGAGCGTATCCTCATAGCTTTGGATATTGTAATATCCGTCAACGCCTTTTACGGTCGTTTTTCCGCTGCCTTCCTGAACGGGCAAGCCCGCATCTGCCGCGGAAGTGTTAAGAAGACTTTCATCGGGGTGAGCAACGATATTTCCGCTTGTTTTATCTATTGCAAAGACATAGCCGCTGTTTCCGTAATCAAAATCCCTCAGAACTGTGGAGATCTCTGTGCTTGCAAGTGTCTCTTCAAGGATCTCGGGGCGTATTCCCACCTGAACAAGACCGGGAGCGTCCTTTCTTGCAACGCCTATGTACTGGATAATTATACCTTCTGCGCCGTTTTCCTGCGGCTCCTGAACTATCTCGATGGACGGATCGTCAACAATTACCATGAAAGCAGCCGACTGGTCGCTGCTTTTCATATCAAATCCTATATAGGAATCGATAGTGCTGTGAGTGATTATGCCGTCCGCATCGATAACGTGCAGTTCGTTTACCATGAGGTCCTCTTTAAGTTCGAGGATCTTGTTGTTATCGTCAAGGATAGTGGGGTCAGCGGCAATTATATCCGCAAAAGCACGGGTCTTGGCAAGGTTATTTTCGCCAAGGCTGTTAGTAAGATTTTCTATCTGTTGATCGTTGCTGAGGAGTTTTTCCTTGACCGACTCAAGTTTCTCGATGCTTGAAGTCTCGTTGGAACTTTTAGCGGAAGCTGTCTGCATACCGAAAATAACAGCTATCGTCACAACAAGACCTATTATCATGTAAATGCAAAGTCTAAGAGTAAATATTTTTTTCATAGTCATTTCCTTTCCAAAATCAAACTATTGAAAAATGATCAAGATCAAAAATACACATTATCAATATTCTAACACAAAAAACCCCGTAAGTCAACAAAATAATCAAAAAAAGATATAAAAAAATTCTTATTTTTTAGTGCAAAAAACAGTATAAAATACCAAAAGCGGAACAGGTATTGCCCTGTTCCGCTTTGTTTAAAAAACTTTTTTATCAATACTGTGAAACATAATCCAAAGGATTGGAATAAGTACCGTTTGAACGGACTTCAAAGTGGAGGTGATTTCCCGATGAGTCGCCCGTACTTCCGACGTAACCTATAAGCTGTCCTTTAACAACGTAGTCACCATACTGTATAGCGATAGAACTCTGATGTCCGTACAATGTAACATTTCCGTCAGCGTGTTCGATCTTTACGCAGTTGCCGTAACCGCCGTTCCAACCTCCTGCCGCTTCGATAACAGTACCGCTTTCCGCAGCATATATAGGAGTTCCGTAAGGAGCCGCGATATCGATACCCTTATGACCTCTTCCGTCGCCCTGATATGCGGAAATATAACCGCCGTCAACAGGCCAGAAATACTCGCCCGAACCGCCGCTGCCTTCGCTTACGGGAGTTCTTGTTTCTCTTGTTCCGACTCTGATGTACTCTGTAACAGGCTCGGAGATCACTACTTCGTCAAGTATGTCTCTTGAAACGATCTCGCCGTTTTTGTAAGTAACGTTTGCGGTAACAGTCATTTCGCCTTCAACGCCTTCAACATCAACAGCGGTATCGCCTTGGTACATATCCGGATCATCGGTTTCTACTATATCATAGTCGATAGTTTCGTTATAAGTGACTTCCTTGGTAGTCATGACTCCGAGGTAAGGAACTTCCTCGCTGAGTTGGATAGTTGCTCCGATGGGGCAATATTCCGTAATATCGTCTATCTGTTTTCCCTCATATGTTACGAAGCAGTTCTGCAGTTCCTCAACGCTCATATCGTTATCCGAAGCTATATCCCAAGGATTATCGCCTTTCCGGACTTCATAGTATACAGGTTCTGCCACAAGTGAACTGAAAAGATCTATTATTTCCTGCTGATCTACCACCTGATCGGGCATAACATAATTTTCATAAGTATACTCTATGTTTTTATCAAACGAAACGGAAACTATATCGTCCGTCATGTATTCGTCCTTTATTTCGTCAAGGTACTCGCCTATCTCGTCATATTCCTCTACCGCGCCTACGAACTCTCCGTCAACAGTCACCATGAAAGCCCTTACCCTGTCATCGGGAGTTTCCGTTTCCTCATCGTCGGTATAGATATCGACCGTATCAACGGTCTCTTCTTCCTGAGGAGCGGTCTCCTGAACGGGAGCCTGCGTCTCGATCTGTTCCTGAACGACAGCCGCGAGCATCTTTTCGTCTATGACCTCATCGTATGCGCTTAGCGGTTTAAGTGAAAGAGTAGCTGTTATATAAGTTTCGCTGCCTGTATCGTAGTAATCGGTATGGTCGGCGATTATCTGCTGCGCCTCATCTATAACTGATTCTTCCGAGACTACTCCGAGTTCCTGACCGTTATAAGCAACGGTAACTCCGTAATCGGCATCGGCTTTATCCGCGACGACCATTATCAACAGAGCGATACTGAGGACAGGAACCGCATGGTTTACAAATGTTATTGCGAAGCGTCCGCTGCTTTTTACAGCGGAGAAAATGTCCGAAGTCTGGAGAGCGACTGCCCTTCCGAAGCCTACTTCAGCCATTCTGTCTACAAATCTTCTGTTGAATTCGGAGAAATTATCCGCGCATTTTATTGCGTTCATGCCGGCTTTTTTAAGTCCGTACAGGAAATTTCTTTTTATTTCGGCAAGCAGAGGGCGGACGCCGTTTTTAAGTTTAGCGGATACACATTTTACCGTACTGCAGGAACGTTTCACCGCATAAACGGCAAGGTATGTAACAAGCGAGCCTACCGCGACCATAGATCTTTCAAATCCGCCGTGAACGGAAGCTGATCTTTTATCTTTTTTCATACTTCCGGACGAACTGTTCGGATCGATGTTCATATCAAGAACTCCTTTCTTTACACTTTATTATTATAACACATATTGATCTTTCATTATCAACAAGATCTGTCAGAAGCGTATTGATCTTTTTGCGGTCAGCGCAAAAAGGGTTACAAAACAGTAACATTATTAATATTATACCTCTTTTTTTTCAAAAATCAACACTTTATTGAACTATGTCACATTTTATTAATTTTTTTTAGCGATATGCACAATTTTCCCTATAGCCGACCATATATTTTTCATATAAAATTTTAAATAAATTTGTCGATATAACGTCATAAATTTTTCTTGAGCCGTAAATTGGAATAAATTGTCGGTTACAAATTGTAACTTTTACGATCCGTAAATTCCCGCAAAAGCTGTCACAGAACCAAACCCGCAAAATCAAAAAGGTTACAAAACGGTTACAAAAGCTCCGGCGCTGTAACTTTTTCTGTAACCTTTTTAAGTAAGATCCGGGCTCTCATAGCCGCAGCGAACAGCATATGCACAAAGTTACCGCGTTCTTTTTGCAAAATTTAAACTTTTTCTCTTGAAATAATTGCTGAAATGTGGTATAATCACTGTAATTGGTCATTATGCGCTATTGCTGTGCCACAAAAGAAAGGAACGTTTACAATGAATAAAGTCAAGGTCACTATCTGCGGTAAGGAATTCAGCCTTAAAACCGATGAAGCGCCAAGCTATTTCACGGAACTTGCAAAAAAAGTCGATGCGGATATTTACGAAATGGCTTCTTCGGCGGAAAATATGTCCATTCAGTCCGCCGCAATACTCGTTGCTCTGGCATCTTACGATGAGGTGAAAAAAGCCAACGACAGCATAGACAATATCCGTACCCAGATAAAGGAATATGTTGACGACGCCTGCAAAGCCCGTCTGGAACGTGATGAAGCCCTGAAAAATGAAAAATCTCTGTTGGCAAAGATATCTTCTCTTGAAAATGAACTAAAGATAAAACACATGAAGTCCGATATCGACGAACAGCTTACGCTTGATGATACAAAGGACAAAGACAAAGATAAGGAAAAAACTTCTTCATCTAAATAAGAGGAAAAGTTTTCCTGTTTATTTTATTGAAAGGAGCTGCTGTCATGACGGAAATACTTGCGCCTGCCGGCAGCTTTGAAAGCGTCCTCGCGGCTGTCAGATGCGGCGCGGACGCTGTTTATGTCGGAGGAGAAAAATTTTCCGCAAGAGCCGGGGCGATAAATTTTTCCGACGGCGAACTGGAAAAAGCAGTGGAGTATTGCCATCTCCACGGCGTGAAACTTTACAGAGCCATGAATATAATAGTATTCCCGGAGGAAATGTCCGATTTCCTTAAAGCCGCCGAGTTCACCGCCAAGATCGGCGCGGACGGACTTATCGTTCAGGATCTCGGCGCGGCAAGTCTATTGCGGGAAATGCTCCCGGATATGAAACTGAACGCTTCTACTCAGATGACGATACATTCCCCCGAGGGGGCAAGACTCGCCGCGGAAATGGGATTTTCCCGCATTGTGGCGGCAAGGGAACTTTCCTTGGAACAGATAGATGAACTGGTGAAAACAGGCGTTGAAACGGAAGTTTTCATACACGGCGCGCTTTGTATGTCGGTCTCTGGAAAATGCTATATGAGCGCGATGATAGGTTCAAGAAGCGCAAACAGAGGAATGTGCGCGCAGGCTTGCCGACTGCCTTTCAATGCGGTGGGCACAGGGGAAAGATACGATCTTTCGCTGAAAGATCTTTGCGGCATACCGCATATAAGTAAACTTGCGGAAATGGGAGTTTCCTCTTTTAAAATAGAAGGAAGAATGAAACGCGCGGAATATGTTGCGGCGGCTGTAACGGCTTGCAGAGCCGCACTGGACGGAAAAGAGCCCGATCTTGATACTTTACGGGCTGTATTTTCAAGGAGTGGATTTACCGATGGTTATATTACAGGCAGCATCGGTAAGCCTATGTTCGGCTACAGACGGAAGGAAGATGTTGTTTCGGCGGAAAGCGTCCTGCCGAAAATAAAGGAAACTTTCAGAAAAGAAACAAAAGCGGCGGAAGCGGACTTTTACCTGACGGTAAAACAGGGGCAGCCTTCCGAACTGAAAATGACCTGCGGAGAAATTTCCGTCACTGCAAAGGGAAGTATCCCCGAAACGGCTGAAAAACGCCCCACTGACAGTAATTCCGCAAGAAAACAGTTGGAAAAGTTAGGCGATACTGTTTATACTTTGGGTAATTTTTATTCAGAAATAGATGAAAAGTTGATGATTCCCGCATCTGCGCTGAATTCTTTGCGGCGTGAAGCTGTGGAAAAAATGAATAATGCGATCATTTCCGCGAAAAGACCGACATATGAAATACGACGGATAAACGCAGTCTTTTCTGGGAAAAGACGTTTCCCAGAAAAGATACGGGTAAAAATTTCCGATCTTGAACAGCTTGGAGCCGTTCCAAAAGATATGGAAGTCATAATTCCCATGAAGCTTTGCGGGAAGATCCCCTCGGACAAGCGTTATATAGTTTCACCGCCAAGATTTATAGATGATGAAAACAAGCTGCGGGAAAAGTTTTGCGAAATAAGAAGGCTTGGATTTGAGCGGCTGCTTTGCCCCGATCTTGCATATATAAAACTCGGGAAGTGTCAAGGCTTTGAGCTTTACGGCGATTTCGGACTGAATATCGCAAATAATTATGCCGTTTCTGAAGCTGCAAGGCTCGGACTTAAAGATGTTACCGCAAGTTTTGAAGCGAAACTTCCGCAGCTTTCCGCAATAAACGGAAATATCCCCGTGGGAGCCATCGTTTACGGACGCCTGCCTGTAATGCTGACAAGGAACTGCCCCATAAAACAGGCAGGCGGTAACTGTAGGAACTGTAAAGGCTTCCTGCTTGACAGGACTGGAAGGAAATTCCCCGTAAAATGCGGGGAGTCGGTCTGCACGGAAGTTTTCAACAGCGATATCCTTATGATGACGGACAGGCTCGGTGAAATAAATGCGGATCTTGCGGTGCTGGATTTTACCGATGAAACTGCCGAGGAGACCGCACGGGTCATAAATTGCTGCCTGAACGGTCGGAAAGCCCTTGAAAACGGTTTTACACGCGGACTTTACTACAGAGGAACATAATAACGAAAGGATAGTTACAATGGGAAAAGACATTAAACGCACGATAGCATTTTTATTTTTTCTGTTGGCGGGAATAGTTCTGGGAACGGTGCTGGCAAAACTCTGCTCGGAAGTATCGTTCCTGTCATGGCTGGCGTACAATATGTCGGTGGGACTGGATACAGGTTCGCCGTTGGTGCTTGATCTGATAGTCTTTAAACTGGCGTTCGGATTTACCCTTACGGTAAACCCGATGCAGATAATATGCGTTATTGCCGCGCTTATAATTTACAATAAGACCTGTAAAGGATTGTAATATTGCACTAAAATTTTCGGCGCGAACGGGTCGGTTTTGGCGCAAGAAACAAAAATTACAATTTGGTTAAAATTTCTCAAAAAGTGTTGTACACTTGCTTTTCAAGTGTTATAATATTAATGTGTGCAATTAGTTTTTGTGTGGATCACGATCCTATAACGGGGATCGGTGATTTTTTTAACGGAATGATCTGCATGACTTGTATGCTTTACATATCTAACATTATCGGAGGTAAAAACAATGTTTGCAAAAGAAATAGGAATAGACCTTGGCACTGCCAATACCCTCGTATACATGAGGGGAAAAGGCATAATCATCCGCGAACCGTCCGTTGTGGCTGTTGATACCCGCACGGACAGAGCAAAATATGTAGGTCAGGAAGCAAAGGACGTTATAGGACGTACTCCGGGTTCCATCGTTGCGGTAAGACCCCTTAAAGACGGCGTTATCGCAGACTTTGAGATAACTACTACAATGCTTCAGGAATTTATAAGAAAAGCTCTCAAAGGCGCACTTTTCACAAAAGCGCACGTTATAATATGTATACCCTCGGGCGTTACGGCAGTTGAACGCAGAGCCGTTAAGGAAGCTGCAGAAAATGCAGGTGCTAAAAAAGTAAACATAATCGAAGAACCTATGGCTGCCGCTATAGGAGCAGGACTTCCCGTTTCCGAGCCGCAAGGCTCGATGATCGTTGACATCGGCGGCGGAACTTCCGAAGTTGCGGTGATATCTTTAGGCGGCATAGTTACTTCCCGCTCGGTAAGAGTCGCGGGAGACGCTTTCGACGCGGCTATAATCAACTATATCAAGAAAAAATACAATCTCCTCATAGGTGAACGCACCGCCGAAAATGTCAAGATCGCTATCGGTTCGGCATTCCCCATGGAGCAGGAGACGGAAATGGAAATAAAGGGACGCAACCTGCTCAACGGACTCCCCGAAAATATCATAGTTACATCTGCTGAGATCCGTGAAGCACTTGCAGAACCGCTTTCAAACGTTGTTGAAGCAATAAAAGTAACGCTTGAAAAGACTCCTCCGGAGCTTGCGGCGGATATTATCGATCAGGGCATCATGCTTGCGGGCGGCGGCGCGCTTATAAGAGGACTCGACAAGCTTATCAACAAGGAAACAGGTATGCCCGTTTACGTTGCGGAGACTCCTCTTGACTGCGTTGCGGACGGCACGGGAAAAGTTCTTGAGGACATTGAAAGGCTCCGCGAAGTCCTTAACGACGATTCCAAATACTACTAAGAGAGTTGAGAGCTTCGGGAGAGTTAAGAGTTGAGAGTTGAGAGTTGAGATATTGCAGTAACGCATATATTTCAACTCTCAAAATTAAAGCGCAGACCCTGCCTTGCTTCATGCACGGTATAATTAAGTTGAAAATAACAAAATAATGCCTGAAAGGGTGCAGACTCAGCCTGCTCTCAACTTTCAACACTCAACACTAACAAGGGGGTGTGATCGCACTTGAAGGATTTTTTCAGAACAACAAAATTTAAAGTCCTTGTTGCGCTTATGGCTGTTATCATAGGCGTAATGGTGTATTCCCTGACAAAAGGCGGTTACGCTTCGGACAGCGAATCGGTGTTCGGGATAGTCCTCGAACCTTTCCAGAAAGTGTCGAATACCATTTCGGGAAAGGTGACTTCTACACTCGATATGCTCTTCAACGCTAAAAAATATTACGAGGAGAACCAACAGCTGAAAGAAACTTTGAATGAAGTCTACAACGATATCATAGACTATGATAAACTTGCAAGGGAAAACGAACAGTACCGCGTTCTTTTCGGGCTTACCGAGGAGCATGACGACTACGTTTTCTCCGCGCCATGCAACGTTATTGCAAGAGCCGCAAACGATCCGTACCGCTCATTTACCATCGACAAGGGCAGCAACGACGGTATCGCTCCTTACGATCCGGTGATAACTTCCGCAGGACTTGTGGGAGTTTGCTACGATGTGGCAAGAAGTACGAGCAGAGTGAGAACTCTCTTTTCCCCGCGTACCGCAGTGGGAGTTACCGTTTTAAGGACAAAAGCAACGGGAATAATAGAGGGCGACTACGAATATGCCGAGGAAGGCTATTGCAGAATGAGTTATATAAGCGAAAGTTCGGACATTGAAGCGGGCGATATAATCGTTACATCGGGAAGTGAAACTTTTCCCGCAAGTCAGCTGGTGGGAACTGTCTCAGAAGTGGGAATGGAAGATAACGGACTTTCACAGTATGCGATAATAGAGCCCGCCATAGACCCAAGCAATGTTTCCACGGTCTTTGTCATAACAAGTTTTAACGGTCAGGCGGACGAAAGCTGAACGCATATTTACGGGTGAGATAATGAACATTGATGCAAAACGTAAAAAGGAACAGCGGAATACTATCCTGCGGTGGGTGATATATATACTGCTGCTGATACTTGAATATGTTTACATGACAACAACGGCTTTCCATTGGCGTACAGTGCTGTTCGTGATACCTACCGCTATGTGTATCGCTGTTTTTGAAGAACCTTTTGACGCGGCGGTCTGCGGCTGTATAGCGGGATTGCTGCTTGATACCGCACAGGGAACGCTTATCGGTCTGAGCGGGATAATACTTTTGTGGTGCTGTCTGGTGACATCGCTGCTGTTCCGGTTCTTTATGAGGAAACATATAATAAATATAGTTATGCTCAACGGTGCGGCGGTGTTCATACAGGGAATAATACATTACTTTTTTTACTATGCGATATGGGGATATGACAGTTCGGCAAAAATATTTATCCGTGAATTTCTGCCGGTGATGATATATACGGAACTTGCGGTGATACCGCTTTTCTTTATAATAAAATTCCTTGTAAAGCATCTGGGGATCATTACGGAAAATTATATTGAGGAAAAATCCGATGATATCGTAAGAGAATAGGAGGAACGCTTGCTTTGCAGGCATGATAAAATATGCAGAAATTTTTTGAACGCCTGAGAGCGGCGTTTTTCTTTATAGTGATACTTGCGGCTCTTGCGCTTTGCTGTATAGATCTTATGAAAATACAGATCGTAAACGGTGCGGAATATCTTGAAAAAGCAAAAACTACCCGTATGGCTTCACAGGTCATAACTTCCCCGAGGGGCGAAATAATCGACCGCAGCGGAAATGAGATAGTAAGCAATAAAACGGGTTTTAATGTTATAATCGAGAAAGCTTTTTTCCCGTCGGACAATAAGGAAATAAACCGCATCATCTGCGGTATCGCCAAGATACTCGACAAGGACGGCGTTGAGTGGATAGACAGCCTTCCCATAACTATGGAACAGCCCTATGAGTACCTTGAAGCACAGGACAGCAGCATCGTAAAACTCCGCAAAAATATCAGCGTTCAGCCTTACGCTACCGCCGCAGACTGCATCGAAGCCATGTACAAAATTTACGAAATAGACGAAAGCTATTCCGAGCGGGAAAAACGCATTATCGCAGGAGTAAGATACGAAATGATCCTGCGGAGTTTTTCACTTTCAAACAGATATACCTTTGCTGAAGATATACCTATGGATACGGTGGTAAAACTTAAAGAAGCGGCGTATTCCTTTGACGGTATGGATATTGTCGAAGAAGCGGTGCGGGTATATGAGGCAGGAGACGTTGCGCCGCATCTTATCGGCACAGTCGGCGCGATCAGCGCGGAAGAATATGAGGAACTGAAAGATTCCGGCTACGCACTTAATGACGTGATAGGAAAATCAGGCATCGAAAAAGCTATGGAATCCGAACTGCGCGGAACTAAAGGAACCCGTACACTGGAACTTGTAAACGGTGTGGTAACTTCCGACCTTGTTACGGAAGAAGCCTGCCCCGGCAATACGGTAAAGCTTACACTTGATATCGACTATCAGCGGGATGTGCAGGAGATCCTTGAAAATCACATTCTCTGGCTCAATAACCAGACCAGTACGAACAAAAAAGGCGAAAATGCCGATGCGGGAGCGGTAGTCGTTCTTGATGTGAAAAACGGCGCGCTGCTTGCGGCGGCAACTTACCCCACATATGATCTAAACGACTATCTGACGGATTACGCTTCGGTCGTGAACGGAGAAAATTCTCCTCTTACAAACAGAGCCACAAACGGACTTTACCGCCCGGGTTCAACTTTCAAGACCGTTACCGCAACAGCTGCTCTCAACGAGGGGTATCTTACTTCAAAATCAACAATCACCTGCAATCATAAGTATACCTATTGGGACGATTACAAACCCGAATGTACAGGTTGGCACGGAACGATAAACGTTGTTACGGCAATAGAAAAATCCTGCAATATCTTCTTCTATGAGGTGGGAAGGCTCATGGGTCCCGACCTTATAGCACGTTATGCAAATATGTACGGTCTTGGAACGGACACTTACCTTGAAACAGGCGGCAGCAAAGGCGTTATCGCTACGCCCCAGAGTATGGCGGACAGAGGACTTGAATGGAACGCGGGTCTTGTTGTACAGGAAGCCATAGGTCAGTCGGAAACTGCGGTAACTCCTCTGCAAATGGCTGTACAGGCTTGCACTATAGCAAACAAAGGCGTGCGTTATCAGCCGCATCTTGTGGACAGCGTTTACAATTACACACAGGATCGGCTTATATCAAAAACTCCCGCCACGACTGTGCAGGTCATACCCGACAACAGCGGTGAGACTTTTGATCTTGTCATACAGGGCATGAAAAAGGCTGCGGCTTTTGCCCCGTACAGCTATCCCGCGAAAAAAGACTATTACACAGACTATCTGCTCACTTCCCTTCCGAAAGAGACTGCGATAAAAACGGGAACTCCCCAGATGACAACAAAGGAAGACACAGGTTCGGCATTTATAGGATTTTATCCCGCTGATGAACCCGAGATCGCATTTTCCGGATTTATTGAGCATGGTGAGTATTCAAAATTTATCATAAAGCAAATTATTGACGCATATTATAACAAGAATTACGTTCCCGCAAAGCCCGTTATCGTTCCGCCCGAAGATATCCTCTCGGGCAAAACTCCTCCTGCGGAAACTACAGCTGTCAGTGAATAAATCAGGTAAAATAATTGTTGTACAAAATATACAAAAATAACAAAAGATTTAGCAACAGGTTAACAAAATTGTGCAGAATGTTCAAAAACGCTTTGACAAATCCTTAATTTGTGGTATAATATAAAGTAGATAATACTAATATCCAAATTAAAAGTGTGAACAAAGATCACTGCCGGATAATTACCCTGCGTGACCTTTTGTACACTTTACTTATTTGGATATGTGTATAAATTTTATACTGCGCGCTCTCTTTCGCGTTTGTATATTTCCTCGAAAGGAGTTTCTTATGTCAAAGATAATTGCTATTACTTCCGGTAAAGGGGGAACCGGCAAATCTTCCATATGCTCGGAGCTTGGATTTGCCCTTGCAAAACAGGGTCATAGAACTCTTATTATGGAACTCGACTTCGGTCTCAGATGTCTCGATATAATGCTCGGCGTAAAAGATGATATAAAATACGATCTGGGCTCAGTGCTTAACGGCGAATGCGATATCTATAAGGCTACAACAAATGCCAAGAGTTTTGCAAGCAACCTCAGCGTTGTCTGCGCTCCGGAAGATCCTTTCGCAAAAGTCGACGCGGAAACTATTTCTAATATCTGCAACGAAATGAGAAAGTATTATGAATACATAATCATCGACACTTCGGCAGGTACGAACGAAAGCGTTTTTGACGTTGTTGAACAGTCGGATCTTATCCTTATAAATACAACGCCCGATCCTATCTGCGTCCGTGACGCAAGACTCATGTCGGACGAATTCTATAAGCGCGGCAATAAAAAACAGCGCCTTATCATCAATAAAGTGGATCCCGATATCTTCAAAGCAGACCTTATCATGGATCTGGACGAAATAATAGATACCGTCGGCGTTCAGCTGATCGGCGTTATCCCGAGCGACAATGAAGTCGTTATCTCAACGGGAAAAGGTTTGCCTTTACCTTCAAATTCACTGGCATTCAAAGCCTTTGACGCTATTTCAAAAAGAATAAAAGGCGAGGATGTCCCGCTCAGCTTTAAAGTTCTTCTCCAGTAATTTTAGGAACAACGTTGTACAAATAAATAACGAGAGGAATGGTAAAAATGAATATAGCTTTGATCGCGCATGATTCCAAAAAAGAGCTTATGGTACAGTTCTGTATAGCTTACTGCGGAATACTTTCAAGACATGATCTCTGCGCTACCGGAACTACAGGCAAAATGGTCGAGCAGGCAACAGGACTCACTATCCAGCGTTACCTCAGCGGTTCACAGGGCGGAGATCAACAGATCAGTGCGCGTATATCATGCAACGAAATAGACTTACTCCTCTTTTTCAGAGACCCGCTGACTCCTAAACCTCATGAACCGAATGAAAGGGATCTGCTCCGTCTTTGCGATGTTCATAATATTCCCGTCGCTACAAATATAGCTACAGCGGAAGCGCTTATCCATGCTCTTGAGCGGGGCGATCTTGATTGGCGTCAACTCGTCAATCCTGCTTGATAAAGGGGTAAATATTTCAAGGGAACATAAAGAATGTGTTCCCTTTTTATGTTTTCGGGTAAAATAACAATTTGAACGAAGGTGAAAAAAATGGCATTTCCAAAAGATCCGTATATGCTTTTAAGTGTTCTGAATATGAAACTCAGGGATAACTATCCAAGCTTTGAGGCGCTTTGCGATGATACGGGAGAAGATCCCGCTCCGCTGACGGAAACGATGAAAAGCATAGGTTATGCATACAGTGCGGAGGAAAATCAATTTGTTCCGGATAAGTAAAAAATAATAGAAAAAAGCACTTGCAATTTGGGAAGTAATGTGTTATAATATTATTTGTCAGTCACGGAAGCGTATCGAAGTGGTCATAACGGGACTGACTCGAAATCAGTTGTACTTTCGGGTACCGAGGGTTCGAATCCCTCCGCTTCCGCCAAAAATAGCCTGTAAACTTTCGTTTACAGGCTATTTAACTTGTCAAGAAAGTTTTTAACAATTTTGCGCGCAGCGCAAAATTGAAAAGCTGGTCCAGCGCAGCCGCGCTGGTGGGGTCTAAGGGAAAAACGAATGCTTCGCATTCGTCTAAACCCCTTGTCGACGAAACGAACGCAGTTCGTTTTTCGCAGAACGACGAAATCCCCTAATGCCTTTAGGAGCTCCGCAGGGGGTGAATTGCTGTCGCAGACAGCAAGAGGGGGAAGCCCTGCGATAGAGGGCTTCCCCCTTGAACTAACGAATTTTCTCATATTTTGCCTTGTCAAACAACCCTGTGAGTTGTTTGACAACAAACTATGCAATTCTTTACAAATACTTTTTCTTCAAATTCTTTTTTCACCAACACATTATGTATGGAATATAGCGATCTTGTCTCTCAAGGTCATCGCCTGTGCGTTCAGTTCTTCGCAGCTTGCAGCACTCTCTTCGGCGGTAGCACTGTTCTGCGTGATAACATCTGCAATCTGATCGATGCCCTGTTTTACCTGTTGAACGGATTCCTCCTGCTGGAGCGTCTGACGTGTAATGCCTTCGATAAGCTCGTTGGTCTCGTTGGTTATTTCAATTACACGCTTCATTGCGGCAGCGGTCTTGTTTGCGATCTCGGAACCGTTGTTTACGGCGTCTATACAGCTTCCGATAAGAACGGAAGTGTTCTTGGCTGCTTCGGCGGATTTGTTTGCAAGATTTCTTACTTCATCGGCAACTACGGCAAAGCCCTTGCCTGCAGTACCTGCTCTTGCAGCTTCAACTGCCGCGTTAAGTGCAAGGATATTCGTCTGGAACGCGATATCTTCGATAGCCTTTATGATCTTGCTGATCTCTGACGCGCTGGTCTCGATATTCTTCATTGCGTCAAGCATATTGACGATCTCTTCGTTCTGTTTGTTGACCATTTCAATGGAGTTGTTGGAAAGTTCCTGTGCCTTTTCGGCGTTTTCTGCATTAAGGCTGATATTCTGGGAAATATCGTCCAAGGATATGGACAGCTGCTGTGAAGCGGCAGCCTGTTTTGTTGTACCGTCTGCAAGAACGGACGCTCCGTTTGCGATCTGTTCGGAACCGCTGTAAACTTCGTCTGCGGAAACGTTGATGCTTTCGATAACGTCTTTCATTTGACCGCGGAGAGTCTCCGCCGACTCGCCTATGCTGACGAAATCACCTGTATATGAAACATTGGATTCGTAACCGAAGTTTCCGTCAGCCATTTCGCTCATCATTGCGGAGATGTCATTTACATAGCTGCCGATGGTGGAAATTGCGGTGGAGATAGATCCTGCAAGGTCGCCTATCTCATTCTTGTCAAGTTTGCCGATGCTGCTTTGACTAAGGTCGCCGCGCTCCATTTTTTCAGCCATAGCTTTGACCTTTTTGATAGGATCGGATATGATCCTCGATACGAACATTATCAATGTAAATATGGAGATGAGCAGCATTACAATGGCAATCACTATACCTACGGAAATAGCCTTGTTTCTGTTATCGATCATTGTTTTCATCGGCGAACCTGTGAACAGAGCGCCTTTTACCATTCCGTTGGCGTCGTATATAGGTGTATAGCAAGCCATATAGTCTTCGCCGAAAAGTTCGGTCTCGAGCATATAAACTTCGCCGTTTGTGATAACTTTATCGTATATTTCGCCGAGCATGGTAGTCCCGATGGCTCTTTCGCCGTCATCACCGATCAGCGTGGTGGAAATTCTCAGGTTGTCATAGAATATCGTAACATGGGCGTCGGTCTGTTCCCTTACCTCGTCAACGAGAGCAAAGTCGTTGTAGGAATATCCTATAGCGATAACGCCGCCGTCAAATTTTACCGTGGTGCGGTAGAAAAGGTAAGCGTCGGTATCAGAGAACATACCGCTTTTTTCAACGTTTATGGAATCAAAGATACCGGAGGCGGAGAGTTTGCAGTTATCGCTCTGGTATTGGATCATGCCGTCCTTATCGGCAAAGATACCGAAGATGCCGCCTGATTTGTTTATGCTGTTCCATACGGAAGCGATCCTTTCCTTGTCGCCGTTCCTTACTGATTCGGTGAAATCGGAATCGTCCGCAAGCAATTGAGCGATCATTTGAGTTTCATCGGCTTTTGAGTTTATGGAGAACTGTAAGACATTGTTAGCTACTTGAGTAGCTTCTTCCAATGTTTCTGTTTCGGCATTGGTGAACAATGCAACAAATCCGATAGTTATGGCGACCGCAACTGCTATGAGAAGGGTATCCACCATCAGAACGATCGTAACGCCCAATTTTGATATAGAAATTTTATTCATAAAAAAAACACCGCCAATAATACATATTTAATTAAGGGCACCTTTGCCTAACTTATATTTTACACCAAAAGCAAAAAAATGTCAAGCATTTTTAAACAAACCATGACAAAATATAACCCCAAAATTTGTATATAAAGTCCATAGTTCTGCATCTGATATGCAGCCGAAAAGAAATTAACGAATTGGTATTGATTTATTTGGAAAAGTGTTGTATAATGTTTATAATTGTTTTATTTTATATGTATATTATATTTTTTTAAAAGGACTGATCTATTTTGAAAATCGGATTTTCTACCATCGCCTGCCCCGATTTTACTTGGCAGGAAATTTATTCTACGGCTAAGGATCTCGGCTTCAACGGCATCGAGATCCGCGGTCTGGGAAGTGATATCTTTTCGGTAAACGCCCAGCCTTTCAAAGAACAGAACATTAACGGCACTATCGAAAAACTGAAAGCTCTCGACCTTGAAATACCCTGCCTTACTTCGGGAGCCTGCCTAAGATATGCGGACAAGCAGGAAGAAGCTTTTGCCGAAATAATCGCTTACGCAAAGCTTGCTCAAAAACT
The DNA here is from genome assembly GCA_947625915.1 of uncultured Clostridia bacterium. GTDB lineage: Bacteria > Bacillota > Clostridia > Oscillospirales > Ruminococcaceae > RGIG8773. Next base: position 41,863 of record CANQPX010000001.1, read on the forward strand.
CGGAACGCCTTATATCCGCGTTCTCGGCGACTTGAACGCCGCTCCGGACGGAGAAGCTGACGATGAGATCGTTGCAGACGCGCTGAAAAAACTTGTTCCCTATGCGGAAGAATATAACGTTACCCTTCTTGTTGAAACGAACGGCGTTTACAGCGATACAAAACGCCTTGCTGCGCTTCTTGACAAGGTGAACAGCCGCAAAATTGCCGCTCTCTGGGATATGCACCACCCGTACCGTTTCCACAGTGAAGCCCCGGAAACTACCGTTGCAAATCTCGGTGAATATATCAAGTACATTCAGGTCAAGGACAGCGTTATGGGCACTGACGGAAAAGTCGTCTACAAGATCATGGGCAGCGGCGATATCCCCGTAAGAGAAATGATAGACGCTCTCAAAACCATAAACTACACAGGCTATATCTCCCTTGAATGGCTGAAACGCTGGGCTCCCGATCTCAGCGACGCGGGAATAGTTATCCCGCAGTTCGCGGAGTTCATGTCGCCTTATAAGACAAAATACAAACATCCCCTCCAGACGAGCATTGACGGAAAAGGTCAGTACCCGTGGCCTAAGGAACGCATCATAAATTACACTTTCCCCGATGTTCTCGACCGTATCTGCGAACAGTTCCCCAATCAGTATGCGTTCCGCTATACCGAACTTGACTACACACGCACATATCCCGAATTCCGCGACGACGTGGATACTTTTGCACGCGCACTTATGGCTATGGGCGTCAAGAAAGGCGATCACGTTGCCATATGGGCGACAAATGTTCCCCAATGGTACATCACTTTCTGGGCAACTACCAAGATAGGTGCCGTTCTTGTTACGGTAAATACGGAATACAGGATCCACGAGGCGGAGTATCTTCTTAAACAATCCGATACTAATACTCTTGTAATGATAGACGGCATAAAAGATATAAACTATGTCGGCATAATCAAGGAACTTTGCCCCGAACTTGAAAACTGCGAGCCGGGCAAACTCGTTTCCGAAAAACTTCCGTTCTTAAAGAACGTCATTACCGTTGATTCGGAAAATAAAGGCTGCTTTACATGGGAGTCTGCTCTCGCACTTGCAAAGGAAGTTCCTTACAGCAAAGTGGAGGAAGTGCGCCGCACGATCAATATACACGACGTGTGCAATATGCAGTATACTTCGGGAACCACAGGTTTCCCAAAAGGCGTTATGCTTACACACTACAATGTTGTAAACAACGGCAAGGCTATCGGCGACTGCATGGATCTTTCCACAGCGGACAGAATGATGATACAAGTGCCGATGTTCCACTGCTTCGGAATGGTGCTTGCAATGACAGCTTCAATGACTCACGGAACAACAATGTCGCCTATAACAAGATTTTCACCGAGAAAAGGACTTGCCTGCATAAATAAAGAGAAGATAACCTGTTTCCACGGCGTTCCGACAATGTTTATCGCAATGCTTGGGCATGAGGATTTCCCAAAGACAGATTTTTCAAGTATGAGAACAGGCATAATGGCAGGTTCGCCATGCCCGATAAAGACCATGGAGGAAGTTATCGAGAAAATGCATATGTCGCAGATATGCATTACCTACGGACAGACCGAAGCTTCTCCCGCAACTACCATGAGCAAGACCACCGATTCCATAGAACAGCGTGTAAATACCGTCGGCGGACCTATCTTCGGAGTGGAATGCAGGATAGTTGACCCTGAAACAAATCAGGAACTTCCCGATGATGTGGACGGAGAATTCGTTGCCCGCGGCTACAACATCATGAAAGGTTACTACAAGATGCCCGAAGCTACGGCTGCGGCGATAGATCACGACGGCTGGCTGCATACGGGAGATCTTGCAAGGCGCCGTTCTTCGGACGGATATTACAAGATCACAGGACGTATCAAGGATATGATAATACGCGGCGGCGAGAACATTTACCCCAAGGAAATAGAAGATTTCCTCTACACATATCCAAAGGTAAAAGATGTACAGGTAATAGGCGTTCCCGACGAAGCTTACGGAGAAGAAGTAATGGCTTGCATAGTTTTGCAGGACGGAGTTGAAGCAACGGAGCAGGAAATAAAGGATTTCTGTCTTGCAAGAATGGCAAAGCACAAATGCCCGAGGTATGTTGATTTTGTAGACGGTTTTCCGATGAACGCAGCGGGAAAGATCCTTAAATACAAGATGAGGGAACAAGCGGTAGAGAAGCTTGGGCTCAAAAAAGCGAACAGTATTGAAACTGCATAAAAAGCTAAGCGGCTCGGAAATATCCGAGCCGCTTAGCTTGTAAATAAAGCATAAATTAATTTGTTGTAAAACAACGGATCATTTTTTTAGAAAAACAAATTGCTCTGTATTGCCAAACAGCTCACCGGGCTGTTTGGCAAGGCTTAAATTATAATAGCCGTTAATGCCAAGGGGAAGCCCTCTATCGCAGGGCTTCCCCCTCTTGCTGTCTGCGACGCAAATGACGCTTGCGTCATTTTATTCACACCCCTGCGGAGCTCCTAAAGGCATTAGGGGCTTCCGCCGTCTGCGGACGGCGGCGAGGGCTTCGCCCCTCGACCCCACCAGCGCGGCTGCGCCGGACCAGCTTTTCGGGCAAGGTTTTGTTTTTCGTCTTTTAGTTAGTCCGCGCCTGTTTTTCAGCTTTTAGTCAGACTGTGCGTGTTCTTTCAGCCAGCGGAGCGCGTTGTTCGCGTGAGCGGCACTGCCAAGATACAAAACGGAATCATCAAACCGTACCTGCGGGTGATGCTGCCCGAAAGTATATCCGTCTTTTGAACTTCCCGCCGTCAGGAACATACTTACAGTCGGAACATGATGACTTACGAACGCAAAATCTTCACTTCCGCCGCCTGCTTTTCCGCCCGAAACAACAGAAAGATCAATGGCTCTTTCTCCGAAAAGTTCCCGCATATATTTCAGTGTGTCTGCGGCAAGTGCGGAGTCTATTACCATGCATGGGCAAAAATCGTAAAATTCAACTTCCGTTTCACAGCGGAAAGCTTCGCCGACGCCTTTGCAAATGCGGGTCATGCTTTCTTTTATAAGTTTTCCCACTTCGTTTTCAGGGTCGGTAGTGCGGATAGTTCCCCACATCTCGGCGGTGTCGGGGATAACGTTTGAAGCTTTTCCCGCTTCAAAACGCCCCGTGGTAAATACTCCGAACTGATTTCCTTCAAGTTCGCGGCTGTTTATTTCCTGCAATGCTATGTGGATATGTGCCGCCGCCGTTATCGGATCTATGGCTTCATGTGGAGTCGAACCGTGTCCCCCTTTGCCTTTTACGATAATATGGTACTGTTCGCAGGAAGTGGAGGATATCCCGCCGCCTGCGACCATGAAAATTCCCGAAGGCAGCGGCATTCCCGCAGTAACGTGTATCATTTCCGCCGCGTCAACGTGGGGATCTTCGAGCAGTCCCGCGGCTATCATGTCGGGAGAACCTTGGAAAATTTCCTCGGCGGGCTGGAATTCAAGCTTTACCGTGCCGCAGATCTCGTTCTCGTGGGCTTTAAGGAGTTTCGCAGCACCAAGGAGCATAGCCGTATGCATATCGTGACCGCAGCCGTGCATTTTTCCGTCAGAAAGGCTTTTATAGTCAACGTCCGCCTGCTCGTTCATGGCAAGGGCGTCCATATCGGCGCGGAGCAGGATAGTTTTCCCGGGAGTTTTGCCGCCTGCAAGGGCAACAAGTCCCGCACGTCCCATTTCGATAGGGGAATAGCCCATTTCCTCCAATTTTTGTTTTACAAAAGCTTTTGTCTGCGGGATATCGAAGCCGACTTCGGGGTTCTGATGTATTTTTCTTCTTATTTCCGTAAGTTCGGGCTGCAAAAGCTTTGCTTCATTCAACAGATCGTTCATAACCATACCTCCGATAAATTTGGGTTTATTTTGGTGTACAATACATTGTCAGCATAGCAAGCGTTGTATCATTGATATAATTATAGCACATCATATTATTTTGTCAATATTCCATAGTATGGCTGTTTTCGGGCAAAATAAAAACGCCGAGACTATTGCCTCGACGAATTTAAAAAGGGGGGGTGGAGCGGATTACGGGGCTCGAACCCGCTACCTCCACCTTGGCAAGGTGGCGCTCTACCGGATGAGCTAAATCCGCATACGGCTGACAGCACCGAAATACGCTGCTTGACCGTTTGTAAAAAGTTGGTGCCTCCGGACGGAATCGAACCATCGACACGGGGATTTTCAGTCCCCTGCTCTACCGACTGAGCTACAGAGGCGGCTCTTTAAAACAAACGGCACCGTTTTAAATTTAACCAGTTAAAAAAGAAAACTGGCGACCCGGATGGGACTCGAACCCACGACCTCCGCCGTGACAGGGCGGCGTTCTAACCAGCTGAACTACCGGGCCGTATAAAAAAGGACTTTAAGCAAGTCCTTTTTTGGTGGGAACTATAGGGCTCGAACCTATGACCCTCTGCTTGTAAGGCAGATGCTCTCCCAGCTGAGCTAAGCTCCCGATATGGCATAAATGCTTAAAGGCATTTACAACCGACTTAATTATATTACACCAAAACAGGTCAAAAGTCAAGAGTTTTTTTCTTAAAAAAGCCAATATTGTCACAATGCACAAATTTCAGCTTAAAAAACAGAATATTTTGGGTAAATCGTGCTGCATTTACTTTAGAAATGTTTTCGTAATTTTGATAAAGCATAATATACAGCGGATCATTTTTTGCCACGAACTAATTTTGCTTTGTTCAAAACAGTCCACCGGACTGTTTTGAAGATAAAAATAGTTGAAATTTCTTAGAAAGGGGCGGCGGTCGTGTTCGCCGCCCCTCAAAACGCTGTCGCGTTTTTTCACCCCACTCTCCGTTTTGGAAGGCAAAAGAGTTCCGCCGTCTGCGGACGGCGGCGGGGGCTCCGCCCCTCGACCCCGCGAGCTGGGCTCAGCTCGACCAGCTTTTCAATTTTGCGCTGCGCGCAAAATTGTTAAAAACTTTTTCGACAAGCTGAAACTTCGGGTTTTCCCGCAGTTTTTTTACATCGCAGCAAAATATTTGTGGTTCTTTGTAAGCATATTCAGCAGGCGCAAACGTACTTTGTCACGATATTCCGGCTTTACCATATAATACATATATGTTTCAAGAAGATTTGTGTCGGGAGTCGTGCGCCCTTCTATCTTGAAGTTCACAAACCCCATCGGAACATATTTCCCGTAAATGTCCTCCGGCGAAACATGAGTAGAATGTTCGGTTATCGAATACAGATCAAGCTTCATGGACTCGCATACAAATTCGGCTGCTCTGTAGGGAGCCTTGCTGAGATAATTCTTTTTGTGTTCCCATTCTTTTATCTGTTCCTGCCCGATCTGACGGTAATGTTCCCCGCGCCTCGGACAGTTCGGTCGGCAGCAGGCGTTGACAAGTATCTCACAGCGGGATCTGTCCTTTTCGGGTATCTGACCGAGAAGATCGAACTTGTTGTTGAAATTATAATCGAGAACAACATATTTGTAATCTTTTTCAAGTTCTTCCTTAACGCCGTCAATGTTTTCTATCTGCTTGCAGGTGGAGGAAGTTATTTTATAATCGGGATAATTTTCCCGTATATATTCTTCGAGGATAGGCGACATAACGATAACTTCGTTAAGACCGTTATCGGCGGCACGGAGCATCTGATTGCTGAAAGCGTCACCGAGATGTTCCTTTTTTAAAAGAGGATTTGTCAGGGTGAACCGCAGGGGGATCCCTTTTTCGTTTATAATGCCCGTTATATTGCGGACGATATCCATGCTTGTCGTTCCGCCGAGGTAACGTCCGCCGTTCCAGACGCAGCCGCCGAAATTCCCGAAAACGGAAGCTATTTTTATATCATCGTAAAAATACTGAGGGGATCTTTCAAGCGTATTGATAAGTATGCTGTTAAGGTAAAGATGATTTGTAAAATCGGGTATATGAAAGTTTATGGACATTTTTTCTTCCTCCGTAGATCATAGATCGCAAGCTGCGGGGCAAATTGAAATTCATGCCGCAGGAAATCATTTTTTCTTTTTCTTGGAAATTATTCCGGCAATTATGACGCCTGCCATTACTGCGGCTGCGGCAGCTATGATTATAATGTATACGGCTGCGGGGATATTTCCCATATCGGGGAAAAGCGATGCCGTATTGCAAAAACTGTAAAATAACATGATGGACTTCCTTTCATTTTCACATTGTGTTCTGAAATATTATAACATATTTCCCTGTAAAAATCAATAGCGGGAAGGACACAAAAAGCAGTTTGTCAAATGCGGAAATATATAATTAATAGCCGGTTAATAAAAAATTTTCATATTGGCTTTAGATTAAAGTTGCGGCAGTGTGAAAATTGTTATATAATTAAATTGTATGTATATAAATGAATTATTATTTTCAGGATAGAGACGGAGGGTCTTTTTCCCAAATGATAAATAAAAACAAGATAAACAGATTTCTTATCATCAGCGCGGTGATCGTTGTCGCTGCCTGCGTTGCCGCTTTCGGCGCACTTATCCGCAGCAATAACAGCAAAAATACCGAAATGATCGGCAGCGTCGGTACTATCTATATGGAAGGCATGAACGAACGCATTTCCGCACATTTCGATACGATATTCAGTCTGAGACTTTCCGCTGCGGAAGGCGTGGTCTCCCTTGACCCGCCGGAACAGTTCGCAGACCCGGAAGAAGCAGTTTCAAATCTCACATACAGCGCAAAAGCAAGCGATTTCACTTTCTGTGCCTTTGCCTGCGATACGGAACTCGTACCGCTTTACGGCGAGGAAGTCTCACTGGTACTTCCTGAAAAATTCAGGAATACCGTTGTTGAAGGCGGAAAAAGCTTAGTTACTACGGGAAGATACGAAAACGGGAACTATATCGTTCTTATCGCTGTACCCGCAAAATACGAAATGCCCGACAAAAGACGTTCCGACGCACTGGTAATGGGCGTTTCGGTGGATCTGTTAAATCAGGCACTTTCCCTCGAACATACGGCTGATTCACTGGTCTATTCTCAGCTTATACGCTCGGACGGATCGTTCGTGCTTTCAGATGATGAGACTTATACAAATTATTTCGACAGGTTCCTTGACAAGGCTCTGGAATATAACGGCAAAAAGCCCGAAGATTACATAAGCGAAATGAAGAATGCCATTGCTTCAAATACAAGCTTCTCCGTTCCATACAGAACTGCTAAAAACACGGGGCATATGTACTTCATGCCGCTGCCGAATACGGAATGGTACCTTATAACCTTTATGCCCTACGGAAGGATCGATGAGACCGTCTCGGAGATAAACAGCCGCTGGGTAAGAGATGTTGTAATATCATGCGGAGCGGTACTGTTTGTGCTGCTGATAATATTTATTTATTACAGCGCAATGAACCGCAGCCAGATGAGAGAACTTGACGCGGCGCGTTCGGAAGCTCTCCGCGCTACCAAGGCAAAAAGCGAGTTCCTCTCAAATATGAGCCATGACATCAGAACGCCCATGAACGCTATCGTCGGCATGACCGCTATCGCCGAAGCAAATATCGACGATAAGCAGCAGATAAAAAACTGCCTTAACAAAATATCCCTTTCGGGCAAACATCTGCTCGGACTTATAAACGATATCCTCGATATGTCCAAGATAGAAAGCGGAAAAATGACCCTGAACATGGAACAGGTCTCCCTAAGAGAAGTCATGGACAGCATTGTCAGCATAATCCGGCCGCAGATGAAAGCTAAAAATCAGCATTTCGAGGTGTCTATAAGCAATATCATCTGCGAGGACGTTTACAGCGACGGCGTAAGGCTCGATCAGGTGCTGATAAACCTTTTGTCAAATGCCGTGAAATTTACCCCCGAAAACGGAAATATAAAGCTTTCTCTCCGTGAGGAAGAGTCTCCGTTGGGCGAGACCCATGTAAGAGTGTTCATAAATGTCAAGGACAACGGCATCGGTATGTCTCCCGAATTCAAAAAACAGGTGTTTGAAACATTCATGCGTGAGGACAGCCTTCGGGTACACAAGACCGAAGGCACAGGTCTCGGAATGGCTATAACAAAATATATCGTTGAAGCTATGGGCGGTACTATAGTCTGCGAAAGCGAACAGGGCAAAGGCACGGAATTCATCGTTACGGTGGATATGGAACGCTCCCTTGTAAAGGAAGAAGATATGACGCTCCCCGCAGCGGATATGCTTGTCGTTGATGACGACGCTCAGATCTGCGAAAGTACAGCCGCTTCACTAAAGGATATAGGCATAAATGCGGAATGGACGCTTGACGGCGAAACTGCGGTGAAAATGGTCACAAAACGCCATGAGGAAAACAACGACTTCCGTATAGTCCTTATTGATTGGAAACTTCCCGGGATCGACGGCATAGAGACCGCAAAGCGCATACGAAAAAATGTCGGCGATGATGTTACGATATTGCTGATATCTGCTTACGACCGCAGCGATATCGAAAATGAAGCGAAAGAAGCAGGTATAAACGGCTTTATCTCAAAACCGCTGTTCAGATCGACGCTTTATTACGGACTGAAAAGTTTTATGCTGCCTGAAGGCTCGGACGGGAACACCACAGACGAAAAGACAGATCTTTCCGGTCACAGGATACTTATTGCAGAGGATAACGACCTTAACTGGGAAATCGCCGATACGCTGCTTGAACAGTTGGGTCCGGAAATAGAAAGGGCGGAAAACGGCAAGACTTGCGTGGATATGTTCAAAGCTTCCGAAGCGGGATATTACGATGCGATACTTATGGATATCCGTATGCCTGTCATGACAGGATATGAAGCCGCGGAAGCTATAAGAGACACGGACAGGAGCGACAGTGACATCCCCATAATAGCAATGACGGCTGATGCTTTTGCGGAAGATGTAAAGAGATGCCTTGACGCGGGAATGAACGCTCATGTTGCCAAACCGATCGACGTGAACGAGGTGGCAAAGGTGTTGGAAAAATATATCAAAGAGTAATAATTTTACTAAAATATACAAAGAGGAGTGTAGGATATGGATCTTATTACGGAACTTGAGACATTGGGAGTCAATACAAAAGAAGCTTTGGCAAGATTTATGAACAATTCTGCCCTTTATGTAAGAATGTTGGGAAAATTTCCTGCCGCTGTAAAAGATGCGGACGTACTCACACATTTTCAGGAAAAAGACTACGCCGCCGCCGTCTCTACCGCACATACCCTTAAAGGCGTTACGGGAAATCTTTCGCTTACGCCGCTGTTCACCGCTTATACGGATATTGTTGCTCTTTTAAGAGCGGACGAACCTGATAAGGCTGAAGCTGTACTGAAAGATATTCTCCCCGTGCAGGAGAAAATAATTGCTTGTATTGAAAAAAATTCGTGAGCATATCACGGAATAGGTTCATTATCGGAGGCTTGCTGTGAATAATGTTATTTTGATAGTTGATGATATGGAGATCAACAGGGCTATCCTTGCGGAGGGGTTCAAGAATGAATTTGAGATCCTTGAAGCGGAAAACGGATTGCAGGCAATAGAACTCCTTGACACACACCCGGATATAGCCGCAGTCCTGCTTGACCTTATAATGCCGGAAATGGACGGTATGGGCGTTCTTCAGAAAATGAACGATAACGGCAAGATACTGCATATACCGGTTTTCATAATAACCGCCGAAAGCAGCGAGAAAATGCTGATGGACGCATATGAACTGGGCGCGGTGGACGTAATAAATAAACCGTTCATGATGAACTTCCTGCGGTGCCGCATAGGCAATATCATCGAACTTTACAGACACAGGAACGATCTGGAGGAAATAGTGAACGAACAGGTGGAAAGATTGAATAAAGTAAACCTTTCCATGGTGGAAACGCTTGCTACATTGATAGAGTTCCGCGACTGCGAATCGGGAGAACACGTCAAGAGGATATGCGGTCTGACGGAAATACTTATGACCGCCGTTTCGGAAATGTATCCGGAATATCACCTTCCGAGGAGCGAGATAGAAAAGATCGTCACAGCTTCGATCCTCCACGATGTGGGGAAGATCGCCATACCGGACGGCATACTGAATAAGCCCGGTCGGCTCACAAAAGATGAATTTGAAGTCATGAAACAGCATACTACCAGAGGCTGCGATATCCTTGAACAGATACCGAGCGTAATGGACGATGATATTTACCGTTACAGCTATGATATCTGCCGCCACCACCACGAACGCTGGGACGGAAGAGGTTACCCTGACGGACTTGTGGGAGATGAGATATCGATATGGGCTCAGGTAGTAGCAGCAGCGGACGTTTACGATGCACTTGTTTCACCGAGAGTTTATAAGGCGGCATTCGATTTCGATACAGCCGTTAAAATGATAAACAACGGTGAGTGCGGCACATTCAATCCAAAAGTCCTTAACGCTTTCAACGCGTCTGCCGAAAAGATCAAACGCGAAGTGATAATTACCGAAAACGACTAACAACATATGAGGTGGATTTATGAATTATAAAAGAGTTCTGATAGTTGACGATTCCGAAATAGACAGGGAAATACTCAGGAACATACTCAAAAATGATTTTGACGTTATCGAAGCGGAAAACGGCTATGCCGGTCTGGAAACGATAATAAACGGCAGACCTCCCGTTGACGCCGTGCTGCTCGATATTTCAATGCCGATAATAAACGGTTTTGATATTTTGCAGCATATGAAGGATAAGAAGATAGATATCCCCGTACTGCTCATCACGGCGGAAGCTACAAAGGAAAATGTAAAGCGTGCCGCAGGTTTCAGCGTTTCGGGATTTATCAGCAAACCTTTTGAACCGGAATTCGTTCTTGAAAGAATAGGCGCTCTGCTCAATGTGGAGACAAGCGATGTCATTTACAGCGGAAATCTTACGGCGGGGATACTTGCGGATATAAATTCATACGAAGCAAAACTCAAACTTATATATACGAACTATCTTAAAAACAATAACAAAAATGACAGCAAATGTATTGCTGTTTCGGACGTGATGAAAGTTGTCCTCAGGGAATATTCCATTGAGACCAGCGATCATATCGATCCCGCAAACATAGATGTCATAAGTCAGGCGGCATATTTCTACAACATCGGAAAAATGGCTGTACCGGACGTTATACTTGAAGATCCGACTTATGAAGAAACGCATAAAAATATTTACCGCAGTCATACTACTGTGGGCGCGGGCATCGTAAATCTCAACGAGATACCGTCATGCAGATATTTTGCGCAGGTATGCGGAGATATGTGTATGCACCATCATGAAAGATTTGACGGAAAAGGTTTCCCGCACAATCTGAAAGGCGACGAGATATCGCCGTATACAAAACTTTGCAGGATAATAATAGATTTCCACGAAATTTTTTCCCGTAAAAAAGACTACAACAGTTTACAGTTTGAAGCGGCGATAAATGAAATGAAAAAAGATATCGGCGCATATGATCCTAAGCTGCTTGCGATATTTGAAAACTGTGAACCGTCGATAATTTCTTATTACAAACGTCATGAAATGATAGTATGATAATAATAATAATATAAAGATCTCCTGTGGTATAATAGAAGCCGCAGGAGATTTTTTTGTCACTGTTCTTTTTTCGGTCCAGTTCAACGGCCGGCGGGGGGTCTTTAGTTCGCTTTTCTTAAAAAGCGATAGTAAAAATTTCATTTTGCCAACCTTGCGGGGGCAGACAACCATAACAGTTTTGAGAGTGGAGAGTTGAGAGTGGAGTTGTTGGTGGGGTTCTTTAGTTCTCTTTTCTTATATTTTACTTTGTGAAAATTCCTTAGTTTTATGTTTCGGGGGACAGAACCTTTAGGGAAGGGCGAACCCGAAAAATTAACAGGGACGCTCGCACGGGTTCTCCCTTCCCCTGCGGTTCTGTCCCCCGAGCCCCCTACTCCCCAACCCTATCCCTCTCCACGCTCGCTATGTTCGGAGTTGAAAATATAGAAAAGGCTTTTTAGAACTCTTGAACATAGATCATGGAGTCAACGATAACCCTTAGAACTCTTTTCTTAGTACGAGAGTTCTACTGTTAGTTTGATATTCAACAATTATAGAGTTTTAAACAAAAAAATTTCTTTTTGCGGAGTCCTTTCCCGATTAGAACGCTTATTCTTCTTTAATTTTCATCTAATATTAGACCGCTCGTACTAAGATAAGCTAAATTAAGGAACCCGTAGCCATTGCAATCCCCGTTCAAGAGTTCTAAGAAACCTTTTCTATAATATTAGCTTTAGCATAGCGAGCGTGGAAGGGGAAAGGTTGAAGGAAAATGGGGAGCGCGAGGGGAGAAAAACTAAGGGAAGGGGAAAACCGTGCGAGCGTCCTTGTTGGACGCTCGGGTTTCCCCTTCCCTTATGGTTGTCTGCCCCTCGCAAGGTTGGCAAAAAGAAATTTTTGCTATACTTTTTTAAGAAAAGCAAACTTTGCCCCTTTTTCATTTGCCCCGAAAACTAAAAAAATGGTTATAAGCAAAATAAAAGATAAGAACAGCGAATTAAAGAACCCCCACCGACCGTCCCCCACCCACTTATCCTTTTACCGCGCCTGCAATAACACCTTCAATAATATATTTCTGGCTGAAAAGATAGAATATTATTATCGGAACTATCGCAAGCACAAGCATTGCCATAAATCCTCCCCAGTTTACAGAACCGTATGCACCTTGCATCGCAATTTGTATAGCTACGGGAAGCGTTTTGTTCTGCGTGCCGAGGATAAGATACGGAAGAAGATAATCGTTCCATATCCACATGGCGTTTAAAATTGTAACCGTTATAACTGTAGGTTTCAGAATGGGAAATACTATGCGGAAAAATGTCTGCAGCGGTGTGCAGCCGTCTATTTCCGCAGCTTCTTCAAGGTCTATCGGCACGCTTTTTATAAATCCGCTCAGCATGAATACCGACAATCCCGCACCAAATCCAAGATATACAAAAATTATTCCTATGGGATCGTTGAATTTTATTTTTGTTACAACGTATGTCATGGTATACATTACCATCTGAAACGGAACTATCATACTGAAAACAAACAAATTATAGAGCGTTTTTGTGAATTTATTCTTTACACGGACAAGGTACCATGCCGTCATTGAACATAAAAGCGCAATTATCAGTACGGAAAATACCGTTATGAAAAGCGAACGAAGAAAAGCTCCGCCGATACCCGCGCTTTTTATCCCGACAGCGTAATTTTCCAAGCCCGCAAATGTTTCCGAAGTGGGAAATCTGAACGGACTGCCCATTATGCTGAACTTTGTCTTGAAAGAATTCATAAATACTATAAATATCGGGAACAGAAATATTGCTGAAAGTATTATCATAAGAATGAAAATTACCGTGCCGCCGTATTTTTTCTTGTTTTCCATCAGTTTTCCACCTCCCTGCTGCCTGTGAATTTAAGCTGTGCAAATGCTATCAATGCAACTATTAAAAAGAATATGACAGCTTTTGCCTGTCCGACGCCCTGCCAGCCTGCGCGTCCGTAAAACGTGTTGTAAATATCAAGTGCGAGCATGGCGGTCTTTCGCGCGGGCGCGCCTGCGGTAAGCGCAAGGTTCTGATCGAACAGCTTGAAAGAGTTTGTTAACGTCAGGAAAGTGCATATGGTTATTGACGGCATGAGCATGGGGATCGTAACGTGCCGCAAAGCTTGACGGGTATCTGCGCCGTCTATTTGTGCAGCTTCGCCCAGTTCTTTGGGGATATTCTGCAAGCCCGCGATATAAATTACCATCATATATCCGATAAGCTGCCAGTTGGTGAGAATGACCAGTCCCCAGAAGCCGTATTTTGCGCTGTAACTTATATCTACGCCGAAATAACTTAACACTCCGTTTATGATAAGGTTCCAGATATATCCGAGAACGATCCCGCCGATAAGATTGGGCATAAAGAATATTGTGCGGAAGATGTTCGTGCCGCGCATTGCTTTCGTAAGAGCAAGTGCAATAAGGAACGCGAACGCGTTCACGGTCACTACCGAAACCACTGTAAAAAGTGCCGTGAACCACAATGCGTTCAGGAAATCACTGTTGCTGAACGCGCGTACATAGTTGTCAAAGCCGACCCATTTGGCGTTTTCAACGGTGGTAAATTTGTTGAACGACAGATATATCCCCATGACAAAGGGAATAATAAATGACGCGGTAAATGCCAGAAGCGTCGGCAGGACAAATAAAGGAAAATATTTTTTCATTTTTGTCTGTCCTTTCATTGTTATTCAAGGTGTTCGCTTTCGGACTTCCAGCTTGAAACAAAGGTGTTTTTAACGTTTTCCCAGTCTGCGCTTCCCTGTGCGTATTGGAGCAGAGCCGCGCCGAGATCTTCCTTGAACGTCTGGCTCGGGAACAGCGTGAAATTCCACGGAATGTTTGTTTTGGAAGTATCGGACAGCCAGTCTATAACTTCATGAGTAAGAGGATCGTCGGGACGTTCCGCATCGGAAAAAGTATCAAATGGCGCGATAAAACCGAGACTGTCTGTAACATATTTCTTTCCGCTGTCGGAAGAATACAGCCAGAAAAGAAAATCCGCCGCATCATTCTGCAAATTTTCGTCAGCCTTTGAATTTATGCAGAAGAAATTTTCCGTGCCTATGCAAAGTCCTTGATCTTCCTCGCCGGGAACGCCTGTATAAATGGGAAGATATCTTATATTTTCCGCTGTAACGGTATTGCCTGAAATGCCGTTTATCTGGCTCCACGCCCAGTTGCCGTTCTGGACCATTGCACATTCGCCGAGAGCAAATTCCGCCATGGACTCATCGGTAATTTTTGAGCCGAGTATTTTTCTGTCAACTGTGGAATTATTTATATACAGGTCAAAAATATTCTTATAACAGTCTCCGTATTCAAAAGTTACCTCCTTGACAGCATCGCTTGTAAGGTCAACGTTATTGTTTTTGAACTCATAGTAAACGGGGATATTTGCGAGATGAGTCTGCCATCTCCAATCGTCTCCGGGTTTAAGGGAAGTGCTTGCGAAAACGCCTTTTATGCCGAGAGCGTCTTTATTCGCCTGCATATCTTCAACAAGGGTCTTTAATTTTTCAAAATTATTTACCTCGTCCATATCGGTAAATTCGGTATTTTTATTTTCGAGAGCAAAATATTTGTCGGTGATCTCTTTGTTATAAATTATGCCGTAACCCTCAACGGTATAAGGTATGCCGTAACATTTGCCGTCATACATGAGGGCGGAACTTTTGTCGGTAAGATGATTATAAAGTTCGGTATCCGTAAGATCGGCGCAATAGTCTTTCCAGTTGGAGTAACCCCGCGGACCGTTCACCTGAAATATGGTAGGAGCTTCGGAAGTTGCCATTTTTGCGCTCAGGGTCTGTTCGTAGGTGTTATTTGCAGCGGTTTCGACAATGACGGTCTTTCCCGTTTCCTCGGCATATTTTTTTACTATCTCCTCATAAGCGGTGGCAATTTCCGGTTTAAAGTTCAGAAAGCGCACCGCGGCGATTTTTCCCGCTTCATCGGAGCTGTCGGAGGAAGAGGTATCTTTGCCGCAAGATGTTGCTGACAAAGCTGTCAAGGCGGCTATAACAAAAGCGAGGTGCTTTTTCATAATTTATCTATCCTTTCATATGCGTAATACATTATAATTTTTTTATTATTATTTTCAATTTGCGCAAAAGATATTCACAGGGAAAGATTGCATTTTAAAGTGTTGAGGGTTGAGAGTGGAGGCAGGCTGAGCCTGCAGGCGTGCGGGCGGAATTTTGTTTTTCTAATGTTTTGAGCCTGCGCCTAAAGTTTTGATGTTCTTTGCACTGGTGAGATTCTTTTGTGTTGTGTTCTTTTCTTATCTTTTATTTTGCTTATAACCTCTTTTTTGCTTTTCGTGGCAAATGTAAAAGGGGCGAAGTTTGCTTTTCTATTAAAAGCATAGTAAAAGTCTTTTCGTTTTTCTTGCGAGGGGCAGACAACCATAAGGGAAGGGGAAACCCGAGCGGGGTTGGTGGGGGACGGTCGGCGGGGTTCTTTAGTTCGCTTTTCTTGATTTTTTATTTTGTATATAACCTTTTTTGCCTATTAGTGCGAGGGGGCAACCAAAAAGGAGAGGGGGCAAACCGCATTAACTCATAGACGCTCATGGTTTTCCCCCTCTCCTTTTAGGTTTCCCCCTCGCGCTCCCCTTTCCTTATTTCTTTCCCCTTTTCCTTATGCTCCCGAAAAGGTTGACTTTATAGAAATAATTTCAAAGTTAATCTATAACATAGAAAGCGATGGCTACGGGTTCTTTGGTTTTGCTTATCTTAGTACGAGCGTTCTAATATTAGATGAAAATTAAAGAAGAATAAGCGTTCTAAACAGGAGAAAATTTTTAAAAAAGAAATCCTATTGTTTAGAACTCTATAATTGTTGAATATCAAAACAACAGTAGAACCCTCGTACTAAGAAAAGAGTTCTAAGGGTCTCCGTTGATTTCACAAACTATGTTCACGCAAACTTTGATATTTATTCTATAATATCAACTTTAGGATAGCGAGCGCGGAAGGGGAAAGGTTGAAGGAAAGTGGGGAGCGCGAGGGGAGAAAAACTAAGGGAAGGGGAAAACCGTGCGAGCGCCCATAGGGGCGGTCGGGTTTCCCCTTCCCTTATGGTTGTCTGCCCCTCGCATGATTGGCAAAAAAGGTTAAAAGCAAAATAAAAAATCAAGAAAAGCAAACTAAAGAACCCCCGTCAGCAACTCCACTCTCAAAACTGTTATGGCTGTCTGCCCCTCGCATGATAGGGCAAAAAGGGTCATATTCAAAATGAAAAATAAAGAAAAGCAAACTCCGTAATTGTTACATTTGCCCCGGAAAAGCAAAAAAGATGAGTCTATGGTATTGCAAATAACGGAACGGTATGGTATAATGTTTGTATCAAATAATTGGAGGTATCTGCTATGGCTTGTTTTGATCTTGCCGCTATTTTTACAGATCATATGGTGCTGCAAAGAAATAAAAATATCACCCTCTGGGGCAGCGCTTATAACGGGATCACCGTTACCGCAGAACTTTGCGGAAATAAAGCATCAACAACTTCCGAGGACGGAAAATGGTCGCTGACCCTTCCCCCTATGAAAGCGGGCGGCCCTTATGAATTGAAAGTTTCCGACAGCAGCGGCGCGGAGATCGTTTTTCACGATGTCATGATAGGCGAAGTATGGCTCGCAGGCGGTCAGTCAAATATGGAACTTGAACTCCGGAACGCTCTTAACGGCAGAGAAGTCCTAAAAAATATAAAGGACGTGAACGTCCGCTATTATTATACGCAAAAGATCGCTTACATAGATGATTATTTCAATTTCGCCGAAAGGAACGGCTGCTGGACGATAGCTTCTCCCGATACGGCGGCAAATTATTCCGCAGTGGGATATTATTTCGCAAGAAAACTTTCTGCGGAACTGGGCGTTACCGTGGGCGTTATCGGCTGCAATTGGGGCGGAACTTCCGCTTCCGCTTGGATAAGCCGTAAACTGCTCGAAAAAGACGTTGATACAAAAACTTATGTCGACGAGTACGACAAAGCTATGGAAGGAAAAACTTTTGAACAGTACCTCGCCGATCTGAAAGATTATGAAGAATGGTACAACGAATGGGAACCGAAAAAGAACGAGTTCTATGCAAAACACCCCGACGGAACTTGGGAAGAAGCCCTTGCATATGCAGGACCTACACGCTGGCCCGAACCGCTCGGTCCTAAGTCTCCGTTCCGTGCGGCAGGACTTTACGAGACTATGATAAAACGCGTGTGTCCGTATACACTTGCGGGATTTTTGTACTATCAGGGCGAAAGCGACGATCATAAGCCTGATATGTACTATAAACTTTTCAAGCTGCTTATAGAACAGTGGCGAAGTGACTGGGAGGACGACTCGCTGCCGTTCCTGATGGTTCAGCTGCCTATGTTCATGAACAGGGACGAACCCGACTACAAACACTGGTGCAAGATCCGCGAAGCACAGATGCGCGTTCATCAGACAACGCAGAATACGGGAATTGCCGTTATCCTCGACAGGGGTGAATACGGAAATATCCACCCCGTTGACAAAGAACCCGTGGGCGAAAGATTGGCTTTACAGGCACTTTATCACGTTTACGGAAAAATTTCCGCAGACGACGCTTACGGCGCGATCTATAAGTCGTTCGTTTATGAGAACGGCGGTATGCTCCTTTGCTTTGAACACTCAAAAGACGGATTTGATATAAAAGGCGAAAAGATAGTCGGATTTGAAATTGCAGGAAAAGACAAGAAATACGTTCCCGCAAATGCGGAAATACGCGGAGATAAAATTTTCATATCTTCCGAGGAAGTCCCCGCTCCCGTCTACGCGAGATATAACTGGACAAATTACGGTGAAGTCACCGTATTTTCAAAGAACGGTATCCCGCTTGCTCCGTTCAGGACAAGCAGGAACGATCAGTAAGTTACGAAAGGAATTTACCCAATGAAAATTTCTCAACTTTTCGGCAAAGGCAAGACCGTGTTTTCCTTTGAAGTTTTCCCGCCGAAAAAAACAAGCCCCATCGAAACCATATATTCCGCTCTCGGAGAGCTGAAAGACCTTTCCCCCGATTTTATAAGCGTCACCTGCGGCGCGGGAGGAAGTACGGGTCATAAAGCTGCCGACAGCAACACCGTTAAAATAGCGTCCTATATTCAGAATGAGCTTGGGATAACTTCCTGCGCGCATCTTACCTGCGTTTACTATACAAAGCAGGATATCCTCGAACACCTTGAACAGTTAGGAAAATGCGGCGTGGAAAATATCCTTGCTTTGCGGGGAGACATCGATCCAAACGTTCCAAGGCTCCACGATTTTGAATATGCCAGCGATCTGACAAGATTTATTAAGGAAAACGGAGATTTTGACGTTGCCGCAGCCTGCTATCCCGAAGGACATATGGAAGCGGAAAGCCTTGCAAGAGACATAAATCATCTTAAAATAAAGATAGAAGCAGGTGCGGAACACTGCATTTCACAGCTTTTCTTCAATAATGACGTTTTTCACAGATTCCGCGAACTGCTCGAGATCGCGGGGATAAACATTCCCGTTGAAGCGGGGATAATGCCCGTTACAAACAAAAAGCAGATAGAACGCATGGTCTCAATGTGCGGCGCAAGTCTGCCGCCAAAATTTACGAAAATGATGCAGAAATACGAAAACGATCCCGAAGCGCTCCGCGATGCGGGAATAGCATATGCCGTGGATCAGATCGTCGATCTCATTTCAAGCGGAGTGGACGGCATACACCTTTACACGATGAATAATCCGTACGTTGCGCGGAAAATAAGCGAAAGCATAAAAACACTTCTTTAAAGGTCGGGTAAGATTGAAGATCATAATACGTTCTTATGAGAACCGGGACGTTCCCGAAATGGTGCGGATATGGAACGAAGTCGTTGAGGAAGGCGTCGCTTTTCCGCAGGAAGAACTTCTTGACGAGACTTCGGGAAAAGAGTTTTTCGGTTCGCAAACTTACTGCGGAGTGGCGGAAGATACCGAAAGCGGCGAGATCATCGGCTTGTACATTCTTCACCCAAACAATGTGGGAAGGTGCGGTCATATCTGCAACGCAAGCTATGCGGTAAGTTCCGCGAAACGCGGTTTTCATATCGGCGAAAAGCTTGTTTCAGACTGCCTCGAAAAGGGCAGGGAAAAAGGTTTCGGGATATTACAGTTCAACGCCGTGGCAGCTTCAAATATCCACGCAAGACATTTGTATGAACGGCTTGGATTTGTGCAGCTTGGAACTATCCCGAAAGGTTTCCGTATGAAAGACGGGCATTATGAGGACATCTGCCTGTATTATCACGTTTTGTAATTTTTATAATTTTTGTAAAGGCTCTTATATGATAAATTTAGATAAAATAGACCGCGAAGAAGCTTTCCGCTATATGGGCATAAAAGGCGTGCCGCCGCAGAATATAATTTCCGCTGCGGAAGAATGTGAAAAACTTCTGCTTGAATGTATAACGCCGAAATTTCATTGGATATTTGCGGAAACAGCGGGATTTCCCGAAAAGGGGATCACTCTTTCGGGACACAAACTTGTTCTTTGCGGAAATGATATTGCCGAACATCTTAACGGGTGCTGCGGCGTTATTCTTTTGTGTGCGACTCTGGGAGACGGCGCGGATAAGCTCATACGGAAATTACAGTCGGAGGATATGGCGAAAGCCGTTATTGCGGACAGCCTTGCTTCAGCAGCGGTGGAACAGGTCTGCGATATTGCGGAAGATGATATACGCGGACGCTTTAAAGATAAATTTCTGACATGGAGATTTTCTCCCGGATACGGAGATCTTCCCCTTGAATGTCAGGGAGATGTTCTTACCGCGCTAAACGCGTCAAGGCGCGCGGGGATATTCCTCACGGACGGAGGGCTTCTCACGCCTACAAAATCCGTTACCGCCGTTATAGGGGTCTCCGAAACGCCGATAAATAATTCCCGCAAAGGCTGCGGCGGCTGCAATATGCGTGATAAGTGCAATTTCAGAAAAACAGGAGGTCACTGCAATGGCTGATTTTGATAGATCGGATAAAAAAGAAAAATTCCGCCGTCTTTTAGCGGAAAACGAATTTGTTTTCCTTGACGGAGGAATGGGTACCATGCTTCAGGCAAAAGGTCTGAAAACAGGGGAACTTCCCGAACTGCTGAACATCACTTCCCCGGATATGATAGAGGAGATACACAGAGAATATATTTCCGCAGGCTCGCAGATAGTCTATGCAAATACGTTCGGCTGCAACCGTTTCAAACTGAACGGAACAGGTCACAGCGTCGGGGAAATAATTCCCGCTGCAATAAATATTGCAAAGCGGGCTTGTGAGGGGAAAGCATTTGCCGCACTGGATATAGGTCCTACGGGAAAACTTCTTGAACCGACGGGAGAACTGACTTTTGAAGAAGCATATGATATTTTCAAAGAGCAGGTGCTTGCGGCAAAAGACGCGGATATAGCCGTTATAGAAACAATGAGCGATCTTTACGAAGCAAAAGCCGCTCTGCTCGCGGTAAAGGAAAACAGCGATCTTCCCGTTATCTGCACAATGACTTTTGAGGAAAATATGCGGACGTTCACGGGCTGTTCCGTGCCGTCAATGGCGCTTACATTGACGGGACTCGGCGCGGACGCGATAGGCGTTAACTGTTCTCTCGGTCCGAAAGAACTTGAAACTGTTATCGCGGAACTTTCCCGCCGGACAGATCTGCCGATAGTAATAAAACCAAACGCGGGACTTCCCGACCCGGTCACAAATAAATACGATCTTACTCCGGAAGATTTTGCTGAAAGCATGGTCACACTTATAAAATACGGCGTAAAGATCATAGGCGGCTGCTGCGGTACCGATCCGGAATTTATAAAGCGCACCGCCGAAAAATTTTCAGGAAAAGAATATTTCCGCCGTGAAACTTTCATACAGGCGGCAGTTTGTACGCCCGTCAGAACTGTTGTCATAGATCAGCCGAGAATTATCGGCGAAAGGATAAATCCCACAGGCAAAAAGCGTTTCAAAGAGGCTTTGCGTCAAAATGACACCGACTATATCATCAGTCAGGCTATGGAACAGATCGAAGCGGGCGCGGATATTCTTGATGTAAATGTGGGACTTCCCGAAATCGATGAAAAAGAAATGATGGTACGCGTTGTAAAAGCTTTGCAAAGCGTTACCGATCTGCCGCTGCAGCTCGATTCCACACGTCCCGATGTTCTTGAAGCGGCACTGCGTGTTTACAACGGCAAACCTATCGTAAATTCCGTCAACGGCGAGGAAAATTCCCTTAACACGATCCTTCCGCTTGTAAAAAAATACGGCGCGGCAGTGGTGGGGCTTACTCTTGATGAGAACGGTATCCCCAAGACAGCGGAAAAACGTTTTGAGATAGCGGAGAAAATTCTTTCCCGCGCACTAAAACTTGGTATTCCCCGTCAGGACGTTTTCATAGACTGTCTGACTCTTACCGCTTCCGCAGAGCAGGAAACTGTCATGGAGACGGTAAAAGCTCTTCACAGGGTAAAGACCGAACTGGGGCTGAAAACCGTTCTCGGTGTTTCAAACATTTCTTTCGGACTGCCGAACCGCGAACTTGTGAACAGCTGCTTTTTGCAGATGGCGCTTGCAAACGGTCTTGACCTGCCTATAATAAATCCCAACGCTCCGCTTATGACAGGAGCGGTGCGGGCATATAAGCTTCTTACCAACATAGATAAAAATTCAGCCGATTTTATTGCGGCGTATTCGGGAAACAGTTTCACGGTGGCGGCAAACAGTTTCGCACCCTCGGAAAAGCGTTCCGAAAATGTTTCCGCCGACCTGCCCTATGCAATAGAAAACGGCTTGAAGTCGGAAAGCGCAAAACTTACCCGCGAACTTCTTGAAACAAATGACACTATGGAAATTGTGGACAATATGCTTATCCCCGCACTGGACAAAGCGGGTGCGGAATTTGAAAAAGGGAAAATTTTTCTTCCGCAGCTTATAATGTCGGCGGGCGCGGCGCAGGCGGCTTTTGAAGTCATAAAGGAACATCTGAGCAAAACAGGCGCAGGCGGAGTAAGCAAAGGGAAAGTCGTTCTTGCAACGGTAAAAGGCGACATTCACGACATCGGAAAAAACATTGTAAAAGTTCTGCTTGAAAATTACGGATTTGAAGTTATCGATCTCGGAAAGGACGTTCCGCCCGAGAATGTTCTTGAAGCGGCGGTAAAACACGATGTGCGGCTTGTGGGACTTTCCGCACTTATGACAACGACTCTTGCCGCAATGGAAGAAACGGTAAAACTTCTCCATGACAACAATGTAAACTGCAGGATAGTTGTAGGCGGCGCAGTTCTCACGCCTGAATACGCTGAAAAAATAGGTGCGGATTTCTATGCAAAAGATGCAAAAGAGACCGTTGATATCGCAAAGCGGATATATTCCCGAACATAACGCAAAAGCCGTTCCGTATCGCTGCGGAGCGGCTTTTTTGCGGGAAATTTTCAGAAATGTTCATCGGTCTTTTGCATTTCAACGGGCTGTATGGATCTTATGGTATCAAATATCGGGACAGGCAGCATATTTACGCTGTAAAAGCCTTCTTTATAAACTGTTATGGTGTATTCGTCATACGGTCGTGCGTCGGTGTCAGAGTCCACAACATCGAGCCTTGCGGCTTCAGTCATGCCGTTTGAATCGGTTATGAGCATAGTTTCGAGTACATCGGAACCGTCAGCTTTTTTCAGTACGGCAACATATGCGCCTGCTATGGGCGCGCCGCTGCCGCTGTCGGTGACTTCCGCCTGTAAAAAGCCGCTGCCTGTTTTTGCGGAAGAAGTGCCGCAGGAATTTTCGTTATTGTCATTGAGATCGTCGGTATTATTTCCGCATTGTTTTTCATCTTCGGTATAGATCTCATAATTGCCCTGCATATGCCGATCGTTATCCGAATCAAAACAGGTGTCAGGCATATTGTTATTATTATTATTCATGCTGCCGCGGAGCATATTTGCCGCAGGCAAAGTCTTTTCGTTATTTTTGATATTTTCCGAAGTTTCCTCATCACATTCGCACTCCATTTTCATTAGTTCCTCGGCGGTAGGGAATTTACATTTTTCCGTATCGGGGCTGTCCGGAGCAAACTCCTCGTTCGCCTCATCTGCATTATGGATCATGAGCGGCTCGTGTTCATGCTTTGTACCGTGTTCTGTTTTGGTGTTCTTTGTTTCGGGCGCGGGGAAAGTTTGTTGTTTTTGGGCATATGAGGGGGTATTATCGGGGTGTTTAAGGTTGTATATTCTCATCATTTCCGCCTTATATTTTTCCGCAACGGCGTCAAGGTTCTTTTTTTCCTGCATCGCAATTCCTCCAGATCTATCAGATTTATGGCAAGGCGGAAGGGATCTTTCCGCTGATATTAATTTATATTCGCTGACAGAGGGAAAAATTCCTCACTCCAAACTCGGGGGCGCTTTTAACAAAAGCTTAGTAAAAATTTTTTTACAGTTTTGAGAGTGGAGAGTTGAGAGTGGAGGCAGGCTGAGCCTGCCGACAGTGTGGAGTGTTGAGAGTTGAGAGTGGAGTTGCTGGCGGGGTTCTTTAGTTCGCTTTTCTTGATTTTTTATTTTGCATATAACCCTTTTTGCCTAATTGTTCGGGGGGATGACACTTCAGGGAAGGCATGGGGTGGGTGGGGGACGGCGGGGGTGTTCTGTTCTTATTTCTTTGTTTATCTTATAACCCTTTTTGCCAATTTATGCGAGGGGTAGACAACCATAAGGGAAGGGGAAACCCGACCGCCCCTAAGGGCGCTCGCACGGTTTTCCCCTTCCCTTAGTTTTTCTCCCCTCGCGCTCCCCACTTTCCTTCAACCTTTCCCCTTCCACGCTCGCTATCCTAAAGTAGATGTTATAGAAAAATTATCTTTGTACTCTATGACTTAGTTTGTGAAATTAACAGAAGCCCTAAGTTTTGTTTATCTTGGTAAGAGAGTTCTACTGTTAGCTTGATATTCAACAATTATAGAGTTCTAAACGGGAAAGGACTCCAAAAAAAAAGAAATTCTATTGTTTAGAAATACTATTCTTCTTTAATTTTCATCTAATAGTAGAACGCTCGTACTAAGATAAGCAAAATTAAAGAACCCGTAGCCATTGCAATCCCCGTTCAAGAGTTCTAAAAAACCTTTTCTATAATTTCAACTTTAGCATAGCGAGCGTGGAGAGAGATGGGGTTAGGAAAAGGGGGGCTCGGGGGGAGAAACGCAGGGGAAGGGAGAACCCGGCGAGCGCCTTTGGGCGCGTTCGGGTTCTCCCTTTCCTGAAGTGTCATCCCCCCGAAAGATAAAAACTAAGAAATTTATACAAAATAAAAGATAAGAAAAGCAAAATAAAGAACCCCCGCCAGCAACTCCACTCTCCACTCTTAACTCTCAAAACTGCCCAGCAGGCTCAGCCTGCCTCAACTCTCAAAACTGTTAATTTGCTCTTGCAATCTGCGATAAAATATGTTATAATCTGTTTAAGGAAAGAGATCACTTTTGAAAGGATGTTTTTTATGCAGGATCATAACAGCTACGAATCACCGTTTTGTACAAGATATGCAAGTAAGGAAATGCAGTACATTTTCTCCGCCGATAAAAAATTTACTACTTGGAGACGTCTCTGGACCGCTCTGGCAAGAGCAGAAATGAAACTCGGTCTCCCGGTCACACAGGAACAAGTCGATGAACTTGAAGCACATATCAGCGATATCGACTACGAAACTGCCGCAGAAAGAGAAAAACTCGTCCGCCATGACGTTATGGCTCATGTATATACTTACGGTCTCGCTTGCCCGAAAGCTAAGGGTATTATCCACCTCGGCGCAACTTCCTGCTATGTCGGCGATAATACCGATGTCATAATCATGCGCGATGCCCTCAAGATAGTTAAGAGAAAACTCGTAAATGTTGTCGCGAACCTTTCAAAGTTCGCTATGGAATATAAGGCTATGCCTTGCCTCGCCTATACCCATTTGCAGCCCGCTCAGCTCACTACGGTGGGAAAACGTGCCACACTTTGGATAAATGAACTGCTCATGGATCTGGACGAGATCGATTACCGCATCTCTACGATGAAACTTCTCGGCTCAAAGGGTACTACAGGCACACAGGCTTCTTTTATGGAACTCTTCGAGGGAGATACCGACAAGGTGAAAGAACTGGAAAAACTTATCGCCGAAGAAATGGGCTTTGACGCAGTCGTTCCGGTATCGGGTCAGACTTATTCCAGAAAAGCCGACGCTCAGATAGTTGCAACTCTCAGCGGCATCGCCCAGTCAGCTATGAAGTTCGCAAACGATATGCGTATTTTACAGAATTTCAAGGAAATGGAAGAGCCTTTCGAGAAAAATCAGATCGGCTCGTCCGCAATGCCGTATAAGAGAAATCCTATGCGGTGCGAAAGAATTACGGCTTTGGCAAGATATGTTATGATAGATTCACTTAATCCCGCATTTACCGCGGGTACGCAGTGGTTTGAAAGAACTCTGGACGACTCCGCAAATAAGCGGATCTCAGTTGCAGAGGGATTTCTTGCAGTGGACGCTATACTTAACATCATGCTGAACGTTACCGCGGATATTGTTGTATATCCTAAAGTTATCCGTCAGAGAGTAATGCGGGAACTCCCGTTCATGGCTTCCGAAAACATTATGATGGACGCCGTGAAAAAAGGCGGCGACCGTCAGGCTTTGCACGAAAAACTCAGGACATATGCTATGGAAGCGGGAAAACAAGTTAAAGAGAAAGGGCTGGAGAACGATTTGATCGAACGTGTACTGAACGACCCCGACTTTAAGATCAATGTTGATGAAATGGAAACTATCCTCAGACCCGAAAGCTTTACGGGGCGAAGCGAACAGCAGGTCGAGGAATTCATCGCGGGCTGCGTACAGCCTGTACTTGACGCAAATAAAGGCGACTTGGGCGAAACTGCCGAACTTACGGTTTAAAATGCAGGAACATTAAAAACGGACTGAGACCTTCTATGGCATGATAGGAACCATAGAAGGTCTCGGTTTGCTTTTCTGTGAAAAATGTTTAGGCAGAGCCTGCACGCATACGGGCGTAATTTTGTTTAAAGCGGATAAATTTCAATTTAAACAGCCTTGATCTTATCCTCGGTATTCATACTTCCCGTCCTGTAACCGTCAAGATCGAGAGCAACATACAAAAAACCGAGCTTATGCAGATAGGAAGAAATTTTTTCCGCATTTCCGCTGATAAGAATTTTTTCAAATTCATGGGGAGAAATTTCTATCCGCGCGATCTTTCCGTGAACTCTTACGCGGTATTGTGAAAATTCAAGTTCCCGCAAAAATTCTTCCGCTTTTTCTACAGCAGAAAGTTTTTCCGCAGTGATATTTTCCCCGTAAACAAATCTTGACGCAAGACAGGCAAATGAGGGCTTATCCCATGTGGAAAGCCCTTCTTCTTTTGAAAGTCTGCGGATATCCGCTTTTGAAAGTCCCGCTTCCGGAAGCGGACTTTTTATCCCAAGTTCCTTTACCGCTTTCATTCCGGGTCGGTAGTCGTTCACATCATCGGCATTTGAACCCTCTGCAATATAAGAAATGCCTTGCTTTTTTACGATCTCACGCATTTGCCCGAATATTTCTTTTTTGCAGATGTAACAGCGGTCTGACGGATTTTCCGAAAAACCTTTTATTTTAAGCGGATCAATATCAAAAATGATATGTTTTACACCAAGGCTTTTGCAGAAATTTTCCGCTTCCGCAAATTCTCTTTCAGGTACAAGACAGGAACGCACCGTTACCGCGATCGCTTTTTCTCCCAGAACATCATGTGCGGTCTTCAGCAGAAAAGTTGAGTCAACTCCCGCAGAATAGGCAACTGCAATACTGCCGAGTTCCCGAAGATGATCTTCAAGGCGATGTTTTTTCTCGTAAATGTCAGCCATTTTCGTTTTCCTCGATCATTTTGCGTATTTCCGTAATGCTTTTGCCTTGTTTTTTTGCAATTTCCGCAAGATCGGCATATTCATACTTTTCTTTTTTTACGCCGTATCCGCAGGAAATTTTCTTCCGTACATCTCCGTAAGGCGTTTTTATTATCTCCGTTTTTCTGTCCAGAACATAACGCCTTGTTTCCGCTTCGCGTATGCCTATGGTGGAAGTATGCGCAAACATCAGCCGCACAAGTTTTTCTTTATTTTCTTTGCTGCATATAACGCGCAAAAGCGTTCCCGGGCGGGAGCGTTTCATTCCTATCGGAACGGTGTAAACTTCCGCAGCTCCGCCTTCAAAAAGAATTTCCATCGCAAAGGAAATTTCCTCTGCGGTCATATCATCAACGTTGCAGGAAAGTTCGTACATAACGTCTGTACTGTCGGAAGTTTCACCAAGCATTGCGCGTACGCAATTCAAACAGTTTGCGGCGGGAAAATCACGCTTTCCCATGCCGTGACCTGTTTTTTGTACGCTCATAACGGGCATTTCCCCGAAACGCGTTACAAAATGTTTCAGCAGCGCCGCTCCTGTGGGAGTACACATTTCCCCCTCGATATTTCCGCTGTAAATGGGGATATTTTGCAGGATATGCGCTGTCGCAGGCGCGGGAACGGGAAGTATCCCGTGGGCGCACTGCACCTGTCCGAAACCTGTCCTCACAGGTGAAGCGATGACTTCATCGGGAGAAATTTCCTCCATAAGCATACAAACAGCTGTTATGTCCGCAACAGCGTCCATAGTTCCCACCTCGTGGAAATGTATTTCCGTCACGGGAACTCCGTGCGCGGCACTTTCCGCGTCGGCAATAAGACCGTACACCGCAAGGATATCGCTTTTCACCTTTTGTGAAACGTTAAGATGCGAAACGATATGTTCAATATCATGCATACCCGAATGATGATGCCCATGGTGATGTTCGTGTTCATGCTCATGTCCGTGATGCTCATGATGTTCATGCTCATGTTCATGGCGGTGATGATGTTCATGCATATGTTCATCTTCTTCCTCACCGTTAACGGTAACGGTCATACCCGTTCCCGTTATGCCGCATTTAACGGCTGAACGTTTTTCAAATTTAACATTCGGTATTCCGAGGGAGTTAAGTTTTTCCGCAAACTTATCAGGCTCGGGAACAAGTTCAATAAGAGCGGCGGTAAGCATATCCCCCGCCGCTCCCATATTACAGTCAAGATATAATGTTTTCATAAAATTCCTTTCATTTTATCCGCAGTCCCAGTTATATACGACTTTGGAAAAATCCAGCTTTTTAAGGTTTTCTTCCGGAATGAAGAAATTCCCCACCCCGAGATCTCCCCACATAACTTCGTCCTTCCCGTCGTCCGAAGAAAAGCTCGTACACTGGAAAAGCAGTATATCACAATCCTTTATTTCATCATCATAACGCGGGTCGGACTGAGTAAAGAACGGGTACCCGCCTATGCAGGTGTTTTCAAAAACTCTTTCTTCGTTTATTTCGTCAAAAGCTTCATTGTCGATGTCGTACCAATCTTCTGCTTTTTCTCCGGTAACTTTATTGTAAATTTCCGTAACATTCTCTTCAAACAGATAATTTGTCACCGACAGCGGACACATTTCCGGTTTTCCCGCTTCAAGGATAAATTCTCCCTCAAAGGGAAACTCTCCGTATTCATCGCTGAACTTCGGCATATCTTCCGCCGAAAGCAGTTTGCTTTCATCGGAAATGATATTTTCGTGATATATGACCCGAAAACTTTTTGCACTGCAAGGATCGTCAAGATCCAGTCCGTACACCGCCTCGTCATTACTTGCACAGAAAAACTGCAAGATCCCCTTTTGAGGAAAATTTTCGATATGCGGCAATTTTTCAAAATTAAGCTGTGCAAGCAGTCTTAACGGCTCGTCCTTATGATTTTCCGCCTTATCGAGAGGATATTCCATATCTTTCGGGAAATACGGCACGCCGCCCAGTTTTGTTTCAAAAACGCTTAGGTTTTCCGCACGTTTCGGCTCAAATCTCAGAACAGGCAGCGGCGGAAATTTTTTGTCTAACTTTTGCATAACTTTTTCCGCAAGTCCTGCGGGATCGCCTTTGCCCGAAAGTTTATTTACGATATTATCCAAAAATCCCATAATTTTATTTTTTCCCTTCCATATGATTTACCATGCTTGCGAAATAACCCGCTCCGAAGCCGTTGTCAATATTTACAGCGGCAACTCCGCTCGCGCAGGAATTCAGCATTGACAAAAGCGCGGAAAGCCCTCCGAAAGATGCGCCGTAACCCACGCTCGTGGGAACGGCTATCACCGGGCAGTCCGCAAGTCCGCCTATAACGCTTGCAAGTGCGCCTTCCATTCCCGCGACAGCGATTATAACGCTTGCGTTCATGATCGACTCTTTATGCGAAAGGAGCCTGTGCAGTCCCGAAACTCCCACATCGTACAGCCGTTCAACGGAATTACCGAGGAATTCCGCCGTCAGCGCGGCTTCTTCCGCTATGGGGATATCGCTTGTTCCGCCTGTAGCCACAAGCACCGTTCCTATGCCGTCGGGAGCGGGGATCTCGCCGCAGTATGCGAGCCTTGCATCGTTATTATAGGAAAGCTTATGCGTTTTTGAAACTTCCGCAGCCGCTTCTTCTGACAGCCTTGTAACAAGTACGCGTTCCTGACCGTTATTTTTCATTGCGGAAATAATATCCGAAATTTGCTTCGGTGTTTTTCCCGCGCCGTATATCACTTCGGGAACGCCCTGCCGTATTTTTCTGTGAAGATCGACTTTTGCAAAGCCTATATCTTCAAACGGTGCGGTCTTAAAAGCCGTAAGTGCGTCATCCACGGTCATGGAACCGTCCCTCACGGCTTCAAGGATATGTTTTGTATCGGTATTCATTGAATTTCTCCGAGTCAATGTTTTTTTAACAAGGTTTCCTTTATAACGCCTTTAGGGTCTTCTATCAGCAGCACCGCGAGCCATATCACAAGTCCCAGTGCCACTGCCGAAAATCCCAGAAAAGCGTCGTTGAGCATATCTTTTGGCGCAGGTGTAAAGTATTCCGCCTTAACTTCAACGAATTCAAACACCGCGTCCACAAGCCACATCAGAGCCGCTCCCCAATATATCATACACAAAGTCCCAAGCTTCATCTCGCTCCGCGAATCTGTTTTATACCAGACGGCTGTACAAACTGCCGCCGCAAAAACCGTTATAAGCAGAGTCATAATATTTTCCCCCTTAATTTTCGGAAGTCTGTTCCTTTAACGCCTTTTTCTCCACAGCGGAACTTATCCCCACCATTGCGAGCCATACAGCCGTTACGAGCAAGGACATACCAACGCCCGCCGTTGCCATTTCGTGAAGCATTGCTGCTGTGTCCGCAGCGTCCGACGCCGCCGTCAGGAACGGGAACCACGGCACTATCTCGCAGTGCCATATATGCTCGAAAACGAGCAGACCGCTGCCGCCCCAGAGCATATTGTTCAGCCATTTCAGCTTACGGGAAAACGGCATTTTCTCCTGCTCGGGCAAATTTTCTTCACCGATATTCTTGATCGCCTTTGCTTCTTTTTCTTCAACAACTTTTGCGGTGATAGTTGTAATTACCGCTTCAACGATCGGAACCGTTACACAAGCCATAATGATCTTCCTCCTTGAAATTTTTAATTAAAGCAAACTTTTCGGGTCATATGAAGGCTTTTTGTAAAGTGTATCCTTCTTGCCCTCGATATCTTTTGCGAAAACTTCCTGCCATTCCTCGGCGGTAAAGTCCTCTATCCCAACGGTAATGTGGGTATCTCCGCAGCCCAGAGCCTCACAAAGTGCGGCTGTAAGCTTTTTTGCGGCTTCTTTTTTCTGTTCCTCGGTACGTCCTTTAAGCATTTTTACCGAAATATGCGGCATAAATATCTCTCCTTTTAAAATTTATTTTCTGCCTTTTTTCTTAGGCTCGGCGCTTTTTATCTGCACCACCTCATCGAAAAGGCATTGATACCTTGGCGGGATAAGCTTGTTTTTATGCACTTTTCCGAAAAACCACATTTTGAACTTGCAGTCATTTTTTACCGCGTCGAAAAAAGTATGCATATGGCTTATCTGTCTTACCTCGAAGCTGAGGAATTCTTTAAGTGAAGCGGGAGGTTCATGAGTGATTATGTAATCCGCTTCGTTATTATTTTCCTGCATAACGCTGATACCGTGCTTAACTTCTTCGGGAGTGGGAAGTTCCTGTTCCCACCATGTACGGGATTCGCGGCGGATATCTATTTCCTTGGTCTGACCGCCGCCGAAAGCAAAGAACTTATGTCCTTGGAGCGTGAACATACTTCCCCGCTTCATGCGCATGAGCCTGCCGGAAATAACGTTTACCTTTCCGCCGAACATATCCTCTTCCGGGTAACTGTCCAGAAGATCGTAATTTTCGTGGCAGCCTTCAACGAACATTGTATAGAAACGTTTCCTGCCGATCTTTTTAAGTATGCGTTTTTCCTTTTTTGAGCCGTCCCATACAAATCCGAAATCGCCGCAGACGATAAGAAAATCGCCTTTTTTCAGTTTTTTGATATTTTTATCATTGAAGCGGCTGTAGTCGCCGTGCATATCGCCTGTTACGCAAATCAAACCGAGTTCCTCCGAAATACAAATATTACACTGTTCATTATAACACATTTTTTCTCAATCGTCAAGTTTTTCCATATACAAGGCAAAAAATTGTGTACACATGGTGAAAATTGTACAAAATATAAAAAAGCCCTTCCATTCCGGACAAATATCTGTTATAATAATATTTGTATACCATTTGACATGAAAGGAGCATACACCGCAGTCAGGCGGTGTTATAACAAATATGAAATTTTTCAGAAAAGCTGCTGCGCTGATGACAGCGATATTTACTTTTACCATATTCTCATGCATTCCCGCTTCGGCAGTCACCTTTACGCCGAACTTTACCGTTTCAAGTGAAGCGGCTGTACTCATAAACCTTGACAAGGACATCATCGTTTACGAAAAAAATCCTACGAAAAAAATGTACCCCGCTTCACTTACAAAAATAATGACCGCCATCGTTGTTCTCGACCATGTAAAAGACCTTGACAACACCGAATATGAAGCTCCCCTTGTTGTATTTGACGATCTTTACGGG
This sequence comes from uncultured Clostridia bacterium, assembly GCA_947625915.1. Classification (GTDB taxonomy): domain Bacteria; phylum Bacillota; class Clostridia; order Oscillospirales; family Ruminococcaceae; genus RGIG8773. The sequence continues at coordinate 74,462 of CANQPX010000001.1, forward strand.
AAAAATCCTTCCGCGGTGGGATATTCCCGCGGAGAGATCATCACCGCCAATGACCTGATGTATTCGATGCTGATGTATTCCGCCTGCGAATCGGCGGGGATACTTGCGTATAACGTCGGCGGAGAGAGCATACCCAATTTCATCGACATGATGAACGCCAAAGCCGAGGAAATAGGCTGCACCGGAACTCATTTCGTCAACCCGCACGGGCTTTACGACGACGACCAGTACACCAATGCCCGAGATATGGCTCTTATCGCAAAATATGCCGTTGACAACTATCCGAAATTCGTTGAGATAGCTACTACTACCGAATACACGCTCCATGCCACGAATTACCACGAGGAAGGTTGGTTAACTATCCACCACACCAACGCTATGACCCAGAACGGAGAGTTCTACTATGAACCTGTCCGCGGACTCAAGACCGGTACTCTTGACGAATCCGGAAGGAACCTTATCTCAATGGCTACCAAGGACGGAAACAATTATCTTCTTGTTACAATGTGCGCACCCATGTACAATGATGACGGAACAAAAGCCAACGATCAGTATACCGATCAGGAAAACATTTACGAATGGGCGTTCAACACCTTTTCCTACGAAAAGATCCTTAGCAAGACCGAAGAGATAACCGAGATCCCCGTAAAACTCGGCGATAATGCGGAACACGTTCTGCTTGTGCCGTCGGAAGATTTCTACACATTATGGCCGAACACTCTTGACAGAGCGGATCTTAAAGCCGAAATAAATACCGACGGTTATCTTGACGCCGACGGAGCGGTCATTGCTCCTGTTGAAAAAGGACAGGTATTCGGAACGTACACGCTTTCGCTTTCGGGAGAAGTGATATGCACGGCAGAGCTTGTTGCAAAAGATCCCGTTGCTCTTTCGCAGCTTGACTACAACATAATGAAGGCAAAAGCCTTTATCGGTTCGTTCTGGTTCAAAGCAGCGGCAGCGGCAGCAGCAGTGCTGATAGCATTATATATCACGGTATATATTCTTGCGACGCGAAAGCGCAGGCGCAAGATGAAAAAGATCTCCTCGCGCTCCAAGAGAAGAATGTAATTATTATATTGTTAAAAGTTATTTTAACGATTGAGTTGTCGAAAAAATATGGTTGTTTGAAAACGGATTGCTCTTTATTGCAAAACAGCTCACCGGGCTGTTTTGCAAGATTTAAATTACAATAACCGCTAATACCAAGGGGAACGCTCTCAAACAAACGAAGTTTGTTTTTGCAGAAGCGTTCCCCTCTTGCCGCTTTCAGCGGAAACGACGCTTGCGTCGTTTTATTCACACCCTTTGCAGAGGCGCCTTCGTAAGGAGAATTTCGCGCTACTGCGAAAAACGAACTGCGTTCGTTTGCGCGACCAAAGGCTCTGCCTTTGGAAACCGCCAGCGCGGCTGCGCCGGACCGGCTTTTCAATTTTGCGCTGCGCACAAAATTGTTAAAAACTTTTTTAACAGACCAAGCCCCGCTCTTGCGTAACAAGAACGGGGCTTTTTTGACATAATATCAGATCATCATTCGGTGCGAAGCGCCGTAACGGGATCTTTCCTTGCCGCAACACCCGACGGGATAAGTCCCGCAATAAGCGTAAGAGCCATGCTTATAACTACAAGTATCGCTCCTCCCACCGGCGGAAGTTCGCAAAGTCCCTTTACATCGGTGAGATGCGTTATTATCATGTTTATCGGAATGTTCAGCAGCAGCGTGGTGATAATTCCTATCGCGCCTGCCGTAAATCCAACAATAAGCGTTTCGGCATTGAACACGCGGGAAATATCTTTCTTTGACGCGCCTATTGCACGGAGGATACCGATCTCCTTCGTTCTTTCCAGAACGGAAATATATGTGATGATACCTATCATTATTGAGGAAACTACAAGAGATATTGCCACAAACGCAATAAGTATATAGCTTATCGCATCGATTATCGTTGTAACGCTGCTCATCATTATTCCCATGATATCGGTATACTGTATACAAAGATCTTCCTGTCCGCTGTCGTTCATGCGCTTGTTGTAATCGTCGATGATGTCGGTTATTTCTTCCTTAGACTCAAAATCCTTGGGGAAAATGCTTATGGAACTCGGATCGTCAAGGTCGGAAACTCCCATTATTGCAAGATTTCCGTCATATGTTGCATCGGTCTGTGCCGCATTCATCTGCTCGGAAAAAGCCTCCGCTACCTGCTCCTCGGTCATGCCCATCTGCAAAGCCTGCTGTATCTGTGCGCCCATTGCCTGCTGCTCCTCGGGAGGAAGTGTGGCAATATACGCTTGAAGTTCTTCCATTGTCATAGGCTCGGTTTCTTCCGTTTCTGCCTCGGGAAATTCTATGCCGGTGAAAATATCTGTGTCCGGGTTATCTTTCTGTTCCTTAACTATTTCGCTGTCATTGACTTTATTTATAAGATGTGTCATAAGTTCCGACTTATAGCCGATCGTTCCGATCTCGCCTGCGGCGGCTGTACTGTCGGAAGGACGGATAATTCCCACGATCTCTATTTCCTCGGCGTTCTGAACTTTTTCTGTCATGAAAATGGAGTCGTCACGCTTATCCACCCAGACGTCTCCGTCCTTTTCAAAATAGTCGGTATTGAGGAGAAGTTTGAATTTTGTTCCGATAATATCGTCAAAATCAATGCTTTCCACCGAGTTTATATCTTCAACAGTTTCGCCGTCGATAGTCCTTTGGATAGCGTCTGTAAGTTCGCTGTCATCGAGAATGCCAAGAGTGTAAAGCGAATAGTCTGTTACCTGATTATACTTATTTACGATAAGAACGACTTCGTTATAATTTTCGGGCATTCTTCCTTCAAGGATCTCATACTGTGAATCAAGGATCTCTTCTTTGGATATAAGTTCTCTCCATACGTTCATGCTGCTTGCCATTATAGGGTTCTGTGCCATTTGCGAAAGACCCATATCGTCAAAGATCGAACTTGGGTTGACCTTGAAAACGCCGTTGGAAGTATCTTCTTTATAAAGTGTGAGCTGAGTCTGATAGGAATATTTTATATCGCTGACAAGATCGTTTATGCCCGACTCATCGCTTTCGATAAAATTCTTGAAGCTTTTAAGATCGTTTGCGGAAATTTCCGCGAACATTGCTTCCATCATTTCGGTCATAACATTCTGCGGATAAATTTTGCGTTCTTCGATATTTTCTTCATTTCCCTGTGCCATGGACATCATTGTAGTCATAACGGTAGTCATGTCAATGCTTGTGCCTTCTATGGTAAGAGGATAACTTGAAAGCGTTTCTTCCTGAACGCGGTCTATGTAGTCATGCGTTCCGCTTGAAAGCGAAAGTATGAGCGCGATACCGATAATTCCTATACTTCCCGCGAAAGCGGTCATGAACGTTCTGCCTTTTTTGGTCATAAGGTTGTTCATGGAAAGTGCCAGTGCGGTAAAGAAAGACATTGAAGCTTTTTTCTTTACGACTTCGTTCTTCCCTGTCTCGGCAGCGTCGGTCTTTTCCGGAACTTTTCCGTCAAAGGGATCGCTGTCCGCAGTCACCTCACCGTCAAGCAGGCGGATAATTCTTGTAGAATATTTTTCCGCAAGTTCGGGGTTATGCGTTACCATAATTATAAGTCTGTCCTTGGCGATCTCTTTCAGGAGATCCATGATCTGCACGCTGGTTTCGGAATCAAGCGCGCCTGTAGGCTCGTCCGCAAGCAGGATATCGGGTTCGTTGACGATCGCTCTTGCGATAGCGACTCTCTGCATCTGACCGCCTGACATCTGGTTAGGTTTTTTATTGAGTTGGTCGCCGAGACCGACTTTTTCCAGTGCTTCAACGGCACGTTTCCTGCGTTCGGCTTTTGAAACGCCCGACAGGGTAAGTGCAAGTTCCACATTTGAAAGCACGGTCTGGTGCGGGATAAGGTTATAACTCTGGAAAACGAAGCCTATGGAATGGTTCCTGTAGGTATCCCAATCCTTATCCTTATATTGTTTTGTAGATCTGCCGTTGATAATGAGGTCGCCGCTGGTATACTGATCGAGACCGCCGATAATATTAAGGAGGGTAGTTTTTCCGCAGCCTGAATGTCCGAGAATGGAAACGAATTCATTTTCGCGGAACTTCATACTTACGCCGCACAGGGCGTGTATTTCGGTATCACCAACGGTATAATTCTTGACGATATTGTTAAGCTCAAGCATTGAGCCGCCTTCTTTCATACAAAAATACACAATAATTATACAACATTTTGCGTTTACATAATACACTTTTTTATTAATATTGTAAAAATATATATAATAAATTGTTTTGATATGTAACTAAAAATAAAAAAACGGTGCAAAAGCCTTGCACCGTTTCAGTCTGTCAAAAAAGTTTTTAACAATTTTGCGCGCAGCGCAAAATTGAAAAGCTGGTCCAGCGCAGCCGCGCTGGCGGGGTCAAGGGGCGGAGCCCTTGTCGCGCTCCGCAGAGCGCGAAATTCCTCATACGAAGGCGCCTCTGCAAAGGGGTGAATTGCCGCGTAAGCGGCAAGAGGGGAACGCTCTGCAAGAGAGAGCGTTCCCCTTGGCATTAACGATTACTTGTAATTTAAGCCTTGCCAAACAGCCCGGTGAGCTGTTTGGCAATACAGAGCAATTTGTTTTTCAAAAGATAATCTGTTGTTTGACAAAAAAACTATAATTATGATTTATCTACAAACTAAAACGGTGCAAAAGCCTTGCACCGTTTTATTACCATTTATGCCTTTTCTACCATAAGGTCACATACAAGTTCCGAAAATTCAAGGGGATCGTCTATCGTCATGCCCTCAATGAGCAGCGCTTGTGTGTAAAGTATCTTGCTGTAAGTTTTAAGCTTTTCTTTGTCAGTCTCGTAAAGCTTCTGCATGGTCTTGAACATCGCGTGCTCCGGATTAAGTTCAAGAACTTTCTCCGCTTTTACATTGTGTTCGCTGTTCGGCATGGCGGCAAAAGTCTTTTCCATTTCAAGCGATATCTGTCCTTCATTCGTAAGACAGCAAGGGTGCGATTTGAGACGCTCGGAAAGACGCGCTTCTTTGATCTTGTCGCCGAGAGCTTCTTTTATGCAGGCGAAAAGATCTTTGCTTTCTTCCGCAAGCTTCTTGAACTCTTCCTTTTCTTCCGGAGTCTCTATGTCCAGATCGGAAGCGGAAACGGACTTGAACTGCTTTTCTTCATATTCCATGAGCATCTGTATAGCAAATTCGTCCACGCTTTCCGTGAGATAAAGTATCTCATAGCCCTTGTCCTTGACAACTTCCGTTTGCGGCAGACAGTCTATCTTTGCGACGCTTTCGCCCGCTGCGTAATAAATGTACTTCTGATCTTCCTTCATTCGTGAAACATACTCGTCCAGTGTTACAAGCTTCTTTTCATTCGAGCTGTAGAACAGCAGCAGGTCTTTCAGAAGATCTTTATTTACGCCGTAACCGTTGTACATACCGAATTTTATCTGTAAACCGAAGGCTTTCCAGAATTTCTCGTACTTTTCACGGTCGTTGGTGAGCATTTTTTTCAGTTCGTTCTTAATTGTTCGTTCAAGTGACTTTGCAATTAATTTCAATTGCTTATCATGCTGTAACATTTCACGGGAAATATTCAGCGACAGATCCTGTGAATCTACCAGACCTTTTACAAATGAGAAATGATCCGGCAGCAGATCCGCGCATTTATCCATTATAAGCACACCGCTTGAAAAAAGCTGCAAGCCTTTTGAAAATTCCTTTGTATAATAATCCATCGGCGCTTCAGAGGGGATATACAAAAGCGCGTCATAAGTAGCCGTTCCCTCGGCTTTGGTGTGGATATGCGCAAGAGGTTCGTTGTAGTCATAGAATTTTTCGCGGTAGAACTTTGTATATTCCTCATCGGTGATCTCATTTTTGCTCTTTCTCCAGAGCGGAACCATACTGTTAAGAGTTTCGATCTCTTTATGTGTGATATATTCGGGCGGAACATCATCAACGCCTGTTCCCTCTTTAAGATGATCGTGTTCAACTTCCATTTTTATCGGGAAGCGGATATAGTCGGAATATTTCTTTACAAGGGACTTTATCTTCCAGTCCATAAGGTAATCGTCGTAACTTTCATCATCGGTATTATCCTTCATTGTAAGACGGATCTCCGTTCCGACGGTGTCCTTGTCACATTCTTCGATGGTGTAGCCCTCAACGCCTTCGGATTTCCAGAGATAAGCTTTATCCTCGCCGTAAGCTTTTGAACGCACTTCCACTTCTTTTGCCACCATGAAAGCGGAATAGAAGCCTACGCCGAACTGTCCGATTATATCTATATCCTCCGCGCCGCTGTTCTCGTTTTTGAAAGCAAGTGAACCGCTGTTTGCGATAGTGCCGAGATTATTTTCCAGTTCGTCCTTAGTCATTCCGATACCGTTATCGGATATGGTCAGAACGCCGTTATCCTTATCGGAAGTGATAAATATGCAGAAATCGTCTTTTTTCATATCCACCTTATCATCGGTAAGGGACTTGAAATAAAGTTTATCGATAGCGTCACTTGCGTTTGAAATGAGTTCGCGCAGGAAGATCTCCTTATGAGTATAGATGGAGTTTATCATCATATCCAGCAAACGTTTTGATTCGGCTTTGAACTGTTTTGTTTCAGCCATATGGAACATCCCTTTCAGAAAAATATATATTATGGTTAGCACTTTGACTTTAAAAGTGTTAGCACTCTTTCTTTTAGAGTGCTAAGTATAGTATAAACCAATACGTTTCAAATTTCAAGAGGGAAAAGGAAATGTTTACAATTTATACACATTTTCTCTCCGCCGCAGCAAATTTCCGCTCATATAGAAAAATTACTCACAAATTGTTGAAAAATTCATATTATGGTGATATAATTATACCCGTAAATAACGCCCGAAACCAAAAGACCGAGATCACACAACAAAAGGAGAGTAAAAATTTTGAACGGAATAAAATACCTTATTATAATAACCGTGCTTCTTTTAGCATTGGCATTCGTACTTACAAACTTTGTCTTTACAAAAAACAGCGGCGAAGATGAAAACGAAGTGCTGCCGACGAACACTTCCGCTTCCGTGACCGAAGGTTCCGAGACCGCTGCCGCCACCGAATACGACCCTTGGGAGGATGAGAATATAGACAACGCATGGGCTATGTTCCTTGTTAACAAGGACAATCCGCTCCCCGAAAATTATGATAACATGATAGAAACAAAAGTTGTTTTCGAGAGTTGGAGAGAATACTACCTTGATGTAAGAGCTGCGGACTATCTCGAAAGAATGATCTCCGATGCCAAAGACGACGGCATAGATCTGCTCGTTGTCTCGGCATACAGAACTATCGAATATCAGCAGCAGAATTTTGACAACAGCGTAAAAGACAGAATGGACAACCGGGGAATGACTTATGATGAAGCATATGCGGACACTCTTGCGGAAGTTGCCCTTCCCGGCGAGAGCGAGCATAACGCGGGACTTGCACTTGATATAATGTGCGAAGAATATCAAAGCATGGACGACGACGGGTTTGAAAACACCGACGCTTTCAAATGGCTTGACGAACACGCTGCGGAATATGGTTTTATCCTGCGCTATCCCAAAGGAAAGCAGGACGTAACAAACATAATTTACGAGCCGTGGCATTATCGTTTCGTAGGGCTTTATTATGCAAATGAAATAAAGAAAAGCGGGCTTTGTCTTGAAGAATATTTTGCAGAGCAGGGCTGGCTCGATGAGAACGGCAAAGCCGTAAAAATGCGCGGACCTTTTGAAGAACAGGAGCGGCAGGAAAGTGAAAGAGCCGAGACTTCCGTTACTTCCGAGACGGAGCCGAAAAAGACCATGCCGTCCATACCCTATTCCGAGCAGAAAGTAACGATAATAGTCTGAAATAATTCTAAAAAATAACGCCTGTCGGAATACCGACAGGCGTTAATTTATGTAACTGCTATTCTTTTTTCTTTTCGGAAACCGAGTTCTCTTTTAACAAGTCGCGTATCTCCGCGAGCAGTAACTCCTCTTTTGTAGGCTCCGGCTCCTTCGGCGGCTCTTCAGGCTTTTCTTCTTCCTTTTTCTTGAATTTGTTTATGGCTTTTATAAGGAAAAATACACACAGCGAAATTATAAGGAAATTTATCACTACCTGAATAAGACTTCCGTATCTTATCGCAACTTCCGCTGCTTCCGCGATACCAAGTTCTTCATTCGCCGCAACGGCTTCTTTAAGTATTATCCTTTTATCGGAAAAATCGATCCCGCCCGTTATCATGCCGACGCAGGGCATTACAATATCATTTACAAGCGAATTTACGATAGGAGTAAACGCGCCGCCCATAATGATACCGACAGCCATATCAATGACGTTGCCTCTGGCAATGAACTCCTTGAATTCGGAAACAATGCCTTTTTTCTTTTCATCAGCCATTTTAAAACTTCCTTTCATTTTTCGGACAGCCGCAGCGCCGCAAAAGCACCCCACGGCGTTCTTATTAATTTTACAATATTTTTATGGCTACTGTAACCATGGTATGTAATTTTTTTATTAATTTTTTGATTTTTTCGGAACGGTCAGATCTTCAAAAGTTATGATCCCGCCCGTTATGCCGAAATATCTGTAAAGCATTTTGCAGGAACTTTCACCGCGCCCGCCCCATGATGAAAATATTATCTTCCCGTTATCGGATATCCCCGTAACGGTGATATAGTGCCAATCCGTTTTCCCTCGGCGGGAATTTTCTCCGCGTGCGGGGAAAGTTATCCTGTAAGGAAATTTTTTGCCGTTAAGACCTACCCTGACTATAACAGGCATATCCGCAAGGATAGACGAATAAATAAATTTTTGCAGACTTTCGGCGGAAAATTTTCTGCGGCTGATAAATCTGACTTTTCCCGAAGTAAGTTCGCTGTTTATAAGTTTAACAAGTTTTCCCGGGAATATCCCTATAGGGTTCCTGCTGTGAAAATAAGCTTTTTCATCGCGGAATTTACATACATATGCTGCATATTCGGAAAAATCAATAAAGCGTTTGCCTTTTGAATAAAGTATAAGATCGCAGGCAGCTATCATGCCGCAGCCGCTGCGGAGAGAATTTTTTCCGAAAAGGCTCTGATTCCCGCCGTACATATACCCATCGGACATTTTTATTTTCAAATGATCGAGTTCCATAATATGCACCCATTCATTCAGCCCTTGACTCTCGACATCAATACCACCGTCTCCACATGCCCCGTCCTTGGAAAAAGGTCAAAAGCCCTTGCCTTTTGAGGAAAATATCCGTTTCCCGAAAGATATTTTGCATCGCGTGCTGCGGTGGCAGGGTCGCAGGATATCATAACTATCTTTTTCGGAGACATCCTTACCATGCTGTCCAGTGTAAGAACATCACAGCCTTTTCTCGGAGGATCGATAATTATTATATCGGGAGAAGTTTTTTCGTCCGCAAGTTTTTTTGCAATTTTTCCCGCATCACCGCAGAAAAATCCCGCATTTTTTACGCCGTTTATTTCGGCGTTTTTCTTTGCGTTCTCAACCGCTTCGGGAACGATCTCACAGCCGATGATCTTTCCCGCTTTTTCCGAAAATGCAAGCCCTATCGTACCCGCTCCGCAGTATAAATCGAGAACGGTCTCTCCGCCGTTCAGATCCGCATATTCCATAGCCTGAAAATATAACTTTTCCGCCTGCGCCGTATTTACCTGATAAAACGACATAGGCGAAAGAGTGATCTTTTTCCCGCACAAAATATCGGTAATTTCATTTTCCCCCGCAAGAGTGATATTTTCTTCTCCGAGTATAACATTTGTATTTTCGGGATTTATATTTAAAATTACAGATCTTATTTCGGGAAATTTTTTTATTGCATTTTCCGCAAGCATATAAAGATCGTTTATCCTGCTTTTATCTTTTGCAATAATGCATAACATTATCTCTCCCGAATGGAAACCGCGGCGTATGTAAATATGCCGAATTATCCCGTTCCGAGTTTCCTCATTGTAAGCGGGAATTTTTTTATCATTTGCAAAATCAAGGCAAAATTCCGAAATTTCCCCGAAAATTTCCGGCTGCAATCTGCATTTAGTGAACGGTATTACCCGATGGCTGCGCTTTGCATAAAATCCGCAGACAGCTTTCCCGTCAATTTCCGCAGCGGGATATTGAGCTTTGTTGCGGTAAAAATTTTCTTCTCCGCCGCAAATTTCATCAACCGGGATATTTTCAAATCCGCCTATACGAAAAAAAGCGTCCCGCACAAGCTTGTCCTTGATTTCAAGTTCGGCGGAATACTTTATATGGCGGAACGTGCAGCCGCCGCATTTTTCCGAAACTGGGCAATCGCTTTCCGTCCTATTCTCGGACGGCGTGATGATTTTATCAATTATTCCGTAACAATAGTTTTTTGCGGTTTTGACGATCTTGCAGGAAATAACGTCGCCCACGGCGGTATGGGGCACAAAAACCGCCATACCCTCCGCGCGTCCGACGCCGTTTCCCTCGGCTGTCATGCCTGTAATTTCAATGTTGTAAAATTCGTTTTTCTTCATAGATCAGAGTTTTTCTCCGCATTTTGAGCAATAAACGCTTACCGCATCGTTTGCAGTTCCGCAGAATTTACATTCTTTGGTTTTCTTTGCATTAACGGCAGAATCGGCTTCTTCAAGCTTGGTTTTCAGACCTTTTATTATGCCTATGACCTGCTTCATCTCGCCTGTGCGGTCGTCTCCGCATTCGTGCATATCGTAGCAAATTTTGCCCAACTTGCAGTATTCTTCTTTGATCTTTGCACGAAGCTGTCCTCTGTCGAGTTGAGTTTTGGAATAGTCGATAGCCTCGTTTGCCTTTGCGGCAGCCTTGTCGAAAATGTCCTTTGCGCCTGCTTTGATCTCATCAAAATTAATGCTCATAAAAATTTCCTCCTTATATATTTTGCGGAATTCCCGCATAATTTATTTTAATTAAAATTATGTACGCTTTTTCTTTTTATTATCCGCAAGTTCGTAACTCATATCCAGAGCGGAAATAATATCCTCACGGTTCACCGAACCGTCCAGCAAAACTGTGAGCCATTTTTCTTTATTCATATGATATGCGCGGAAAAATCCGTCCTGTTCAAGATATGAACCCAACATCAGCGGATCGCATTTTACATCGAGTATATAAACCTTTTCATCGCTGTCAATACCAAGTTTTCTTTTGGAAATTTCCATTGCGACGGCGAACCATTTGCGGTTATTTTTTCTTCTGAAAACAAATGCGTCCGGAGTGCTTTCCCAGAGATATTCGGGGGAAATATCATATTCCTCCGAAACATATTTTATAAGTTCGTCCTTATCCATTTTTTTGCTCCGATAAATTATTGAAAAATTCCGTGATCCCCGCTTTTTTCTCCATCATTTTTTCGTAGCGGGAAATATATTCATAAGGGAATTTATAATTGAAAATACGCTCTATTTTCCCCGTGTCCGCGTCCACAAGCTTTGTGGATCCCGCCGCTCCTGCCGCAAGGATCGTCTGTGCCTCCTCCATTATGTAAATGTTGTAGAGGCACTCATGACCCTCTTTTGCAAATCCTACGTTTTCAAGATTTTCAACAGTGTTTTTCTGCCGATAGAGGTAGTAGGGGATATACCCCGCGTCAAGCAGTTTTTTCTGCCCGAAGCTTACCATTTCCCCGATATTATTATCGGGGATCTCATCTTTTTCGGGGAAAAGCCGCGACGCTCTTTTCACCGTCAGCGTGTGAATGGTTATGCTCTCGGGATCAAGACCGCAGAGCGTTTCGATGGTATGTTCAAAGCCTTGCAAAGTGTCCGTGGGAAGTCCCGCGATAGTGTCCATATTTATGTTGTCAAAGCCAAGTTTACGGGCAGCATGAAAGGCTTCAACAGTATCCTTTGCGGTATGCCGTCTGCCGATAGCCGCAAGAACGCTGTCGTTCATTGTCTGCGGATTTACCGAAATTCTCGCTGCGCCGAGATCGCGGATAATTTCAAGCTTTTTTTCGGTAATTGTATCGGGACGCCCTGCTTCTACATTATATTCATGTATTTTTGAAATGTCAAAGCTTTTTTTAACGGAATACATCAATTTTTCAAGCATTTCCGCCGAAAGTGCCGAAGGCGTTCCCCCGCCGATGTAAATTGTGTCGAGCCGAAGTTCCAATTGTTTTGCAATAAGCGAAAGTTCCGCAATTTCCTCACAAAGCTTGTCCACATAAGGAACTATCAATTTTTTAGCTTCGGGCTTTTCTATGGAATGGCTCACAAACGAACAGTAACTGCACCTTGACGGGCAGAACGGTATGGAAATATAAAGCGAAAACGACCGCTTATCAAGCATTTTCAGCGCTTTTGACTGGGCAAGCGCAGTCCTGAAAGCAAGTTCAAGCTTTTCGTCGGAAACAAAATATTTTTCTTTCAGTATGCCGAAGATCTCCGCTTTTGTTTTTCCCTCATCAAGCAGTTTGTTTACTTTTTTAACGGGACGGATCCCCGTCATGCAGCCCCACGGCGGCGTTATCCCCGTTAATTCCCGAAGGATCTTATAAAGGCTTTGACAAAGGACAGCTTCGTCCTTTTCATCGGAAAATCCCCCGCTTTCGCTTTGGGAAATTTCCCGCTTTTCACCGTTCAGCAAAACATTTACCGAAAGAAAATATCCGTCACTGTCTTTTTCTCTTTTTACGATGCAGTAATTATCCGCATTTTCGGGGATCTCCTCAAAAAGAAATTCAAAATTTTGCAGCGGCAGAAATAATTTTGTCACCGCTTCGATCTCATATTTAAAATTATTTCCTATAAATGAAATTACCATCTTGTTATCCTTTTAAAAGTCAAACATATTTCCGTTCAAAAACGGATTACTTGCTTTTTCGCGGTTTAAAGAAGTTTCCTCATTATGCCCCGGTAGAACGCGGTAATTTTTCGTTATCTCCGTCAGCATTTCAAGAGTTTTTGCAAGCACGGAATAATTTCCGTCCGGCATATCCGTTCTGCCTATTGAATCGCGGAAAAGCGTGTCTCCGCTGAACATAACATCATCAATAATATAGCAGACGCTTCCGCTCGTGTGTCCCGGAGTATGCAGAACGCGGAATTCCAGTTCGTCCTGCTTTATAATATCGCCGTCCGAAACGGTATTTGCGTTTTCAAAATGACGTGCGGGAGCGTCAAGATATGCCGAAAAATATTCCGAAAGATTTTCATAGTCGTTCGTAAGTTTTCCCGCGTCAAATTTGTGAATGAAAACTTCCGCGCCTGTTTTTTCGGCAATTTCCGCAAGTGACTCTATGTGGTCGCAATGCCCGTGAGTAAGCAATATTTTTTCAAGCTTTGCGCCGCTCTTTTCAATTTCGGAAAGTATTTTCCCCGCATTTTCGGGAGCGTCTATGAGCACGGCGTTTCCCGCATCGGAAACTACGATATAACTGTTCACCGCGAACATTCCCGCAGGTAAAATTTTAATTATCTTCATATAATTTTTCCTCAGAATTAAATTTTATAAATATATATGGCAAAGCTGACACTTTGTACAAGAGTGGAGTAAAAACGCCTGTCTTAATGCACGGTATATTTTGCGGAAAATAACAAAGCCCCGCCTGAATGCGTGCAGGCTCAGCCTGCTCTTAACTCTCAACACTCAAATCTTATAGCAGGCTCAGCCTGCTATGTTCTGTCAACGCTTATTACTTTAGGAAGCTTTTTTATCTTCAGAATTATATTTTCAAGCTGTGAAACTCCCGCAGTGCTTATTGTTACAAAAATACTGCTGTTGCCGTTTTTAAGTTCTTTTACGGAAATTTCCGAAACAGGGATATGCATATCCGCCAAAGTCCGCGAAACGTCCGCTAAAAGCAGGATATTTTCACTTGAAACGATATCCAGCGTAACTTTATACATCGGAGAATTTCCGCTGGCAGGCGCGCCGCCCCAATGCACCGCTACCCAGCGTTCCGGTTCAACTCCCGAATTTACGGCTTTTACATAATTTTCACAGTCCTTTTTGTGTATCGAAACACCGTGTCCGCGTGTAATAAAACCGATTATATCATCTCCCGGAACAGGATTGCAGCACTGTGAAAATTTCACCAGAACATTTTCCTGACCGTCCACAATGACTCCCGTAGGATTTTTCCTCGGAACAAAAGGTTTTATTTCCGTTTCGTTCTGACCGTAATATTTATTGTACTTATCTTTCAGCCGCTGTATCATTCGGGAAAGTATAACTCCCCCGTAACCTACAGCTGCATAGAAATCGTCCAGTGTCGCGCAGTTATGCCGCTTCATATCCTCCGAGAAAAAGTCCGCAAGATCCTCTTCGGGAACTCTTATAAAGTTCCGTTTAAGTTCTTTTTCAACTTCTTCCCTGCCCTTTATAATGTTTTCCTCGCGGCGCTCCTTCTTGAACCATGAGCGTATCTTGGATTTTGCTTCATTTGTCTTGCATATGTCGAGCCATGCTCTGTTAGGACCGTGATCGGGGTCTTTGGAAGTTATTATTTCCACGATCTCGCCCGTGCTTAGCTGATAGTCAAGGGATACCAGTTTGCCGTCAACTTTTGCGCCTTTCATCTTGTTTCCGACTTCCGTATGGATAGCATATGCAAAGTCGATTATCGTTGCGCCGCTGGGGAGAGTTACCATATCTCCCTTTGGAGTAAACGCAAAAATTTCCTCCGGCGCAAGGTCGCTCTTTATGGTGCGGACGATCTCCTCAACGTCATCTGTTTCCTTTTGCGCTTCAATGATATGTCTTATCCATGCAAGGCGGTTCTCGAGCTTATCTTTGCCGCTTATACCCTCTTTATATTTCCAGTGAGCGGCAATTCCGTATTCGGCGGTATGGTGCATTTCCCAAGTTCTTATCTGCACTTCAAAAGGAATGCCTTCTCTGCCGATAACGGTAGTATGCAGCGACTGGTACATATTTGATTTAGGCGTTGCGATATAGTCCTTGAACCTGTTAGGTATCGGTTTGAACATATCGTGTATGATACCGAGCGCGTTGTAACATTCGTTTACGGTATCAACTATTATCCTCACCGCGTATTTATCATATATCTCGTCAAAGCTTTTATTCTGCATAAAAGCTTTTTTGTAGATTCCGTAAACGGATTTTACCCGTCCTTCTATCGTAGGCGGCTTTGCAAAATTTTCTCCCGCGAAACGGTCTGCTATCTGCTGTTTTATAGACTCGATGAAAGCTTCCCGCTTATCGCTGCGTATGCTTAACATCTGCTCTATCTCGCTGTATGCGAACGGGTCAAGGTAGCGGAAAGCAAGATCCTCTATCTCGTCCTTGATAGTTCTCATTCCAAGGCGGTGAGCGATCGGAGCATATATATTCATGGTCTCAAGAGCGGTGTTCCGCTGTTTATGCGCGGGGCGGTAATGGAGCGTACGCATATTGTGCAGACGGTCGCAGAGTTTTATGATGATAACTCTTATATCCTGCGACATGGCAAGAAGTATCTTGCGGACATTTTCCGCCTGCTGTTCCTCTTTTGTGAAAAGAGGGATCTTTCCCAATTTTGTAACGCCGTCCACAAGCATTGCAACGTCCTGTCCGAAACGTTTGCGTATTTCTTCCAGAGTAACGTCCGTATCTTCCACCACATCATGGAGCATTGCCGCGCAGATGGTATCTGTATCCATTCCCAGTTCAAGAAGAATGAACGACACTGCCAGCGGGTGAGTTATGTACGGTTCGCCCGAAGAACGCACCTGATTTGCATGAGCTTTTGCCGCGAATTCATAAGCGGAAACGATCTTGCTGAGATCGTACTGTTTCTCGTCATAAAGTATTTTCTGGATAAGAGCGTCAATTGTGTATACCGTTTCGGGTTTATTAGCCATGATCGTTTCCTCTCCTTTTTCGGATATTTTAATAACGGTTTTAAGCTGTCACCGCAGCTGTTCTTTTAAGTTCCTGCAATATTGTGGAATTTTCGATATCAACCTTTTTGCTGACCTTTAGTCTGCGAACGGTCTCGCTGTAAATATCCACAGCCGCAAGTTTCATTTCATCGAAAACATCGGCGGCAATACGGAATTTGCAGTAATTCATACTTTCCGAGCAGACCGAAGCATAGACCGCATCCAGCGGCGCTGAATTTTCGGGAGGTATCGCTCTGTAGACCGCTTCGAGTTCCTGTCTTTGAGGAATTATCCTTTCAAGCAGAGCAGCGGGGATCTTTTCTCCGCGTTTGAAACATTCATATGTTTCCTTTGCGGCAAAATATTTTTTCTGCGGTATACCGCTTTTGCGGATATCGGCGATCCTTACGTTTACGGAAGTTTTTCCGTTATATGTATTTATTTCAGGCGATACAAGCATATCCGCCGTGTCTCCCGGTCTGTAAGGGAATTCATCTGTTTTCTGTCCGAACAGCAAGCCTGTTACAGGCAAATCCCCGTATAAGAATTCTATTTTTGTATGTTTCCCCTCGGAAAGAGAAAAAACTCTCTGTATTTTTGCGGAAAGCACCGCAAACAGCGGAGACGGGTTCCCTTCGCCGCAAGGTTCAAGGATCTCAAGTGATGAAACATTTTCCACATTCAGTTCTTCCGGGAGTATGACTTTATCGGCTCTCAGCGGCTGAACGGGCATTGACGGGAAATTTTCCGCCGCATATTTTTGTAATGCGCGGTCAAACTTATCTATATTTTCCTTAGAAAGTGAAAAACCGCCTGCGCCGCTGTGTCCGCCGAATTTCCCGAGATGCTCCGAGCAAGCGGAAAGCGCTTTATGCACGGAAAATCCCTCCGGCGCTCTTGCGGAACCTCTTGCCATTTCTCCGTCGTCGGAAAGCACGAATGCAGGTTTCCCGAATTTTTCGCAGAGTCTTGCCGCGATTATCCCTATAACGCCATGATGCCAACCTTCGCCGTAAATAAACAGCACTCTTTCATACAATATTGAAGGCTTTTCAGAAATTTTCCCGTATATTTCCTCTAAAATATCCGCTTCCACTTTTTTTCTTTCCGAATTAAGTCTGTTGAGTTTTTCGGCAAGTTCCGCTGCTCTTTCGCGATCCTCGCAGATAAGCATTTCCAAAGCGTCCGATGCGGAACCGAATCTTCCCGAAGCATTTATCCTCGGAGCAATTGAGAACGCAGCCGTTACCGAAGAAACGGGCGGTCTTACCGATGCGATCTCCATAAGTGCCTGTAAGCCGAAATTTTCCGTATTTTCAAGGTAATGGAGACCTTTTCGGACTATTTCCCGATTTTCGCCCAGAAGCGGAACGACGTCCGCCACCGTAGCTATCGCCGCCAGATCGGAGAATTGTTCCATAGCCATAGAATGATCCCCGCCGTCCATTGCCGCGACAAGTTTAAGTGCCACTCCGCAGCCGCAGAGCTGTTTGAAGGGAGACGGATCGTCCGCTCGGTGCGGATCGACTACCGCAGCCGCCTGCGGGAGTATCTCTCCGGGCTGGTGGTGGTCTGTTATAACGAGTTCCATGCCCAGTTCAGCGGCAAGCTTTGCTTCTTCGATGGCGGATATGCCGTTATCCACCGTAACGATAAGTTCCACGCCGTCATCGGCAAGTTTTTTTATTGCGCCCGAGAACATACCGTAGCCTTCGCTGCGCTGATTTATATAATAGCAGACATTTCCGCCCATACATTCAAGGTACGAATACAGCAATGCGCAGGCGGTTATCCCGTCGCAGTCATAATCGCCGTAAACGCATATTTTTTTGCCTTCTTCCACGGCATTCGATATAATATCCGCAGCTTCGCGCATATCCTTTATAAGGAACGGATCGGACAGCACATCTTCATCATCATTCCGATTAAAAAAGTCCGCGGCTTTTTCTACGGTATCTATTCCCCTTGCGGCAAGGACTCCTGCGCACAGGCGTGTCAGCCCGCCGTTGACCGAAAGCGTATCTACAGCGTTCGGGTCAGGCTTACCGATGAGCCATTTTTTCATACCGGGGATATCTCTCCTTTCGGATTGGAAATCATTTCATATTATTTCTTTAACAGCAAACATTTACACTACTATTATACCACACACTCCACACAATAATCAAGAGCTTTTTTCAATGTTGAGGGGAAGGTGGGGGGATGGGGGGTGGGGGACGGTCGGTGAGGGTTCTTTAGTTCGCTTTTTCTTATCTTTTATTTTGCATATAACCCTTTTTGCCTAATCGTTCGGGGGGATGACACTTCAGGGAAGGAAGAACCCGAACGCGCCTTTAGGCGCTCGCCGGGTTCTCCCTTCCCCTGCGTTTCTCCCCCCGCGCCCCTCTTTTCCTAACCCCATCTCTCTCCGCGCTCGCTATGCTAAAGCTAATATTATAGAAAAGGTTTTTTAGAACTCTTGAACGTGGAAAGCGTTGGCTACGGGTTCTTTAGTTTTGCTTATCTTAGTACGAGCGTTCTAATATTAGATGAAAATTAAAGAAGAATAAGCGTTCTAAACATGAGAGAACTCCGCAAAAAGAAAATCTATTGTTTAGAACTCTATAATTGTTGAATATCAAACTAACAGTAGAACTCTTTTACTAAGATAAACAAAACTTAGGGTTCCTGTTGACTCAATGATCTATGTCATAGAGTACGAAGAAAATTCTTCTATAATTTCAACTTTAGGATAGCGAGCGCGGAAGGGGAAAGGTTGAAGGAAAGTGGGGAGCGCGAGGGGAGAAAAACTAAGGGAAGGGGAAAACCGTGCGAGCGCCCATAGGGGCGGTCGGGTTTCCCCTTCCCTTATGGTTGTCTGCCCCTCGCATGATAAGGTAAAAGGGGTTATAAGATAAACGAAAAGATAAGAACAGCGTTCTTAAACGCCCGCTCAGGTTTGCCCCTCGCATGAGTGGTAAAAAGAAATTTTTACTATCGCTTTTTAAGAAAAGCAAACTTCGCCCCTTTTTACATTTGCCCCAAAAAATCAAAAAAAGTTATATGCAAAACAAAAGATAAAAAAGAACAGAAAAAGCCCCTTCCGGGGCTTCTAATTGGTGCGCCTGACAGGAGTCGAACCTGCGACCTTCAGAGTCGGAGTCTGACGCTCTATCCAACTGAGCTACAGACGCATAACGCATAATGCATCATATTAATTATATTGCCGGACTGATAATAAGCCCGGCAATCTGTTCTTTGCACAAAGCGTTACATTATATTGTAACACATTAATTTGAAATATTCAACCTTTTTCCTTTATTTACATTCGTGGAAGTATTGGAAAAATAATCTATCACTTTTTTGCCTTTAGCCGACTGTTCAAGACGTTCCCGCAATTCGTCACGCATCTCTCCCAAACGGCTGTATGCACTCTGATCGTCCTTTATTATCTTGTCCTGCAATTCACGGATATGTCTTATCTTGCTTTGAAGCTCCACAAGTTCACCGTTGAGCCCTTCTATATCCTCGAACTGCATGAGCCTGTTAAGCGTTTCACGATTTTCCATGGACTGCTCGTTTATGTACTTTTTTATGTCCAGAGAGATCCCGTCCATGGCGGTTATCAGCTTCTGTCGCTCTTCTATAAGTTCCCCAACGCCGTCTATGTCTTCATACAGCATACGGTTGGTGATCTCACTGTATCGCTCCATCTGCTGCGCCTTTTGGTCAACAAGATCAAAAATTCTATTCATAGCAGCCTCCCTGTTTTTATCAGAACCCCTTTGAGGCTTCTGCAAATGCGTCTCTTAACTCTTGGAAAAACGGAAGTAACCCTTTAAGTATCTCCGCGTCCTTCTTTATGTTTGCCTGTATAAGATTTTCACGGAAATACTGGTACATTGAAGCAAGATTCTGCGATATCTCATATTTTTCTTTAAGATGCGAATCAAGTGTGTCAACAATATCCGCAACTCTTGTTATGGAATTATGCGCCTTGGGAATACTCGGCTCTTCCTCAATGAAATATATAGCCTTGTTAAGTTCGGTGATAGCTTTATCATAAAGTGCGACTACAAGCTGCCCCGGAGTCATTGTTGTTACATTCTGCTGCATATATTTCTGATACGGATTTTGCAACACTATGACCATTTCCTTTCTATTTTTTAAGGCAATACCGTGCAGGGAACGGAAATTATTACCGCTGCCCTGCCGATGATCCCGCTGCCGCATCCCTGCCGCTCACTGCGTTCCCTCGCTGTTTGCGGCTTCCTTGCCGTATGCCGCTTTCCATGCAGATACTCGGCGTCCTTGCCGTGTGGTGACGTCCCTGTCAGCTTCCTTGCCGTATGCCGCGTCCATGCAAGCATTTGCCGGCGGGATATTGCCTTTTTAGAAATTAACTTAGTTAATTTTTAACTTAGTAAGAGCTTGTTGAGTTGTCTGTGAAGTAAGACATCTGACCCTGCATCTGTGCCATATAAGTTTCAAGTGCAGAGAACTGTTTCCAGTAACGTTCCTGCTCAGCTTCGTATTTTTCGTTGAGTCTGTCGATAACTTTCTGGATAGATGCCATCTCTCTGTAAATAAGGTTATCGGTATCGGTCTTGGTATTTTCCATACCTGCCATTGAAGTAAGATAACCATAACTTTTAGATTTTGTTGAGATAGCCTTTTCAACTGTCTGTTCAAGTCTTGCAGCAAGACCTTTATCCGGATCTGTGAAGAAGTCCGCGATCTTGTCGCCGTATGTGGCAATTGCACTGTCAAGCTCGCTTTCGTTTATTTCAAGCTTACCGTTGTCTGTCCATGAATCGGTAAGATGTATGCCCATATCGTTGAGACCGAAGCCGTCAACATACTTGCTCATTGTGCTTCTCAGTTCGGAAAGGAACTTATTAACGGTCGTATCGCGGTAAAGGAGACCTGTCTTAGCGTTTTCGTTCCACTTTTCGATCTCTTTATCGGACATTTCCTCTTCCTGTTCTTCGGTAAGAGGATCATAGTATGAACCGCTGGACTTTGGTCTTGATGTGGAAGTTTCACCGTAAAGATCGGAGAGCAGCTTGTTGTAATCCTCAACAAATCCCTTGATAACGTCTTTAAGACCGCTTGTGTCCTTGGAAGTTTCAACGGTGATGTAGTCGTCCTCTGTCTCGGCAACAAAATCCTTTGCATTGGAAATATCAAATGTAGTTCCGTCAAATGTGAAAGAGTTATTCGCACTTGTGTATGTGGTGAAATTCTCACCGTCGCTGCTTACGGAAATAGTTCCGTTTGCGCCGTATGTGGTGAAAATGTCTCCGTCTTTAGCGCCCTGAATTCCCGATGTCTTTCCGAAAACATCTGTCAGGAACTTTGACGCGTCGGAGTCAACTTCGCCGTCGGGCAGGGAAATATCTCCCGCCGCAAGAATGGTCCCGTCGCTCTGCATTTTAACAACGCCCGCTTTTACAAGGTCGTTGATAAGAATTCCCGCGCCACCGGAAGCTTCTGTAACGGTAACTTCCTTACCGTCGACCATGAACTTCATTTCGTTCTTGTCGGAGATCTTGTATGTCTCGTTGGCGGTAAGCTTCTGCTTAGTGTCGAGAGAACCGGAAATAATTGAACTATCCTCGGCAGCATCTAACTTGACCTGCGTATTCTGGGAACTTACAACTATCTGACCGTTCTTGTAGCTTATATTTACGTCTGACGGAAGTTCGCCATCGGGATCCGCTTCTTGATAAGCTTCCGAGAATGCCTGTGCAAGCTTCAAAGATATTGTTGCATCATCAAATGTGCCGTCATCGGGTTTGTCCCAATTTGAAAAATCAAGTGTAAGTTCTTTTTCTTCTCCGCCATCGAGAGTTATTTTTATCTTGTATTCGGTATTATCGCCGGGATCAAAACCTGATTTCAGCTTTAAAGCAAGGTCACTGTCGATCTTTACGGCAGCCGTAGCGTTGCCGTCATATGTAAGCTTGCCCTTTGCGGCTTCGGTAGCCTGCATCTGTGAAGGATCAATGTTGAACAGTGAGTTCAGCAGATTGCCCTCTGACTGGTACATATCGATCTTCTGACCTGCGCCTGTGTCCTTGGTTTCCAGCTTGAATGTCTGGGAAACGTTGCTGAAGGACATAGTTACGCCTGCGCTTGATTTATTTACGGTATCAATGACTTCGGAAATTTTTGTATCATTGGTAAATGAGAAATCCACGCCGTTGATGTTGATCTTATATGTTCCGTCCTCTGACTTGAGTTCTTGGGCAAAAGCAACATCGCCAAGCTTTGAAGATGTGGATATCCTGCTGTATGCGGTGTTTTCAAGTCCGACGCCTTCTTTGTTGTAACCTATGCTGAAAGTATGGAAAACGCCGTCGTCCGCGCTGTTGAAGGAGAGCATATTTCCGCCGTCCTTGAACTCAAAGCTCTGATCGGCTCTCTTTACGCCTTCAAAAGCAGCGTTTACAGCCGTAAGGAAATTCTGCTTTGACTCTGCTTCGTCTGCACCGCCCTTGAATGTTATAGACTTTGAAGCACCGTCAAGGTCAACGGTGAGAGTATAGTCTCTGCCCTCGATGTTGTTTGAAAAGTCAAGTGCAACTTCGCCTGCTGCTGCGGAACCGTTTGAAGTAACGGTTGCAGCCTTTGCAGACTGAGCGGACTTGATGACATATTTAGCGGGAGTTGCGCCTGCTGCGGCAGTTGCGGAAACTATCTTGTCATTTGAGGAAGTTGCAGTGAACTTTCTCATTATGGCATTTGCCTTGATAGATGTAGGACTGAGGATATCGAGATACTTCTGCTTGAAATCCGATATCTTGGAAATGATGGAACGGTATGCCTCCTGTTTCCACTGGAGTTTCTGGAGTTTTTGTTTCTGGGAATTTATACGGTTCTTGGTAAGTGCGGACATGGATTTGACCATTTCTTCCGTATCAAGACCGGAAATAAGTCCCGCATATCTGTTTCTGGTATCAATACTTGACATAAACTATCATCCTTTCATAACAGACTCAATTATTTGAATTCTGTTGATTTTTTATCATTGAGATAAGGTCAGCGGCGGGTTTATGGACAGCCGCCTGTATATTGAATTTTTCCGTATCGAAAAGTTCGCTGCGGATTATCCTCACATCGGACGGAGCGTCAATGCCGATCTTAACTCTGTCCTTTGCAGTCTCAACAACGGTGATACGGATATTTTCGCCTATCCGCATTTCCTCGCCGTTCTTACGGGTTATGACCAGCATTTACATTCCCTCCTTCTGAAAAATAGGGAATTTAATGGGGTAATTCTCTGCGGCGATCGTCTGCGCCGCGAGCATTTTTTCGGTATTTATGATTATAGGACTTTTAAGGTTCACCGTGGTATTCTTATATTCCTCGGGAACTACCGCAAGCACAAGATAACGCAGCTTATCCCCGTCTTTGGAACCGACGGCGGAAAGGCTTTCTCCGTCTATTGTAACGGAATAATTATCCGTAAGCTGCTCCGGGTCGTAAACGATGAAGCAAAGATCCTCATCATCAACGCTTTGCAGCCACGCGGGGAAAACATTTTCTCCCAGCGGTGACAGCATTATGAACCTATGCTGTTCTTCAAAGGCAAAAAGTCCGGCGGGAAAATTTATTATTTTTTCTTCCGAAACGGTCTGTTCACCGAAATCTCTGGTTTTTACGATCATTTTCCTATCCTTTCAGATCAAGCGAACACATCAAGGGGAGGTTCATAGTTAGGGTCTGCGCTTCTTGGGAAATAGATAGGATCCCCGAGATATTCTATATCAAGCTTCGGCATTTGTTTTATTATGAATTCAATGCTTCCGGGGATAAACTCAAATTCGGGGATATCCGCAGATGTATCGACTGCCGCAGCGTTGCTAATCTGATAGTTTATGCTCAAAGTGCCGTCGGAGTAACTTACCGCGCTGTTCTTGCTCTTAGGGAGAGACTGGAGAACGGATTCGATGCTCCTTGAAGCTTTCTGTGCTTTGAAAGCCTGCTGATCGCCGTTTCCGGGCAGAGCGGCGCCTTCCGCTCCTCCGTCCGCAAGCTTTGCTATTGCCTGATAGGTAAGAGTAATGCCTCCGTCATTTCCGGACGGGATATAAGTATCATAATTTCTCAGCTCGGAAAGATCCATTCTGTAAGGCTGAGCTTTAAGGCAAAGGCTGCCGTTCTGTCCTGCCGATACCTGCACCGACGGAGCGGACGCTGTATTGTTCTCGACCGGTCTGAATTCGGGTCTTTGTACCTTTACCTCCACTTTAATAGGAATATGTTTAATGCTCAAAAGCTGTTCCATATCAATACACAGCCTCCTCGGAGGCATTCTCCTTTCGTTATTTTTACAACTTACGTCAGATCATCAGATGAAATCGAAAATACTTGTAGGAAGTGTGCTGCTGCTCATTTTAAGTGAAGCGTCCCAAGCAGCCTGCACGTTATACCAATGAGTTATCTCCTCATTCATATCCGTACCTTCTACAACATTCTGGCGCTCATCGAGGTTCAGTTCGTAATCCTCATTTCTTTCAAGGTAGAAATCTATGCTGTTCTGTTTTGTACCAAGAGTGGTTATTTCGGTGAGGATATGGTTATTTGCGGTATTAGCTTTATCTATGATAGCGTTTGCGGTATCCTGATCGCCCTTGTAAAGGCTGTATGCGGAATCGAGTATAAGCTGGATAAGGTTTTGGCTGTAGCCTTCATTATCCATACCGCTGCCTGTTATTGAAGCGCCGTTCAAAGCGATATCGAGAGCGGTCTGTTCGTCTACCGTACCATCTACATTATATTTTATTCCTATGCCGATGTCAACAAGTATCGGTTTAGAGCCGGGGAAAACAAGTGAATTATCGTTTCTTTGCTGAGCCTCGTTGGGATCAAGTACAAATAATTCCTCGTCCCAATTATCGCCGTCATAAACTCTTACGCAATATTCACCTTGACCGTTAACAAAGTTTCCGTCTGCGTCCTTTTCCAGTGCGTTGAAGTTAACGGGTATGCCGTTATAGGTAACTGTTCTGGGTATTCTTACATCGTTACCATCTTCATCTTTCTTTACATTAAGGTTACCATGTTGGTCATACTCATAAAATTCTTCCCAGTTGGGAGGATAAACGATCGTTTTTACAGGAAGCACACCGGTCATCTTAGAAGAATTTAATGCGACCGCATTATTTGTTACTTTTCCAATGTCTTCCGATAATCTTTCTTTCTGTGATTCAGCAAGATAAAGATTCTTTTTCAGACTATAAGTTGTTTTCTCCTCTTTATTCGGATCATCAGAAGCATCATATTCATTTTTATCTACTTTTTGCAGGACTCCGTTTTCATCAGGAATATAATACTCTGTATCGGAGTCAAACAGAAGCTGGTCATATTTATCAAGCGAACTGAACTGTGTTTCTGTAAGAACGAGCTCTTTCTGAGTATAACCCGTGATATTACCATCAGCATCGGTCTGGGCATCAAACAACGCCTTGTAATCGTCACTAAGTGCATTGTACTCAGTATCCGAAATATCAGACTTCATAGTGTAAATGCCTTCATCATTAGGACCTTCAAATATATTCTGATCACCTGCGCCGAGCAAACCCCGCTGTTCTGCTGTGATACTTGTTGTAAGTTTTGTATTGTTATAAAGATCTTCATCATTGCTGTTGTTCATTACCGCAGTTTCTATACGGAAAGCGGGAGAACTGTTATTTGTTCCGCCGAAAACACGTCTTTCCGCAAAATCTCCGTTAAGACGATCTATCATTTCGTCCGCAAGCTGATCGAAACTCTGTGCGTAGATGTCAAGTTCCATCTGCTCATGAGTACCGTTTGTAGCGGCAACGATATCTTCCTCGAACTTGATGTACATTTCATCAGCTATAGCGCTGAGGTTCTTTTCGGCAGCGTTGAAAAGTTCCTTTGAAGAACTGAGGTTATCGTTATATATCGCAAGGTCGCGAAGCTGACGGCGCACCGCAAGGGCTTTTACGCCGTTTATGGGATCTTCCGAAAGGCGGTTATATCTGCGATGTGTTTCGATCCTTGTTTCGCTTTTCAGCATAGCGCTGTTCATTCTGTTATAATTTTTGAGATACTGTCTCATTCTGATATTATTTGTAACTCTCATTTTATATCAGCCCTTTCTTAGCGGTTAATTATCTGAGACCGACGAGTCCCGTGTTGTTGATGAGTTTATCCAGTGCTTCGTCGAGGGTGGACACCATTCTGGAAATAGCGTTGTACCATTTCTGGTAATTCATCATGTTAACGCCTTCCTCGTTCATGCTTACGTCCATTGCCTCGCTTCTGGCGGTCTCGACAGTTTCGAGCATGATATCCGTAGCATTGTATACTCCGTCTTCCGAACCTTTCTGCGTTCCGACCTGTTCGTTGATATACGAAACGAACTTATCGAGAGGACGGCTCGTAGGAATGTTATGACCCATTCCGTCGGAATATGTGATATCATTTGAGAAGAGCGCGAGAAGTTTATGAATGTATGTATTGTCGAGTTCCTCGTACTTGTTGTCGCCGCCCGTAGGATCCGAAACGAGTTCGGGGTTATCCAGCCACTGCTGTGAAATTCTAAGATTTTCTGCTGCATGGCGGAAATCATTTCCGTAATCGTAAAGTTTTATATCTCCATTTATCTGAACGTTACCGCCGAGTATATTTCTGATAGTTTGTTCATATTCGCTGAGTTTATCCTTATCTACTTGTCCCGGCTCTTTACTATCACTGTCCTTAATACCTATTAAAGCTTCATTAAGTTCATCTGCTTTCTTTTGTGCAGCAGCAAGATCTGTCACACTATCATCAAGTGTTTTAATGGTTTTTCCTCCAACTTGCAACTCAAAAGTACCATCAACATTTTGAACAGCTGTTACTGTCGCAGGATTTCCATTTTTGCCGAGAAGCACTACTTCATTATCTCCATTATTTATCGTAACGGTATGCGGAACAGCATTTACATATACGTCATTGAACTTATCCGCAAGAGTTGCCGCAAAGGAATTGAGCAGATCGCGGTAATATTCTATTCCGGAATATGTGTTGAGGGCGATAGTTCTTACTGTTTCGCCGTCTGCTGTTATAACGACATTATCATAATCGTTAGGATCATCGGGATTGTCTGCTTTAAGTGTTTTTACATCAAACTCTTTAGCAGGATCATTAGTTTTGGAGTCATACTTAAATATCTGACAACCGTTTCCGACCTCTACGGTAACGTCTTTTGATCCGTCATCAGCGACCTTTAATTTTGCGCCGATGCTGTCGTTAAGTATATCGGCTATTTCGTTGAGTTTAGCGTTATAATCAGCTTCATCGATCAGACTTGGGGTTGCATAACGATCGCTTATAAGTTGTTGAAGCTGTGCAAGAGCATCATTTGCGGTTTTAACATCATTTTGTATAGCTGCATCTTTTTTGCCGACATTGCCGTATTCGTCAACAGTATCGGTAGCAAACAATCCTCTGCCGTTGTACATATCCAGCAGACCTCTCAGCGAACCGGTATCAAGGTACTGCGAACCGTTCGGAGTCTTTCCGGTAACGTCCATAACGTCGACTTTTTTATTCGGATCTTTTTCATTGCTGAGTTTTCTTACCAACAGCTGATAATCACCGGCAGTGTTTTCAGCGATGTTCATATCATACCATGTGTCTTTATCGTAAAGTCCTTTTGTCGGAACTCCTCTGTCATCGGTCTCGGGGGTCCAAGCGTCTTTAAGGTCTGTCTGTGTAATAATAAAACCAAGCTCAGTGGGTCTGGGATCAAGTTCGGTGGTAGCCATCTGAGCGTAATATTTTCCGCTTACAACGAGCTGATCCGCAAATTTTACGGAGAATGTTCCGTCCCATTCTTCTTGGAACTCTATATTTCCGTACTGGGCAAGTTCGTCAAGCAGATTATTCATTTCATCTTTGAGTTCGAGAGGACCGTACTCGCTCTGCACCTGATAGTTATGGGTATCGCTTTCGATATAACCCATAGAAATGTAGGAATCCTTTATCTGCTTGTTAAGGTTTCCCATTTCTGCAAAGATCTCATTGATCCTATCGGTAGTTTTCTGAGCGTCCATGATAGTTTCATCGGCGATCTTGTCAAGGTCGAGAGAATATCTTCTCAGTGCCTGAGCAAGACCTTCCGCGGTATTCATGGCGATATTGCCCATTTCGGCTCTGTCCGCATTATCCGCAGTATAACTCTGGAGAGCGGCTTTCAGTTTATTTACAACGGCAGCAAAGCTTGCTTCCACTTCTGCGGAGTCTGCTTCGATGCTGTCAAAAATGTCCTCTATATCGCCGAGGGTATTGCATTTTACACCGACGTCGCAAAGGTCGCCGCTGTAATTTCTTACTTTTTTATCGAGAAGTTTATCGCGTATCTGTGTGATACCGAGGGCTTCCGCACCTTGTCCCGCAAGTGAAACGGAAGTATTATATCCCAATGTATTTCTTGCATGAGAAACCGAGACTATATCGACTCTTTGTCTCGAATAGCCTTTCGTATCGATATTTGAAATGTTATTGCCCGTGATATCCAACGCCTTCTGAGCGAGCAGAAGTGCGTCACGCTGAACATAAAGTCCCAAGAAGCTTGATGCCATTTAAATCATTTCCTTTCTCAGACATTTTTTGAGATCGCCACAGCGGAAGGAGTTTCCCTTCTCAGTGTGCCTCTGCCGTCGTACACGTCAAGTTCGGAAGTTCTGCTCCTTATTTTGCGGAGCCTTTCCGATATTATCAGACCGGCTGTATCGTTTATTTCTTTTATTTTAAAGACCAGTTCGGAAAGTTCCCTATGCTGTTCTTCGAGTTTGCCGCGGAATTCTTCCGGTGCGGCGTCGGTTATTTCGGAAAAGCTTGCTCCGTTAGTTTCCGCCAAAAGCTTCAAGCGTTTTGACTCATAGGAATTGGTTTTCATTATCAGAGCCTGTTCCGTAGAAAGTGCGCTGCTTAGTTTTTCTATCTCGCCCTTGTTTATCATATCCGCTTTGGAATATTCAAACTTCAGAAATTCTCTGTAATGGGCGATATACTCATCAAAGAACGCAATGATCTTCTTATATTCGAGCATGGTATTCTTCCTCTCATATGGTCACATATCCGCGGTGAAAGCGGAAAAGCCGTTTCATTCGCCAAGGATCGAAGCCGCAACGCTTTCAGCCGAAATATTGTAGGAGCCGTCAGCGATCATAGCTTTGAGTGCTGCGATCCTTTCGGGGGAAGCGAAGCTTTCGGCAGTTCTTGCGATAGCTGCTTTTTCGCCTGCCGTGCCTGTTCTGGCAGCGGAAGAGAATTCAGCCTTATCGGTATTATGCGCAGACTTTTCGTTTTGTTTTTTGCGGACAGAACCGCTGCTGTTTCTGGCGTAAGCGGACATAACCGAATCGTACTTATTTATTTTCATAATTGATCCCGTCCTTTCGCACCCATGTTGGCGCATGGGCATAGTAACTGTGATAAAGATCCCTCTGATATATTTATCGGCAGGAACTTTAAAAACTTTAGGGTTTTTTTCAAAATTTCACAAAAAAATTTTTTGCGGAGTTGATATTTTGCAGATAATATACTCTCCGTATATAAAATCGACTAATAATTGTAAAATATGTTAATCATAAGTTAACTAAGCTATTTTGCAGAAACGTTTGTTTCCGGTGAAAATTCCCTCGAAAAGAAATTTTCTCTTTTATAATGGTATAGTCACGCCCGACATAATATTTTAAATTTCTATATTTTTCCGCTCGGCGCATATGCTCCGATAAACATATTCGCCGCCCCTTACAGACAGCGAATAAAATATTTTTGAAAAATCTGAAAAAAGTTCTTGACAAGTATTGCTTGTTGTGGTATAATTATATACTGTATCATAATGTGATTTTATGCCGTTTTGACGATACTTTTTTAATAGTATATCACATTAACGGCAGAATTGCAATAGTTCCGATAAAATTTTTTTGAAAAACATTCCCGCAATATTATCAAGGAGGGACCCGCCTATGGTGAATGTCAAGCCGGTACAGCTCGGAAAGACTACGCGAATGAGCTTCGGAAAGATCAATGAGGCTCTGGAAATGCCTAATCTTATCGAAGTACAGAAAAAATCCTACGAATGGTTTCTTGACGAGGGACTGAAAGAAGTGTTCCGTGACGTGGCTGCGATCACGGACTATAACGGCAACCTTGTTCTGAACTTCGTGGATTATTCAATTGACGATACCCCGAAATATTCTGTTGCCGAGTGTAAGGAACGCGATGTTACCTATGCCGCGCCGCTTAAAGTCAAAGCTACTCTCTGGAACAAAGAGACCGGCGTAGTTAAGGAAAACGAAGTGTTTATGGGCGAATTCCCGCTTATGACCGACAGCGGAACTTTCGTTATAAACGGTGCGGAACGCGTTATCGTTTCCCAGCTCGTGCGTTCTCCGGGCGTATACTATGCTTTTGAAAAAGATAAGACCGGCAAGGATCTCTTCAAGGCGACCGTTATCCCTAACAGAGGCGCTTGGCTGGAATATGAAATGGATTCCAACGACGCTTCTTACGTAAGGATAGATAAAAACAGAAAAATTCCCCTTACCACCTTTATCCGCGCCCTCGGCTGCGGCACCGACGTGGAAATAGAGGAAATGTTCGGCACCGACGAACGCCTTACTCAGACTATCTTACAGAAAGATACCACCAAGAACCGCGAAGAAGCTCTCCTTGAAGTATACAAAAAACTCCGCCCCGGCGAACCGCCTACGGTGGAAAGCGCCGAAAGCCATCTGAGCGGTCTGTTCTTTGACGCAAAAAGATATGACCTCGCTCGTTTCGGACGCTACAAATATAACAAAAAACTGGGCGTAAGTTCCAGAATAAGCGGTCATTACCTTTCAAGACCCGTGGCTGACCCGATCACAGGCGAGATACTTGCAGATGAGGGCGAACTTTTGACTTACGAAAAAGCTTCCGCTATAGAACAGGCAGGCGTCGGCGAGGTATGGCTCAAAGTCGAGCATAAGGAAACTTTCACTTCTCCCACAGGAGAAGTTACCCACAGCATCGAAGAACGCGAAGTAAAAGTTATCGGCAGCCGTATGGTGGATATCGCTCCGTATGTAAAATTCGATGTTTCAAAACTCGGAATAAACGAAAAAGTGCATTTCCCCGTTCTTAAAGAAATACTCGACTCCGCTTCAAACGATGAGGAACTTGCCGAAATGATAAAGGCAAGAGCGGACGAACTCGTTCCAAAACACATCATTCTTGATGATATATATGCTTCGATAAGCTATTTTATAAACCTTTGCGAAGGCGTAGGTCAGGTGGACGATATCGACCACCTCGGCAACAGACGTATCCGCTCCGTCGGCGAACTGCTCCAGAACCAGTTCAGGATCGGTTTCTCCAGAATGGAACGTGTTATCCGTGAGAGAATGAACATCCAAGCTCAGGATATGGATACCATCACTCCTCAGGCTCTCATAAATATCCGCCCCATAACTGCGGCTATAAAAGAATTTTTCGGTTCTTCCCCGCTGTCACAGTTCATGGATCAGACCAACCCTCTGGCGGAACTTACTCACAAAAGACGTCTCTCCGCATTGGGTCCGGGCGGTCTTTCCCGTGACCGCGCAGGATTTGAAGTCCGCGACGTTCACTATTCCCACTACGGAAGAATGTGTCCTATCGAAACTCCTGAAGGTCCTAACATCGGTCTTATCTCGTACCTTGCTTCATTCGCACGGATAAACGAGTACGGCTTCATAGAAGCTCCTTACAGAAAAGTCGATAAGGCAACAGGCGTTGTCACAAACGAAGTAGTTTACATGACTGCCGATGTTGAGGACAACTACACCGTTGCACAGGCTAACGAACCCCTTACCGAGGACGGAAAATTTGCTCGTCCTATCGTTAACGCACGTTACCGCGACCAGATCCTTGAATGTGAACGTGAACGCATAGATTATATGGACGTTTCCCCGAAAATGGTAGTCTCCATTGCTACCGCAATGATACCGTTCCTCGAAAACGATGACGCGAACCGTGCCCTCATGGGAGCAAATATGCAGCGTCAGGCTGTTCCCCTTCTTAAAACGGAAGCTCCTATAGTCGGTACAGGCATGGAATACAAATCCGCCGTTGACTCGGGCGTATGCGTTATCTCCAAGCATGACGGCGTTGTGGAACGCGTTTCCGCGGACGAAGTAGTTATCAAGGAAGGCACAGGCGCGCTCCACACTTACAAACTTATAAAATTCAAGCGTTCCAACCAAGGGACCTGCGTAAATCAGCGTCCTATAGTCGATAAGGGCGAAAGAGTCACCGTAGGTCAGGTGCTTGCGGACGGTCCCGCTACCAGCAACGGAGAAATTTCTATCGGCAAAAATGCTCTCATCGGCTTCATGACATGGGAAGGCTACAACTACGAGGACGCCGTTCTTCTTAATGAACGCGTTGTCCGTGAAGATATCTACACTTCCGTCCACATTGAGGAGTATGAGATAGAATCCCGTGACACCAAACTCGGTCCCGAGGAGATCACAAGAGATATCCCCAACGTTGGTGAGGACGCTCTTAAAGACCTTGACGACAGAGGTATCATTCGCATAGGCGCGGAAGTCCGCGCAGGCGATATCCTCGTCGGTAAAGTTACTCCTAAGGGCGAGACGGAACTCACCGCAGAGGAAAGACTTCTCCGCGCCATATTCGGCGAAAAGGCAAGAGAAGTAAGGGACAACTCCCTGAAAGTTCCTCACGGCGAAGCAGGCGTTATCATCGACGTAAAAGTATTTACAAGAGAAAATTCCGAAGAACTCGCTCCGGGCGTAAATATGCTCGTCCGCTGCTATATCGCCCAGAAGCGTAAGATCTCCGTGGGCGACAAAATGGCGGGCCGTCACGGAAACAAGGGCGTTGTTTCCCGCATACTCAAATCCGAAGATATGCCCTTCCTGCCGGACGGAACTCCCCTTGACATCGTTCTTAACCCGTTGGGCGTTCCTTCGCGTATGAACATCGGTCAGGTGCTTGAAGTCCACCTTGGTATGGCTGCCAAAAAGCTTGGCTGGAAGATAATGACTCCCGTATTTGACGGCGCGCATGAGGACGATATCCGCGAATGTTTCAAAGCGGCAGGCATGAGCGAGGACGGAAAAACTATCCTTTATGACGGACGTACCGGCGATAAGTTCGATAACCCCGTTACGGTCGGATATATGTATTACCTTAAACTCCACCACCTTGTTGACGATAAGATCCACGCACGTTCGGTAGGTCCTTACTCATTGGTAACTCAACAGCCTTTGGGCGGTAAAGCTCAGTTCGGCGGTCAGCGTTTCGGTGAGATGGAAGTATGGGCGCTGGAAGCTTACGGCGCGGCTTACACCTTACAGGAGATCCTTACGGTCAAGTCCGATGATACCGTAGGACGTGTAAAGACTTACGAAGCTATCGTCAAGGGTCAGAACGTTCCTAAGCCGGGCATACCCGAATCCTTTAAGGTACTTGTCAAAGAGCTCCAGTCGCTTGGTCTTGATGTCAAAGTCCTTGACGGAAACAACGAGGAGATCGACCTCAAGCAAAGTTTTGAAGACGAGGACGATATTATCCCGCAGCCCGTTTCCGACGCGGAAGATATGGATCTTCTCATTGACGAGGGAGATTTCGACGACGGATTTTCACTGGACGATGAGGACGATGAAGATGACGACGAGGACGATTTTGACGATTTCGATGACGATGATGACGAGGATGAAGATGAGGAAGACGGCAAGGAAGAGGATATCCCCTTTGACGACGATCTTATCTGATGCGCATATTCTTGCTCCGTACCGCGGGCGGAAATGATATCCCC
This sequence comes from uncultured Clostridia bacterium, assembly GCA_947625915.1. Classification (GTDB taxonomy): domain Bacteria; phylum Bacillota; class Clostridia; order Oscillospirales; family Ruminococcaceae; genus RGIG8773. Next base: position 108,139 of record CANQPX010000001.1, read on the forward strand.
GCGGAACGGTACGCTTTTTCTGAATGAAACGTTCAACCTTTTAAAAAGGAGTGTTATATTTGGAATTCAATACCTTTGAATCTATTAAAATAGGTCTTGCTTCACCGGAAAAGATCAAGGAATGGTCACACGGCGAGGTAACAAGACCCGAGACTATAAACTACAGGACCCAGAAGCCCGAAAGGGACGGTCTGTTCTGTGAAAGGATCTTCGGTCCGCAGAAAGACTGGGAATGTCACTGCGGAAAATATAAGAAGATCCGCTTCAAGGGCAAGATATGCGACCGCTGCGGCGTTGAGGTAACACGCTCAAAAGTCCGCCGCGAACGTATGGGACATATCGAGCTTGCCGCTCCATGCTCCCATATCTGGTACTTCAAGGGTACTCCGTCAAGAATAGGTCAGGTAATAGAAGTTTCCCAGAAACGTCTGGAAGAAGTCCTCTATTTCACAAAATATATCGTTACCGACCCGGGCAATACAGAGCTTTTGAAAAAACAGCTCCTTACCGAAAAAGAATATGCCGATATGCGCGAAAAGTACGAGGACGATTTCGTCGCTGAAATGGGCGCAGAGGCTATACAGGAACTGCTCGAAGAATACAGCCACGACAGATACGATAACTTTATCTGTAAGAATATCGCGGCTTTTGAAAAGGTAACAGGCTTAGATGAGGAAAGAATAAAAGATCTCCTTGCAAAACGTTACTACGTTATAACAGATAACGGCGAAAATGAAAATTACGCCGTCGGAGACGTTGTTTCAAGGATCAAATACAAGGAAGAGATCCTTCCCCATAACAGACGCCAGATGGAGATACAGGCTCCGTTAATAAAAGTCGAAACAGGTTCTTACTATATCGAAAGAATTTTCTTCGAGAATATCGAAGCGGCAAACACTACAGGCGAATTCAATGAACTTGCCGATAAGGAAAACTGGATAAATAACCTCGTCTGGGCTTCAAACGAACTTAAAGAGGAACTCACAGATCTCCCTCCCGGACAAAAGAAAATAAAACTCCTTAAAAGACTGGAGATCATTGAAGCTTTCCGCCTTTCGGGCAACAAGCCGGAATGGATGATAATAAATATCCTCCCCGTTATCCCGCCTGACATACGTCCTATGATAATGCTGGACGGCGGAAGATACGGAACTTCCGACCTTAACGATCTTTACAGACGCGTTATAAACAGAAATAACCGCCTTAAAAAAATGCTTGAACTTGAAGCTCCCGACATTATCATACGCAACGAAAAAAGAATGCTCCAAGAAGCAGTCGACGCTCTTATCGACAACGGCAGACACGGCAGACCCGTTACGGGACCCAATAACCGCGCTCTCAAATCCCTTTCCGATATGCTGAAAGGTAAACAGGGACGTTTCCGTCAGAACCTTCTCGGTAAACGTGTCGACTACTCGGGACGTTCGGTTATCGTCGTAGGACCCGAACTCAAGATGTTCCAGTGCGGTCTCCCGAAAGAAATGGCTCTGGAACTGTTCAAGCCTTTTGTTATGAAGCGCCTTGTGGATACGCAGAAATCCAACAACATCAAGTCCGCCCGCAAAAAAGTCGACAGAGCGGAAAATGATGTCTGGGACGCTCTGGAAAATGTTATCAAGGATCACCCCGTTCTGCTGAACCGTGCGCCTACGCTCCACAGGCTCGGTATACAAGCATTTGAACCTATACTTGTTGAAGGACGCGCACTGAAACTTCACCCGCTGGTTTGTACCGCTTACAACGCCGACTTCGACGGCGACCAGATGGCAGTACACCTTCCCCTTTCGGCGGAAGCTCAGGCGGAAGCAAGGTTCCTTATGCTGGCGGCAAATAACCTGCTGAAACCTTCTGACGGACGTCCTGTTGCAGTTCCGTCACAGGATATGGTGCTTGGTTCTTACTACCTGACAATGAAGAAAGAAGATAAGGACGAAAACGGAAATTATATCGAAAAAGGCGCGGGAAAAGTCTTTCGCGATGTGAATGAGGCTCTTATGGCTTATAACGAGGGCGCGGTATCTATCCATGCTCCCATAAAAGTAAGGATCTCTAAGGACATCGGCGGCAGAACAGTTTCCAAACTCATAGACTGCACAGTGGGAAGGATCATTTTCAACGAAAATATCCCCCAGAACTTGGGATATGTTGACAGAACAAATTCCGATAAGCAGTTTGACCTTGAAATAGATTTCCTTGTTAAAAAAGGTCAGCTTTCCGATATCATCGAAAGATGCATACGCATACACGGAACTGCCACAACTTCTGAAGTGCTTGACAAGATAAAGGCTCTGGGCTTCAAATTCTCCACAAAAGCGGCAATAACCGTTGCGGTATGCGATGCGGAGATCCCTGAAAAGAAAAAGGATATCCTCGCTGATGCCGACGCTCAGGTAGAAAAAATAAACAAACTGTATAAAAGAGGATTTATATCCTCTGCGGAAAAATCCAAGAGGTTCATCGAGATATGGAACAAAGCTACAGATGATGTTACCGTTGCCCTTAAAGACGGTCTCGATAAGTACAATCCTATCTTTATGATGGCGGACTCCGGCGCCCGCGGAAGTATCAACCAGATACGTCAGCTTGCAGGTATGCGCGGACTTATCGCAAATACTTCCGGTTCCACCATCGAAATGCCTATTCGTGCAAATTACCGTGAAGGTCTTAACATTCTGGAATACTTCATTTCCTCCCGTGGTGCAAGAAAAGGACTTGCCGATACGGCTCTGCGTACAGCTGACTCTGGTTACCTTACGAGACGTCTTGTAGATGTTTCGCAGGACGTAATTATCCGCGAAGAAGACTGCGGAACTACCGAAGGCATAGAAATTTACACCATCAAAAACGGAAACGAAATGATCGAACCCCTTAAAGAACGTCTTATCGGACGTTACCTCATAGAAGATCTCCGCGATCCGAATACGGGCGACCTCATTATGAGCCATACCAAGCTCATTACGGATTCCGATGCACAGAAGATAGTTGACAGCGGCGTTGAAAGAGTAAAGATACGCTCCGTTCTCAACTGTAAAGCCAAACACGGCGTATGCGCAAAATGTTACGGCGCGAACCTTGCAAATAACAATCTTGTTGCTGTCGGTGAAGCAGTCGGCGTAATTGCCGCACAGTCCATCGGTGAGCCGGGTACTCAGCTTACAATGAGAACCTTCCACACGGGCGGTATCGCTTCTGCGGAAGATATCACACAGGGTCTTCCCCGTGTTGAGGAACTCTTTGAAAGCAGACGTCCGAAAAATGCGGCGATCATCTCCAGAATTTCCGGAACAGTACGCATGGAAGAGATCAAAAAGATCAGGAACATCATTATCACCGATGCCGAAACAGGTACGGAAGAATATTATCCCGTTCCTTACGGATATAAGATAAAAGTTCACGAGGGCGATACCGTTGAAATGGGCGCACCGCTCACGGAAGGTTCTATCAATCCGGGAGATATCCTTGCGGTAAACGGACAGCAGGCAGTACAGAACTATATCATTACCGAAGTACAAAAAGTTTACCGTCTGCAAGGTGTTGATATCAACGATAAGCACATTGAAGTTATCGTACGTCAGATGCTCCGCAAGGTCAAAGTTGAGGAAAGCGGTTCAAGCTATCTGCTCCCCGGTTCACTGGTAGACAAGAGGGAGATAGACGAGATCAATGCGGAAATACAAGCCCGCATAGATGCAGGTGAAGAAGGACTTACACTTGCGACAACAGTTCCCGTGCTGCAAGGTATCACGAAAGCTTCTTCCAACTCGGACAGCTTCTTGTCGGCGGCATCGTTCCAAGAGACTACGAGAGCGCTTACAGACGCAGCTATCAAGGGCAAGAGCGACTACTTGCAGGGACTCAAAGAGAATGTTATCATCGGTAAGCTTATTCCTGCCGGAACGGGCATGGACGTTTACAACAACATTCAGCTCATAAAGAATGAGACAGCGACCGAACACACGGCGCCTGTAGTTCCGATAGTTTAATCAAAAAAGAGAACGGCGAGCCAAAAGGCTCGCCGTTTGCTTTTGCCGAAAAAGCATTTATGAAGAATAGCATATTTCATTGTTAAAAACTAATTGCTCTTTATTGCAAAACAGCTCACCGGGCTGTTTTGCAAGGCTTAAATTAAGACAACCGTTAATGCCAAGGGGAACGCTCTCTCTTGCAGAGCGTTCCCCTCTTGCCGCTTTCAGCGGCAATTCACCCCTTTGCAGAGGCGCCTTCGTAATGGGAATTTCGCGCTCTGCGGAGCGCGACAAGGGCTCCGCCCCTTGACCCCGCCAGCGCGGCTGCGCTGGACCAGCTTTTCAATTTTGCGCTGCGCGCAAAATTGTTTTTTATTTCTGCAGCGTTCCGTGCGAAAGCGCTGTCAAGTACGCGTTTATAAATCCGTCAAGATCGCCGTCCATTACCGCACCGATGTTGCCGTTCTCAAACCCCGTGCGGTGATCCTTCGCAAGCGTATACGGCATGAATACATACGAACGTATCTGCGCGCCCCACGCGATCTCTTTCTGAACGCCCTTGATATCCTCGATCTTTTCAAGATGTTCACGCTCTTTTATTTCAACAAGCTTTGACATAAGCATTTTCATTGCATAATCCTTGTTCTGGTACTGGCTGCGCTGTGTCTGACAGGAAACAACTATCCCCGTGGGAAGATGCGTCAGACGCACCGCCGAGGAAGTCTTGTTTACCTTCTGTCCGCCTGCACCGCTTGCACGGTAGAAATCTATTTCCAGATCTTCCGGACGGATCTCAATGTTCGTATCCGCTTCGCTCATTTCCGGCATGACTTCAAGAGATGCAAAGGAAGTGTGCCGCCTTCCCGAAGCGTCAAAGGGCGAAACTCTTACAAGACGGTGAACGCCCATCTCCGATTTAAGAAAACCGTAAGCATTTATTCCTTCCACAAGCAGCGACGCGGATTTCAATCCCGCTTCATCGCCGTCCAGATAGTCGAGGGTAGTGACTTTATAACCGTGGCTCTCCGCCCACATATTGTACATTCTGAAAAGCATCTGCGCCCAATCCTGCGCTTCTGTTCCTCCCGCGCCCGCATGGAACGTGAGGATAGCGTTCTTGCTGTCATATTCTCCCGTAAGCAGCGTGGTAAGCTTCATAGCTTCAAGTTCTTTCTTGAAATGCTCCGCGTCATGCTTGATCTCCATAGCCGTTTCTTCGTCGTCCTCTTCTTCCATGGCAAGTTCTATCATGGTGAGAGCGTCTTCAAGTTTTTCATTGAGTTTGTCGTAACTTTCAATGGTTGCTTCGTGGTGCTTTATGGTCTGCATGACTTTCTGGGAATTTTCGATATCGTTCCAGAAGCCGTCCTTTCCCGATTCTTCACGAAGTTTGGCAATTTCTTCTTTTGCCTTATCGATATCAAGAATTTCGTAAAGCTGTTTCATATCCTTGCGATAACCTTCAAGCTCTACTTTAAGTTCATCCAATAACAGCATTTGTATGCTCCTTTCGATTTTTATGTTTAATTATCATTTTGTTTATAAACAACGGGGCGAAGCTTCGACTGGTGGAATTTCTGCGCGCTGTAAAGCCCCCAATAACCCGAAAGCATATAGCTTATCGTTATTGCAAGCGCAAAGAACGGCAGTCCTCCCGATCCGAAAAGTTCTATGCTAAGTACGAGCGTTGCAAAGGGGCAGTTCGTAACTCCGCAGAAAACTGCAAGAAGTCCCACCGCTGCTCCGAAACTCGGGTCAAGCCCGATAAGTCCGCCGAAGAAGCAGCCGAAAGTCGCTCCCGTGAAAAAGCTTGGAACGATCTCTCCGCCTTTAAAACCCGCGCCAAGAGTCAGCGCGGTAAAAAGAATTTTCATGGCAAAAGCGATCGGAGATGCATTTCCGGAAAATGCGCGTTCGATAACGTCCATTCCCGCGCCGTTATAATCGGTAGTTCCGATCAGCAGCGTAAGCACAACTACTATCGCTCCGCCTGCGGCTACTCGTAAATAATCGTTCTTTATATACTTTTTGTATAGTTTTCCCCCGCTTTGTATCGCATAGCAGAACAGAACGCTCACTCCCGCGCACAATGCGCCTAAAAGCGTTACCCGAAGCAGGTCGGGAACAGCTTTCGTATTGAAAACGGGAACGCCTTTTACTATGAATGATTCAGGGGAAATGCCGAAAAATTTTGCCGTCAGCGCAGCCGTTACCGATGAGACCATACACGGAACGAGCGCGGAATACTGCGCCGCCGCAACTATGGTAACTTCAACGGCAAACACCGCCGCTGCCGCAGGCGTTCCGAAAAGCGCGGAAAATCCCGCCGCCATTCCGCACATTATCAGCGTTGAAGTATCGTCCTTGTCAAGTTTTAGAAGTTTCCCGAATGGCGACGCAACGCTCCCGCCTATCTGCAGAGCCGCACCCTCGCGTCCTGCCGAACCTCCTGTTATATGCGTCAGGAAAGTTGCCGCAAATATCAGCGGCGCAAGCTTTATCGAAACTTTTTCCTCCGAGCGCGCACCTTTTATTATGTTGTTTGTCCCCGGATCCTGTGAAAGCCCCATTATCCTGTACAAAAAAACTATAACAATTCCCGCAGCCGGCAAAGCAAAAATTATCGGCTTATGGAACGTTCTGAACTCTGTTGCGAACGAAAGAGCTATATTGAACGCCGTTCCCGCAAGTCCAACGACTATCCCCACCGCAGCGGCAATTATGAACCATTTCAGGAAGCCTATTATAAGCTGCATATAGGTATGAGTTCCCACCGTGATATCCGCCGCTTCGGCAGCTTTTACAGTCTGAACGTTCTGAATGTTCTGAACGGGTTTTTGTGCGGTATGGCGTTTTTTATTTTTCTTGGACATATCCGTCTCCTTCCGTTAATTTTCGAGCATGAGCAGCACTTCCCGCAGGAGTTTGCAGGCTGTCGCCGTTGAAACACCGCTCTGATCGTAATGCGGCGAAAGTTCGTTAAGGTCTGCTCCTGCGATGTCAAGATCTTTCAGTTTAAGGACTGCTCCGAGCAGTTCATTGAACGTTACGCCTCCCGCTTCCGGCGTACCCGTTCCGGGGAACGCCGACGGGTCGAGAACGTCCATATCTATCGTCAGGTAAACTTTTTTCCCTTTCAGTTCGTCAAGGATATTTTCCACGCCGTCAACGTCAAATTTGTGCATTTTTGTATGCTTTTCGGCAAAGCGGAACTCTTCCCGTTCGCCGCTCCTTATGCCGAACTGATAAATGTGACCGTCTCCCACAAGTTCATGACATCTTCTCATAACGCAGGCATGGGAATTTTTTACTCCGAGGTAATCGTCCCGCAGGTCTGCGTGTGCGTCAAATTGTATAATATACAGATCTTTATACTTTTTGTAAACCGAACGTACCGCTCCGAGGGTAACTGAATGTTCCCCGCCAAGCATAACGGGACGTTTTCCGTCTGCGAGAATTTCATCGGCAATTTTCTCTATCTGTTCAAGTGCTGTCTCCACCGAACCTATGCAAAGTTCCGGATCGCCTGCGTCGAAAATATCATAGTCGAGCAGATCTTTGTCCTGATAGGGAGAATAAGTCTCTATCCCGAAACTTTCCGCACGTATCGCCGAACAGCCGAACCTTGTTCCGGGACGGAAAGAAGTCGTACTGTCAAAAGGCGCGCCGAAAATAACGGTCTTAGCCTTTTCGTATTCGCAGTCACAGCTTATGAAAGCTTTTCTTTCTATTTGCATGATAGATCTCACTCCGTTTTATGAATGTTCCAGCAGTTCCTTAACATAATTCGGTATAGCAAAACAACCCTTGTGAAGTTCCGTATTGTAGTATCTTGTTTTTATCCCCAGAGCGTTCCACCTGTCCGCGTCTGCATTCAGCGGGTCAATGCTTTTTGAAGCGAACCCGAACAGCCAATGCCCTGACGGATATGTGGGGATATGCACCTGATACACGCGGCATATATCGAAAAATTCCCTTATCCGCCTGTGCGCTCTCTGCATGGCTTTTGCGTCCTCGGCATAGTAAGGGCTTTCATGCTGATTTACCAGAATACCGTTATCGGTGAGCGCGCTGAAACAGTTACCGTAAAATTCGCTTGTAAAAAGTCCCTCTCCGGGTCCGAAAGGATCGGTGCTGTCAACGATTATCAGATCGTAGAGGTTTTCCTTTCTGCGGACAAATCTCAAACCATCGTCATAGAAAATATGAACTCTGGGGTCGTCCAATTTACAAGCGGTCACGGGGAGAAACTCCCTGCTCACTTCAACGACCCGCTCGTCAATTTCCACCATATCTATATTTTCGATCGAATCATACCTTGTCAGTTCCCGAACGGTCCCGCCGTCTCCCGCACCGATAACGAGAATATTTTTTATATCCGGATTTGACGCCATAGCAACATGAGTTATCATTTCGTGATAGATGAATTCATCCTTTTCGGTGAGCATCATAAGTCCGTCAAGAGTCAAAAACCTGCCGAACTCGGGACTTTCAAAAACATCTATCCGCTGATATTCGCTCTGTTCGGAATAGAGCTGCTTATTTATCCTTATTGACAATTTCACATCTTTTGTATGTGGCTCGCTGAACCATAGTTCCATAAATGATCTCCTTTCATTAGATCATAAGTTTTTGCCTTTCTTTCTGCTCTTATCTCGTCTATTTCAGCATTTATTTCATCTAAAGTCATTTCCGGTATATCGGAAAGCTGTTTTCTTATTTCTCTGAATGCACTTATGCCGTCTTTCCTGCTGACCTGTTCTTCCGGAAGTTTTGCTTCAAACGGAAGTCCATTTTCCATTACGCTTCTTTTCATAAACATTTTTAATGCGGTAATAAGATCCATACCAAGTGATTCATATATTTCTGTTGCTTGCTGCTTCAATTCTTTATCTGTTCTGAATTGTATCAATTCCTGATCAGCCATAAGATCCACTCCTCACATTTATTACCAATATTTGATGCATAAAGAACTTTTTACACATCGACCGATCAAATAATTTTGCTTACAGTTCATTCGTATCCGACCTGTTTTTTCTGCCAAGAGAGGAAAGTTCCGACAGATTGGCTTTGTAATAATTTCTAAGGCATACGAACGCCGCGGCTCCCCACATTACTCCCGCGCCGAAGCCCGTTATCCGCAGAATGAACGACTCGCCGTGCATGAATTCATGCACCGACACGGCTATCATCAGCAGTGCCAATGCCGCAAAGATCAATCCGAAATACAGATAACTGCTTTTTCTTTTGTACTTTGTGTAGCGTTCCATATAAAAGCCCCTTTCATCGGTCTGTTACCTTTATCCTTTCGATATCCATATCTTCCGTTCCTGTCATCATGCAGCCCCGTTCCTTGGAATATTTTATATGATCGAGAATCTCGGGAGTTATCAGTTCTCCCGGAGCAAGCATTGGAATTCCCGGAGGATAGCACATTACAAATTCACAGCTTACCTTTCCCACACTTTCGGAAATTGGAACCGACTTCTGCTTTCCGTAAAATGCTTCTCTCGGTGAAGTCACCACATGAGGCGCGATATACTCATTCTCCAGCATACCCGCCTTATCCCGTGAAAATCTCCGCTTTATCTCAGCCATTGCGGAAACGAGACGTTCAATGTCCTTCCACCTGTCTCCCGCGGAAATATATGCAAGGATATTTCCTATATCTCCGAATTCTATTTGTATATCGTAATGATCCCTTAACAGGTCATATACTTCAATTCCCGCAAGACCGATATCCCGTGTATGAACGGAAAGTTTTGTGCGGTCAAAGTCGTAGATATCATCGCCGTTTATAAGTTCCTCGGCAAAAGCATAATACCCGCCGATATTTTCTATTTCTTTTCTGGCGTAAATCGCGGTCTCAAGAGCCTTTCCGATGATCTCCCTGCCGTGTACCGCAAGGCTCCTTCTTGAAATATCAAGTGAAGTTATCAGCAGATATGAACCGCTCGTTGTCTGGGTAAGATTTATGACAGCTCTTACCCGTCCTTCGGTCACTCCGAACCTTTCCGCGCCTTTTCCAAGCAGCAGCAGGCTGCTCTGCGTCAGCGAACCGCCCGACTTATGCATCGAAACAGCCGCCATATCCGCTCCCGCAGCCATTGCCGAGATCGGAAGTCCTTCCCCGAAATAGAAATGCGTTCCATGCGCTTCGTCCGCAAGTACAGCCATTCCGTGAGAATGGGCAATTTCCACTATCTTTTTCAGATCGGAGCAAACACCGTAATAAGTGGGATTGTTGACGAAAACGGCTTTTGCGTCGGGATTTTCAATTATAGCTTTTTCGACGTCCGCCGCGCTCATGCCGAGAGGAATTCCCAGCCTTGCGTTAACGCCGGGGTTGACATAAACGGGAACTGCGCCGCTTAGGATAAGTGAATTTATTGCGCTCCTGTGGACATTACGGGGCATTATAACCTTATCCCCCGCAGTGCATACGGAAAGTATCATTGACTGCACTGCGGAAGTAGTTCCGCCCACCATAAAAAAGCAGTAAGCCGCTCCGAACGCATCTGCTGCCAGTTCCTCCGATTCTTTTATAACGGAAGTCGGGTGGCAGAGATTATCCAGCGGCTTCATTGAGTTCACGTCAACATCAAGACAGGTCTGTCCCAGAAATCCCGTAAGTTCGGGATTGCCTTTTCCGTGTTTATGTCCGGGAACGTCAAAGGGAACTATCCTTGCTTCCCGATATTTAAGAAGCGCTTCATAAACAGGAGCCCTTGTCTGGTCGAGAGCAGACATTCTGCCACCTCCAATTATAGTGTTGAGAGCAGGCTGAGCCTGCACCCTTTCAGGCGTTATTTTGTGATTTTCAGCTTATATATACCGTGCATGAAGTAAAGTTAAATCTACAAAAATATTGAAAACGGAGATATAAGCGTTACTGCAATATCTTAACTCTTAACTCTCCACTCTTAACTCTACTAAGCAGGCTTCGCCTGCTTAGTAGATGTTCATTCCGCTGAATATCTCTATCATTTCCCGACGGAGAGCGTCGTTTATCTCCAGTCTGCGCTTTGGCGCAAGCTCGTAAGTATCGGTATTGAAAAGATAATTCTGTAAGAAAATTTCCTTTATCATCATTTTTGTATGGAATATATTTGACTGATAAACATTTACATCAACAGCGTCATAACGTTCAAGAGTGTCCTTGGCTATATAGTCCTGTATAGAAGTTATATCATGGTCGATAAAAAGCTTCTTTCCGTGTTCGTCGCGGGTGAAACCTCTTACGCGGTAGTCGATGGTTATGATATCCGAATCGAAGCTGCCGATAAGGTAGTCAAGTGATTTGAGCGGCGTTGTCTGTCCGCAGGTGGAAACATCTATATCCACACGGAAAGTAGTTATTTCGTTGTCGGGGTGGAATTCGGGATAGGTATGCACCGTAAGATGGCTCTTATCCAGATGTCCGGCTATGCTCTGCTTGGCAATACTGCCCACCTTGCCCATATTGCAGGATTCATCTATATCCTCGATATCCTTATCAGATACAAGTATCGTTACCGACGCGCCCTGAGGGTCATAATCCTGTTTGGAGATATTCAGCACATGAGCGCCTATCATTTCCGTAACATCGCAGAGAATTTTCGTCAGACGGTCTGAATTGTACTGCTCGTCAATGTACTTGATATAATCCTGCTGTTCCCTTGCGCTTTTTGCGTAACAAATATCGTAAATATTGAAGCTGAGGGTCTTGGTAAGATTATTGAAGCCGAAAAGCTTGAGCTTGTCGTTCAACCCTATCCTCACGTTCCTTTCCTTTTTGAAATAAATATCATATACATTGAATGATACGCCAAAAACCCGAAAATGTCAATAGATTTCCGCAAATTTCTTTTGAAATCAAGACAAATATTTTAAAATCTTTGAAAATCTCACGAATTCTCACATATTCTCACAAACGCTCACCATGGTATTATGTGGAAATTTATTCAGAAATGCTCTTTTGCATACCATTCTTTAACTGTTTGTTCCGCTTTTTTGCCGACGACCGAGAAGCCGAGTTCGGGGGAACGCTGCGGCAGCTTTGTATACCAATCCCACCAGAAAAATCCCGCGAACCATTTTTTATCCCACATTGCCCGCATACAGGAATTATAGAAGTTTGCCTGTTCGTCCTCATCGTAAGGGAATTCCTTATGGCTGAAATCGTAAGGCATCATAGCGCAGCCCTTTGCGCTTCGGCAGCCTATTTCCATGAAAATGACCTGTTTCCCGCCGTTTTCCTCCGAAAGGCGCGCAAGGTTTTCCGACTGTTTCAGCCATTCGCGGTACATATTTTCCTCGCTGTCTCCGGGAACTTTTCCAACGCCGAAATAAGCTGACGTGCCTATGTAGTCCACAGCGTCCCACCATTTTACGCCGAATTCCTTGCCGTGGTTGGTATTATACACAAGCGGACCGTGATAAATTTCCCTTACCTTACGGATAGTTTCCCGCCACTGCTCCACGCGCTGTTCCGTGCCGAGCATCTCGCAACCCACGCAGAACATTTCGCAGCCTGTGTCCTCGGCAATTTCCGCATAGTGACAAAGGAACGCCGAATAGCTGTCGAACCATTCTTTCCAATAATCCTTATCGCCGATCTCACTTTCGGGGAAAGAAATATTTGCTCTCCAGACTCCGTCCGCGCAGTTTACCATAGGTTTCATGCAGACTTTCAGTCCGAGGGAATGGAGTTTTTCCACTGCTTTTGTGATATCCTTATCTGTAACTGTATAGCGGAAGTCGGGGCGTATCAGTGTTGAACTGAAACTGTCCTGCAAGACCGTGAACGCCAGAGCCGTCCAATCACCGCCCAATGCGGCGAGACGTTCCATTGACTCCTGCGCTTCGGCAGTTCGGTACATTCCCTTTCTGCCGTCAAAACCGTAAGTAAAGCCTTTGATGAACATATAAAATTCCTCCTTTAAATATAGAGTTGGAGTTGAGTTGTCGGCGGGGGTTCTTTAGTTCTCTTTTCTTATCTTTTATTTTGTGAAAATCTCTTAGTTTTTTCTTTCGGGGGGATGACACTTCAGGAAAGGGCGAACCCGAACGCGCCTTTAGGCGCTCGCCGGGTTCTCCCTTTCCCTGCGTTTCTCCCCCCGTGCCCCTCTTTTCCTAACCCTATCCCTCTCCGCGCTCGCTATCCTAAAGTTGAAATTATAGATAAAATTTTAAAATGTTCTATAACATAGTTTGTGAAATCAACAGTGACCCTTAGTTTTGTTTATCTTGATAGCTGTGCTCTAAACATAGACTATAAGGGACGCAAAAAAGAGTTCTAAACAATAAAATTCTTTTTGCGGAGTCCTCTCCCAATTAGAACAGTATTTTTAAAAGTTCCGTCAGCATCTCAACTCTTAACTCTCAACCCTCAACACTGTTTATAGTTCTATTCTTCTTTAATTTTCATCTAATAGTAGAACGCTCGTACTAAGATAAGCAAAACCGAGGAACCCGTAGCCATCGCTTTCCATGTTCAAGAGTTCTAAAAAGCCTTTTCTATAATATTAGCTTTAGCATAGCGAGCGTGGAAGGGGAAGGGTTGAAGGAAAGTGGGGAGCGCGAGGGGAGAAAAACTAAGGGAAGGGGAAAACCGTGCGAGCGCCCATAGGGGCGGTCGGGTTTCCCCTTCCCTTATGGTTGTCTTCCCCTCGCACGAATAGGCAAAAGAGGATTTTCACAAAATAAAAGATAAGAAAAGAGAAATAAAGAACCCACACCGACCGCCCCCACCCACCCTATGCCTTCCCTTATGGTTATCTGCCCCTCGCAAGGTTGGCAAAATGAAATTTTTACTATGCTTTTAATAGAAAAGCAAACTTTAATCCCCCGTCAGTATCTTAACCCTCAGCAATAAACTGCGAATTGTAAAGCTTCGCGTAAAACCCGCCTTCGGCAAGAAGAGAAGTGTGGTCGCCTTGCTCAATGATGTTTCCGTCTTTCATTACAAGTATAACATCAGCATCTTTGATGGTGGAAAGCCTGTGCGCGATTATAAAACTTGTCTTGCCCTTCATAAGCTTTGCAAATGCACTTTGTATCTTTAACTCCGTGCGGGTGTCTATGCTGGAAGTCGCTTCGTCAAGTATCAGCATGGGCGGATCTGTAAGCGCGATGCGCGCTATGCATAAAAGCTGCTTCTGCCCTTGGGAAAGCGTTCCGCTGTCCTCGGAAACTACCGTGTCATAACCTTTCGGCAAACGCCTTATAAAACTGTGACAGTGACAAAGCTTCGCCGCCGCAAGGATCTCTTCATCTGTGGCATCGGGTCTGCCGTATGCAATATTTTCCCGCACCGTTCCCGTAAATATCCAAGTATCCTGTAAGACCATTCCGAACGATGAACGCAGATCATGCCGCTTCATGCCGCGGATATCCGTTCCGCCTATTTTTATCGCACCCTCGCGTACGTCATAAAAACGCATGAGCAGATTTATAAGCGTTGTTTTTCCGCAGCCCGTTGGTCCAACAATGGCTATGCGCTGCCCCGACTTTATGTTCAGATTTACGTTTTCAAGAAGTTTCTGTTCGGGCTTGTAGCTGAACGAAACATTTTCCATTTCCACTCTGCCGTCGGCATTGGCAGGCTCTGCGGGAACTTTTTCGGGGATCTCCTCCTGTTCGTCAAGAACGGAAAATACCCGTCCTGCGGAAGCGACTGCCGATTGCAATTCGGTGATAACGCCTGTAATTTCGTTGAACGGTTTTGTATATTGGTTTGCATAACTTAAAAATGTTGCTATCTGTCCCACGGACATTGCCCCCGCCGCTCCGCTTATTACCGAGATCGCTCCGAAAACTCCCGCAGCCGCGTAAACTATGCCGTTGACAAAACGTGTGGTGGGGTTCGTAAGCGCGGAAAAGAACTGCGCAAGGACTCCGCATTTATAAAGTCTGCCGTTAATTTCGCTAAACTTTTCCTTTGCCCGCGGTTCATATGCAAAAGCTTTGACAACTTTCTGCCCGCCTATGAATTCTTCCGCGCAGGCTGTAAGTTCACCGCGTATAGCGGACTGCTCCTTGAACTTGTCGCGGCAAAGCTTTGTTATAAATGCCGCCGCAAACAGCGAGAGCGGCGTTATCAGTACAACTATCAGCGCAACTCTCACATTTATCCGCAGCATGAACACGATAGTTCCCACAATGGTGACGATGCCCGTAAGGAACTGTGAAAAACATTGTAACATTCCGTCCGAAATAAGTTCTATATCCGCTGACATACGCCCGATAAGGTCGCCGTGGGGCGTCCTGTCGATAAAGCCAAGCGGCAGACGGTTGAATTTTGCATATAATTCTTTACGCATATCGCTTACGGCGCGGTAAGTTATTTTATATGTGCAGAAGGACATTATCCAGTTGAAAACAGAGGAAAGTATAACAACTATGAAGATAGTTATTACATATCTTTTTATCATGGGAAAATCAACATCGTTCTTTCCGACGATATAGTCTATTCCCCTGCCGACAAGTATCGGAACATACAGCGACAGCAGCACGCTTATCACCGCCGACAGGAACGCGGGTATGAGCAGATATGCAAAAGGCTTTGTATAACCGAAAAACCGCATTGTAACGCCTTTCTTTTTCATTGTTCTTTCGCCCCGCTTTCCTGAGACATTACTATCTCACGGTAAATTTCGCATTTTTCCATAAGTTCATCATGAGTGCCTATGCCCACGGCTTCGCCGTCGTCAAGAACTATTATCTTATCCGCGTTCCGCAGAGAATTTGCCCTTTGAGAAACTATTACAACTGTCATTCCGGAAGTATTCTCTGCAAGCGCTTTCCTTAGCGCCGCGTCGGTGGCAAGGTCAAGCGCGGACGCGCTGTCGTCAAGTATCAGTATCTCGGGATCTGCGGTAAGCGCTCTTGCTATGGTCAGACGCTGTTTCTGTCCGCCCGAAAGATCCCGTCCGCCTTGTGCGATATAGGTGTTGTAACCGTCTGGCATTTTTTCGATAAATTCCGCAGCCTGTGCGATCTCTGCGGCTTTTTTCAGTTCTTCATCGGAAGCGTTTTCCCGTCCCCAGCGAAGGTTTTCCGCCACTGTACCCGAAAACAACAATGCTTTCTGCGGAACTACTCCCACTTTTGTACGCAGCGTTCCGAGCTTGAAGCTGCGGACGTCCGCGCCGTTTATGAGGATCTCCCCGCTTTCCGCATCGTAAAACCGCGGGATAAGGTTCACAAGAGTGGATTTTCCCGAACCCGTACCGCCTATTATGCCGAGAGTTTCGCCCCGTTTTACCGAAAAGCTTATATTTTCAAGAGCGCAGTCGCCGTCCGAGTGGTAAGAGAACGAAACGTTCCTGAACTCAATTGCAGGCGCATCGGAAAGTTCCTCCGCGCCTTTGCCGTCGGTGATCGAAGGTTCTATATCAAGGACTTCGTTTATCCTCACGGAAGACGCCGCCGCTTTGGTAAAGATGACCACAAGATTTGCCACAACAACAAGTGCAAGGGATATCTGCGTCATATAATTTACAAAAGCGATCACCTGTCCTTGTGTAAGGTCTCCTGCATTTACACGAAAGCCGCCGAACCAGACGATAACTCCTATAGCAAGGTTCATTATGGCGTATGTCAGCGGATTGAGGAGAACGGAAAGCCTTCCCACACGAAGTGAAGTTTCCGAATAGTCGGCATTTGCCTCAGCGAAACGCTGTTCCTCGTTTTTCTCGCGGGAAAAAGCGCGTATGACTCTTGCTCCCGAAAGGCTTTCGCGGGTAACAAGACCTATGCGGTCAAGTTTTTTCTGTATGACCTTATAGAACGGCACCGAGCGGGACATTACCAGATATATGGTAAGTGCGGTCAGCGGCGCAACTGCAAGGAATATCACCGAAAGTTTAAGATCTATCGCCATTGCCATGACTGCCGCGCCGATAACAAGGAAAGGTGCGCGGACAACAAGCCGTATCAGCATTGCAACGGCATTCTGGACTTGGTTCACATCATTTGTAACGCGGTTTATAAGTGACGGCGTTCCGAAATTGTCGATCTCGGAATGTGACATATCGCAGATCTTTCCGAAAAGATCGTTCCGTATGGCAGTTCCTACGCCCTGTGAAGCTTTTGAAGCGAGATACTGGCATACAAGCGCACTTGCAAGCCCGAAAACTCCCATGAGTATCATTATCCCGCCCATGCGGTAAATGTAGTTTTTTCCCGCGCCGCCGTTTATGCCTATGTCTATTATATCCGCCATGATAAGCGGAACGATGAGTTCAAGTATAGCTTCGGCAAGTTTTGCGGCGGGACCGATGATGAGTTCTTTTTTAAAAGCGGGGAGATATTTTTTCGCAAGTTCAAACATCGCCGTTCTGCTCCTTTTCGGGGGACTTCTTTTTGAATATGAAGAATTTGCTGAACAGGTAATTTGTGACCAGAACAAACACCTGCGCGATAAGTTTCATGATATACTCGTTCTGTTTAAGTACCCTTACCGTAAAGACCATGAACACGAATTCCACGGCAAAGGTAAGGAGCCTTGCGCCATAGAATGAAGCGGCTTGTTTTATCCATGCGGCTTTGGAATTCTCATCATTTTTGAATACCCAAGCTTTATTTGTAAAAAATGCAAAAGTAGCGGCGCATATCCAGCTGATGGTAGTATTTATTTCCGTAGGCAGACCGAAAAATGCGGGGATATACTGTGCGATCACCGAAACGGCGGTAGTCATTGCGCCGACTATAAGGTACAGCATAACGCTCTCATGTTTATAATAAATATCGCGGATAAATTTCGGACATATTGACAATATTTTTGCTATTATCTTATCAAGCATAAAAGATCCCTCCGATAAAGCGTTACGTTAAAATTACATATCCATAGTATTATAACATATATTATTGCAAAAATCATTAATTTTCCTAAAATTTTAGTAATATACCGCACCTTGCGGCAAAATTCCGTTTGGAAAAGAAAGGAAGATATACTTTACTTTAAGTTTAAGATCAATCATAAATAACTTTTTGTATTTTGTCAGAACGCGGAAAACAAAAAACTTTGTAAAAAAAACTTTTTCACTATTGATTTTAATTCAAAAATATGGTATAATTAACAGCGTTGGATGCGGTGTTCCCGTGATAACGCAAACAACATCCCATTGACAGATATTTCACCGATCTTTAAAAGGAGGATCGCACCATGATAAAAAGATTTGTCTCCGCTGTCCTGTGCGTTATGCTTGCAGTTACATCAACAACATTCGCCTTCTCCGCTTCGGGGAATTTTACGGTCAGCGCTGCGGAAAAAATCGATCTTAACGTTGAGTATTACTATGACCAGCTGTCCGAAAGCGGAAAAAAATTGTACAGAGAACTTAAAGAAGCCGTTCTGGACTGCCAAGAAGTAGTTGAAATCAAAACGAGCATGAGCGGATATGATTTTGATTCCGTCTCGGAACTTCTCGCATATCATGACCCGGAAACATTTAATATAAGCGGTTTAGGCGCATACTGGGGCAAAAATTCCTCAACATTCGTTTTTGAATACAGATATGACAAGAAAACTTTTGACGCTATGACAAAAGCATACAAAGACAAAGCAAACGAGATCCTCGGAACACTTGACAAAAATATGTCTGAATACGAAAAAATCATGGCTATTCACGATGAAATAGCAGAACGTTCCGTTTATGACTGCGAAAGTGCGAACAGCGACACTGTGTACGGTGCGCTTGTTGAACAAAAGGCAAAATGCGACGGTTACGCAAAAACATTTGCATATATCTGCGGCGAAGCGGGCATAAAGACCGTTACGGTCATAGGCGCTGCCGACCGCGGCGACAACAATATTGAAATGCATATGTGGAACAAAGTATACTGCGATGAAAATTGGTACAACATAGACGTAACATGGGACGATCCGATGTCCGATGTGAAGGACAATATGTCTATGGGATATTTCATGATCAGCGACGACGGCATTTCTAAGAGCCATATGGAGATCGATCTGAGTTTCCATACTCCCGAAGCAAAAGACGACACGATAGACTATTACAAAACAACGGGAAAATATGCCGAAGATACCGACAGCGCAAAAGAGATCATGAAAGCAGGACTTGCCGAAGCAGCGAAAAACGGCGAGCCGAGATTTGAGTTCAAATGTTCTTCCGAAGAAGTATTAAAAGCTGTGGACAGCTATCTCAACGATGTTGATTCCGTAGAAAAAATGCTTAACGATGTAAATGCGGTCTCCGAAGCCGAAATGCAGATCATACCGACGCTTTACTCATATGCAGCCGATGATGAATTGAACGTGATATACATAATGGTATTCTACCAAGGAACGGATCTGTCCTATTACTTCACCGATCCCGACTCCATAAGCAATGAAAAGCTGCAAATGCTCAACGCTGTGGGAATAAAATAACATTAAATTTATATCAAATGTTAACAAAAATTAAATTCAAGAAAAAATATCAAAAACCCTTGACACCCGAGGCGGACTGTGGTATAATATTAATGTTCGGTTCGGGGTGTGGCGCAGATTGGTAGCGCGCTACCTTGGGGTGGTAGAGGCCGTGGGTTCAAGTCCCGTCACTCCGACCACAAGGCTGAGCCTTGAAGCATATATCCTCTCTTGTTTTTCAAGAGGGGATTTGCTTTTGTTTCCCTCACTCAAAAAATGAAGTTTTAAGGCGCAGAAAAATAGCCTCTCAAATGGCTTAGATACGCCACCGGAGAGGTTATTCTTATATCAGAATATGTGCTTTGGTCAAATTTTGGTCAAATCGGGACAAATCAAGCCTGACGGCAATACTTTTCATTGATGTGGAGCATATCGACAATTTCGTCCGTTGCCCTTGCTTTGACCTCGTTGAAAGCGTGGGTGTAAATTCCCAGAGTAGTCCTCTTGTCAAATAGTAACACACTTTCGTATGGTGTGTAAACAACGTAAATACGCCTTAAAACAGGCTTCTTTTGTCAGACAGAGGTTCGTCAATCAGCTTGTAATAGACGGGGCTGCCCCTCAACGTAGGCATCAAGCGTGATATACTCGATCAGTTCAAGGCACATCTCACGGGTAAGTTCCT
>CANQPX010000002.1 GCA_947625915.1 uncultured Clostridia bacterium
TTCATTATATCACATCCTCACTCGCTTGTCAAGTACTTTTTCAAAATTTCTTTTCAGAATTTTTTCTAAGTCCCTCACGCCCTTCGTGAGTCAGCTTTTATATTCTACTACATTATGGGCTTTTTGTCAATAGTTTTTTTCAAAATCGGCGAAATGTCCATGATGTTCGACTTTTTGCGCAGCTGTTATTGTGCAAACTGTTTAAAAACCGACGCTTTCGCGCCGGCTTTCGCATATGCCGCTTATTATGTACCAACCGTTTCGGCAGCTTTTTCTTCCGCTTTCGGCTCCGCATCGTTATCCTCACCGCGGTAAAGCAGCTTCATCACGATAGGCGTCGTTATCGACGAACATATTATCAGCAGTATGACCGATGCAAAATACACAGGGTCAAGAAGTCCTACCGAAAGCCCCTTCTGCGAAACTATCAGCGCAACTTCTCCCCGCGTCATCATTCCGACCCCGACTTTGAGAGAATCTTTGCCTTTATATCCGAACGCAAGCGACATCAGTCCGCAGCCTATTATCTTTGTTATCATCGCTACCAGTACAAATCCTATCGAGAACAGCAGCAGTTCAGGCGTAAATCCCGAAAACTCCGTTTTAAGTCCTATGCTGGCAAAAAACACCGGTCCGAACAGCATATACGAGCTTATATCCATCTTTTCCGCAATATATTCCGAATCTTTCAGGCTGCAAAGTATTATTCCCGCAACATATGCGCCTGTTATATCCGCAATGCCGAAATATTTTTCCGCAATATATGACATGGCAAAGCACAACGCAAGTCCGAGTATAGGTATACGTCTCTGGTGAGGATACCTTTTGTCTATCATTTTGAAGATCTTGTATATGATGAAGCCCACAACTCCCGCGAACAGGAAGAACAGCACCGTACTGATGATCACCTGTAACGGGCTCGATTCGGGGTTTTTAAGACCTATAACAAATGTCAGCACTATAATTCCTATAACATCATCTATTATTGCCGCGCTGAGTATGAGCGTACCGACTTTTCCCTTGAGTTTTCCGAGTTCGCGGAGAGTCTGTACGGTTATTCCCACCGATGTGGCAGTCATTATCACGCCTATAAACAGCGCGCGGTAGAACCCTTCCGAGCCTGCGGGAGAAAATCCGTAAAAGCACGAGTACAGCAGCCAGCCTCCCGCAAGCGGCACCGCAACGCCCGCACAAGCTATAGCCAACGCTGTGGGACCCGTTTTTATAAGATCTTTCAGATCCGTTTCAAGTCCCGCGGAAAACATCAGCAGCAAAACGCCTATCTCCGCCATTTGCGCCAGAAAATCCGATTGTCCAACAATTCCCAGAACGGAAGGACCTATTATAAGTCCCGCAACTATCTCGCCCACTACCTGCGGGGCTTTCAGCTTCTTTGCAAGCAGTCCGAAAAGTTTTGCGAACAGTATTATTATCGCAAGATCCTTAAATACGTTGATTGTCATAGAAAAACTTCCTTTCGTCAATATTTATAATATGATACTCAAAAAATCTTTTTGTATTATATACCTATTTAATAGTAAAATCAATTGCAAAATTGTTATTTTTGGTTATACAATTTATTTTTGTCACATAAGCTCAAATTTACGGCAAAAGGTTAAAAATATATGTTCAAATTAAAACACTATTGATTTTTTCGGCATCACGTTATATAATTGTTATGGGAGGGATCATTATGTTCCGTAAAATTTCATCTTTTTTATTGGCAATCGCCATAACAGCTTCATTGTCCGCCTGCAATAATAACAATAACAATAACAGCGCAGACGCACTTCAGACTTCGGGAACGGAAATATCCGCCGAAGAACAGCAGACCGCCGATCAGAACGGGCTTTCGCTTTCAAATCCCAACGCCACCGCCGAAGCAAAAGCCTTGTTTGAATATATCTGCAATACCTACGGCAGCAGCATAATTTCCGGTCAGCAGGAGTCAACTTGGATGGGCAGTGAGCAATATGAGTTCGACTACATTTACGACAAGACCGGAAAATACCCCGCCATACGCGGTCTTGACTATATGAACAACGATTTTGACGGCGTTGACCGCCGCGCGGAGGAATGGTTCAACAGGGGCGGGATAGTTACCATTTGTTGGCACTGCGGATGCGATTTTACCCACAGTTGGGACGAATGTATGAAGACCGAGCTTTCCGACTGGGACAAGGCTCTTACCGAGGGAACGGAAGAGTATGAACAGCTCCTTGCGGGCATGGACAGGGGCGCGGAAGCACTGAAAAAATTGCAGGAAAAAGGTATTCCCGTGCTTTGGAGACCTTTCCACGAACTTGACGGAGGCTGGTTCTGGTGGAGCAAAGGCGGCGCGGACAATTTCATAAAACTCTGGAAACTGATGTACGATCGTTACACCAATTATCACGGACTTAATAATCTCATCTGGGTATTCGCATATTCCGGCAACGGCAAAAATTATGACAAATGGTATCCCGGAGACGAATACGTGGACATAGTGGGTGCAGATTCCTACAAAGACGGAGCAAACGCGGATCTTTACGCGAAAGTCAAAGACGTTGCGGG
The DNA here is from genome assembly GCA_947625915.1 of uncultured Clostridia bacterium. Taxonomy (GTDB): domain Bacteria; phylum Bacillota; class Clostridia; order Oscillospirales; family Ruminococcaceae; genus RGIG8773. Next base: position 2,554 of record CANQPX010000002.1, read on the forward strand.
AGAGAAAGTTCCCATATGTTTTCACGAATGTGGGCGCATACCGACATCGGAGCAGCTGAAAGAAAGCGGAGCGCAATGGGTATGGTTCATGACATGGCACACCGACTACATCACATCGGGCAATGATGCGGAAGATCTTAATACTATATATAATGATGAATATGTAATAACGCTTGACGAATTGCCGCCAGATCTTTACGGAAAGAAATAAGCAGCGCAAAAGGGGCTTTAAAGCCCCTTTCAGTCTGTAGAAAAAGTATAATAGTATAGTTCGTTGTCAAACAACTCACAGGGTTGTTTGACAAGGGAAAAATAGAAATAATTTGTTAGTTTAAGGGGGCGCCCTCTATCGCAGGGCGCCCCCTCTTGCTGTCTACGACAGCAATTCACCCCTTGCGGAGCTCCTAAAGGCATTAGGGGATTTCGCCGTCTGCGGACGGCGACGAGGGCTCCGCCCCTCGACCCCGCCAGCGCGGCTGCGCTGGACCAGCTTTTCAATTTTGCGCTGCGCGCAAAATTGTTAAGAACTTTTTTCTACAGACTAAGCAAAAAGGGACTTTTAAAGCCCCTTTTGCATTTTTTATTTCAAAAATAACCCCGCGATAAACGCTGCCGCCGATGCCGACAACGCTACCACTATCAGCGGCAATCCAAAATACGAAAGTATCAGCGCCGCCGCAGTTCCCACTATGGCAGTAAGAACACTTCCCGTGCTGTAAAATATCGCCGGGATAGTCATGGCGCTAAGTACGGCATACGGTATGTAAAAAAGAAAACTCCTGAAAAACCGCGACTTTATTTTCTTACTGAAAAATGTGAACGGGATCGCTCTGACTAAATAAGTCACTCCCGCCATCACGGCAATATATACGGCTAATTTCATTCGCTTTCCTCCTTGATCGGGAAAAACGCAGCCCCGAGCATCGCTGCCGCCACTGCCGAAATTATTACCGCAAATCCCGAAGATAATGTCGTTAAAACATATCTGAAAAATACGCTTATCCCCGCCGCTGTTATTACAACGATAAATACGCTCAGACTTTTCTTTGCCGGCGGAACTATTATCGCCAGAAACATTCCGTAAAGCACTATCCCCATTGCACTGCTTATCGCTGCGGGCAGCAATTCTCCCGCGGCTGCGCCGAGCGCCGTTCCGCCTACCCAGCCGAGAAACGCCGCAAATATCATTCCGTACATATATGAAGGCGTAACAGGTCCTTTCTGCGCCGAACAAACTGCAAATATCTCGTCCGTTATCCCGTATGACGCGGCAAGACGATGCGGCAAAGTGAATTTTTTGTCAAGCTTTTGCGAAAGTGAGATCGCCATAAGAGAATAACGTATATTTATCGTCAATTGTACAAGTATCATTTCAATTATCGTTCCGCCTGCCGCTATTATGTCAACGCCCGCAGCCTGCCCCGCCGAAGTAAGGTTCAGCGCAGAGATCATTGCCGAAGAAAATACCGACAGTCCCGCGCCAACGGCTTTTATGCCGAATCCGAAGGATACCGACAGATAGCCTAAAGCGATAGGTATGCCGTGTATCATACCTTTAGTGAGATCGCTTTTCATTTCTGCTTTTTTTCCTCCCATTCCGAAAGGATCTTTTTATAATCCTCATAATTCTTTTTAAGGAGTTCGGGAGTATTAAGTTCGTAGGGACATTTTTTTATGCACGCGCCGCAGCCTATGCAGTTTTCTGTCCTGCGCATTTCCTCCTGCATAGTCTCCGACAGCCAGCCTTCCATTGGCGCACGTCGGAGCATAAGCGATATTCTTGCGCATTGATTTATCATTATCCCTTGCGGGCAAGGCATACAATATCCGCAGCCGCGGCAGAAATCCCCGCAAAGTTCTTTCCGTTCATTTTCAATAAAAGCAGCCGTTTCCTCGTCCATAACAGCATCGTTTTCCATAAGAGCGAGCCACTCATCAAGTTCCGACTCTCTTTGTATGCCCCATATCGGGAGAACATTGCCGAACTGCGTCATATATGCCATTGCGGCGCGGGAATTCCTTATCAGACCGCCCGCAAGAGCTTTCATTGCAATAAAACCAACGTTTTTTTCACGGCAAAGCGAAACGAGTTCCAGTTCTTTATCCGAAGCCAGATAGCTGAACGGATACTGTAACGTTTCATAAAGACCCGACTTTGCACATTCTTCCGCAACGCCGATCTTATGAGCCGTTATTCCGATATGGCGGATCATTCCTTTTTCCTTTGCTTCGAGAATAGCTTCGTACATTCCCGTACCGTCTCCCGGGGCATAGCAGCGATCCGCACAATGGAATTGATAGATGTCCAGATAGTCGCTTTTAAGGGCAGCAAGTGAAGTTTCAAGGTCTTTCCAAAATTTATCGGGCGTAACAGCCTGAGTTTTTGAAGCGATAAATATTTTATCGCGCATATTTTCAAACGCCGCACCGAGTTTTTCCTCGCTGTCGGTGTATGCCCGCGCGGTATCGAAAAAGCGCATACCGCCGTCATAAGCGCGTCTCAATATATGTACCGCGTCGTTTTTCGGTATACGCTGAACAGGCAGCGCGCCGAAAGCGTTCTGCGGCACGGTTATCCCGGTACTTCCCAAAGTGATATTTTTCATAGTATTTACCTTTCGTTAATAATGTCGGATATAGTATATTGCTCTAATTATACATTATTATTTCCACTTTGTCAACAGCGCGGGGAACCGCTTTTTTATTCTTCGTGCAGTCATATTGAAAACTTACTTAAGGCAACACCGCACAAAGACCGCCTTACGGCTTTGCCGCACATCTGCTTGCATATTTCCCGTCATATTGCACGAAAACTCCTTGACATACGACATGTATGCAAAAAGCTAAAGCTTTTGCGTCGTTTTCATACAATCTGACAAAAAATCTGACTGCGCATCTGCACGACAATCTTTGTGCGGTGTTGCCTTAAATTTAAGACTCTGCTTGTAAATGATCAAACAATTCTGAACGCCACCCGTTATCTGTGCGTACAAGTTTTATAGGGTGTGTTTCTGTCCATTCGGTTTCATCATTTTTTTGATAAGCAATATATTCAAATGAAATTTCATTATCATTTTTTTCAACTAATTGATATTTCCCTCCTTGAAAAAATATCGGACCGCCCTTTTCGCCCCATTCATAATATAATTCATCGCCAATAAGTTTAAATCTCTTATCAGCCATTATTTCGTCAACGGCTTCTTGGGTAAAAATTGATCGAAGATATTCATAAAAACTTTGATAGGTCGAAACGTAATAATAGTCAGCGTACCCTTCAAATTCAATATAAAAATCACGCAATTCACCATTTTCATCAATATAATGAGTTGGTGTTTCACAAGTGCCAGGAATGATAAAATATTCTGTCTCATCAATAAATATCAAAGCTCTTATGTAAGTATCATATTGCTCATCACTTAAAAAGTCCAATTCATCTCTTACACGCCAACTGCTTTTATCACACTTTTCAATATATTTTTCCAAATCAAACTCATATTCTCTTGATAATGCTGTTTCTTCGGAAAATTCTTTGGCAGTTGATCCTGTTGATTTTTCACCGGTTTTTATTAGCATAGTTGTTTCTGTTTCAATATTTTGACTTGCCTGTTTTGAAACAGCTGCTGTTTGCCGGTTTATATCATCTATCAATTCTCCCTGCCCCGTGTCAGTATCAGCTTGACACCCGACCAAACCGCAGACTAAAGCAACCCCCGCAAGCAAAGATAAAAATTTGCTCTTTTTCATAATAAAAGACCTCCTGAATTTACTTGAAGCGCGACCGCGCGTTCAAACAAATTTTACATTTTTTTGAATAGTTTGTCAAGGGGTTTGCAGTAAACGCATTAAAAATTGCAGTAAACGATTAAAATTTGGCATTAATTTGAATTGATATTAATAAATAGTTAAGAAAATTATTGCCCAAAAATAATAGAGCTATTGTGTATCAATGCACAATAGCTCTTTATATCGGCTCTATTTATCGGAATTCGGGAAAACCACTTTCCGATATGTATCAAATTTCATGCGGCGTCTGAAAAATTCGGGATCTTCAGGAGCATACTCTTCAAGCAAATGTTTTACATCTTCCTGAGAGGAAACCAGAATTTCAAATCCCCGCCCATTGACCACGGGAACGCCTGTATATGCGTATTCATCAAAGGAAGTGATCTGCGCGATCTTTCCGTTCCGCACCGTTACGGAAGCTTTATCACGGAGCACCAGAATATCAAAATTTTCAGGATAAGAATAGCTTTCACCTTTTAACGGAATTGCGTCTCCGATGGTATAAGTCTCATGCACAGGCTGAAATTTCATCACATTAAAGCCGGAGATGTCATAGAAAAATTCCTCAAAAATATCTCCTCTTGCTGTGATCTCACCTGCGGCAAAGGCGGCTTTATTTGTCTGCTGCGTTTGCCGTTCCGCTTCAAGAACGATACCGCAGGCAGAGGTCATATTCGTTACACGGTCAATAAGTATAAATTCACCCAGAGTTTTATGATTTTTGAATGTATCCGCTGTGATACCTTCCGCAAGACGTATTTCACAAACCGCAAGCCCGTTCTTTGAAAGGGTATGTACCGCTATTTTTTCACCTGTATTTACGTCCACCGCATGGCGGATCTCCGTCAGGATACCCGGAATGGTTTTTGTTCCGAGCTTTACAAGATACTCTTTTCCCGTAACAAGCGGTTCATCGTCCATCCAGAGAAGAGAAACATTCAGCTTTCCGCATACGGGAATATCCGTATCTTTTGTAAACACACAGCCTCTTGAAACGTCCACTTCTCTGTCAAGAGTTATGGTAACGGGCTGCCCCGTATGCGCTTCGGGAACTTGCCGATCGGTGACAAATATCGTTTTTATATGCGCCTTTTCTCCGCTGGGCAGAACAGTTATCTCATCACCAACACAAATACTTCCCGATTCGATCTGCCCCTGAGATCCGCGGAAAGTGCGGTCAGGACGGCATACACGCTGAACAGGCATATAAAAGCCCTGTTCACTTTCTTCCCCCACTATATCAACGTTTTCAAGATATTCAAGAAGCGGCTCGCCTTTGTACCATTCCATATTTTTTGACTTGGCGGTAACATTGTCGCCCTCTGTTGCGCTAAGAGGTATAATTTTAACATTCGCAAGCGAAAGTTCTTTGCCGAGTGCTCCGATCTGTTCTTCAATTTCACGGAAACGGGAAAGGTCATATCCCACCAGATCCATTTTATTTACCGCAAAAACAAAATACCTTATCCCCATAAGGCTGCATATCCTTGCGTGCCGCCTTGTCTGGACAAGTACGCCCTGTGAAGCATCCACCAGTATTACGGCAAGATCTGCAAAGGAAGCGCCTACCGCCATGTTCCGTGTGTATTCTTCATGCCCCGGGGTGTCTGCAACGATAAAGCTGCGTTTTTCCGTTGTGAAATAGCGGTACGCCACATCAATGGTGATACCCTGTTCCCGCTCCGCCATAAGACCGTCTAACAGAAGGGAATAGTCTATCTTACCGCCGCGGCTCCCCACTTTGCTGTCAAGAGCGAGCGCCTTTTCCTGATCGGCATAAAGAAGTTTTGCATCATACAGAATATGCCCGATAAGCGTTGACTTGCCGTCGTCAACACTTCCGCAGGTAATAAATTTCAGTAACCCTTTCATTAAAAATAGCCCTCTCTCTTTCTGCGTTCCATGCTTCCTGCCGCTTCGTTGTCGATAACTCTTGAAGTGCGTTCGGAAGAAACAGCACTCAGCGTTTCTTCAATAATTTCATCAAGGGTCGATGCCGTTGACTCCATTCCTCCCGTCAGGGGATAACAGCCGAGGGTACGGAACCTCACCGACTTGTATTCGGGTCTTTCTCCCTCTTTAAGAGGAAATCTGTCATCATCTACCATGATCAGCGCACCGTCCCGCTCTACAACAGGACGTACTGCCGCAAAATACAGCGGCACGATCTCAATATTCTCGCGGCGGATATACTGCCATATATCCTTTTCCGTCCAGTTTGATATAGGGAAAACGCGTATGCTTTCTCCTTTGTTTATCTTGGTATTATAAAGCTTCCACATTTCGGGACGCTGATTTTTCGGATCCCATGCCTGCGCCGAATTGCGGAAAGAAAAGATCCTTTCCTTGGCTCGTGATTTTTCTTCATCGCGCCGTCCGCCGCCGAAAGCTGCCGTAAATCCGTATTTTGTCAAAGCCTGCCTGAGTGCCTGTGTTTTCATGATATCCGTATATGCCGCGCCGTGGTCGAACGGATTGATGCCCTGTTTTACGCCTTCTTCATTGGTATAGACAAGCATTTCTATGCCGAGTTTCTTTGCGGTCTCATCGCGGAATTTTATCATATCATGGAATTTCCATGTGGTGTCTATGTGCAGAAAAGGGAACGGCGGCTTTTCGGGATAAAAAGCTTTCATGGCAAGATGCAGCATAACAGAACTGTCCTTGCCTATGGAATACAGCATGACAGGTTTTTCACATTCCGCAGCGACCTCACGGATAATATATATTGCTTCTGCTTCAAGTTCGTCAAGATGTGATAATTCACCCATATCCTTCACTCCTTTAATACCGATTGGATTCTTTTCTGTTGATGCGGATCTCTTTTACGCTGCCGTCGGGACATTCCATTACCCATGTCAGGATATCCCCCTGCTGCCTTGTATAAACAAGACTTCCTCTGCCGCCCATATCCGCGCCGAGAAAGAATTTCACTGCGCCTGCGGAACATTCTTTTATGCAGGACGTGCAGCCCCAGCAGTCCTTGGGATATTTCATATATGCCTTGCTATCCATTACGATCAGATTTCCCGGACAAACTTCGGCACATCTGCCGCAGCCGATACATTTTTCACTGTCGATCATTATGCTCATAGTGTTCGTCCTCCTTTACCGTTCTGCGCTTGATGATCTTTATCCTGCCGTTTTCAAGTTTTGAATTGATGTAGCAGAGGTAATTTTCATCGTCCCGTTCCGGGTAGTCAAGATTTTCCGCAAAGCTGTGCCAGCGGGTCTCCTTTCTTGCTTCAAGATGTGCGATAAGGCTTTTGCAGACAGTCAGCCTTTCCCGCAGTTCATAAATTGACATCAACTCATGCATATCATGTGCGCAAAGCGTCTCTGTCAGCGCTTCTATCTGTGATATCCTCTCATTGGCAGCTGCAAGCTGCTTTTCGTTGTATCGGTAATTTGTGCGGATACCGCCCGCATATCTGTCCATTACCGTCTGCATGGCTTCTTCTAACTGTTCACAGTCAAAACGTGCGTTTTCTCCATTAAGAAATTTCTCCGCTTTTGAAAAATGCCGTGAGATCTCTTCATCAACAACCTCATGAAGATCATGAGAGCATATATATTTTAATGCGGACCCTGCCGCGATCTTTCCCTCCGCCAACGCGCCTGTAACATATTTCTGAGGACAGCCGCCCGCCACATCTCCTGCGGCAAAAAGCCCGTGTATGGTGGTTTCCCTGTCGGTATCGACCCAATATCCGCTTGCGGTATGACCTCCCACGATATACGGCTCGGTACCTTCGATCTCAACATTCTGCTGTGACGGCATTTTCCCGCTTTCCAGCCATTTTATGGTCTGAGAGGGCGCCATGTTCAGATATGCTTTCAATAACGCGTCGTCCTGCTCGGACGTGATTCCCTCTGTTTTCAGATAGCACGGACCTCTGCCGTTTAAATTCTCCATCACCGTGCCATGAACTCTCTGCGATGTGGTAAGACCGTACTTATTTTCATATACTTCACCCAACGCGTTTACTTGTTTTGCACTTACGCCCTGTGCAAGTGTACCTGTTGGTGCAATAGTATCTTTACAGCGAAGTGCAATAAAACGCATCTCAAATGTAGTCATTTCCGCGCCTGCACGGATCCCCATCGCATAGCCCGCGCCAGTATTGAAAGGCGGGTACCACATTTTATGGCGTGAAAAACCCGTGTTGTTGGGCTGATAAAGCCCTGCCGCTCCGCCTGTGCAGATAATTACGGCTTTGGCGGAAATGCTGTAGAAAATTTCCTTTTGCGTATTAAATCCGAATGCGCCGTTTATACGATCATCCGTAACGGAAAAATCCGTCATGTTTATATGGTTCAGGACTGTAACATTTTTCAGACGATATACCGCATCAGCAAGCAAAGGTTTGATATTTTCGCCGTTGATCTTCAGATTTCGTTTTCCTCTTGTAACATAGTTCCCGTTTTCGTCTTTCAGTATGACCAGTCCCAGACGTTCCAGATGTGCCGTAACCTCGTTAAGCTGTTCCGACATGGTAAGGAGCAGGTCGCCGCGAACGATACCCTCGGCGTCCTGCCTTGCATAGTCAACATAATCCTGCGGAGTATGCCCTTCCGTAATATAGGCGTTCAAAGCGTTTACGCCTGCGGCAAGGCAGCCGCTGCGGCGGATATTTGCCTTTTCACAGATGATAACATTTGTGTCGGGAGAATTTTCCGCGATCGTTATCGCCGCATAGCAGCCTGCCGTACCTCCGCCGATGATAAGCACATCGGTGTGCAATTTCTGTAATTCCATAGTTTCAACTCCGTTTTTCAGATAAGAAGATCCTTGCCGACTCCACACAATTTGCACCGTCAGCCGCCGCAGTGATGACCTGCCGCAAAGTCTTTGTGCGCACATCTCCTGCGGCAAATATGCCCTCTGCGGAAGTGATACCGTTCTCATCGGCAAGAATATATCCGTTTTTATCCATGCAGACAATATCTTTGAGAAGTCCGCTGTTGGGGATCCTTCCTACTGCAAGAAATACGCCGTCAACGGGAAGGCATGATTCTTTGCCGTCACGAAGATATTTCACGGCTTCAAGCTTTTTTCCGCCGATAAATTCTGTTGGTACGGCATTCGGTATACATTCGATATTGGCGGTGTCTTTAACGGCTTTCTGCAATGCGGCGCTTGCACGAAAACTTTCCCTTCGATGCAGGATATATACCTTTTCCGCTATGGCGGAAAGATACAGCGCATCGGATAATGCCGTGTCACCGCCGCCTATAACGGCAGCTTTTTTTTCGGAATAAAACGCTCCGTCACATACGGCGCAAAAGGATATGCCATTAGACAAAAATTCGCTTTCTCCTTTTATGCCCAGCTGCCTGTGAGTTGTTCCCGCCGCATAAATTATGGCGCGCGCCGAAATTTCCTGCCCGTCCGCAGCTTTTAAAAGGAAACTTTCCTTTTGCGGAAGTATCTCCACTATTTCCGCTTCTGTAAATTCTGTGCCGACATTCTCGGCATGGCGGCGGAATTTTTCACCAAGATCAAATCCGCTTTCTCCATACAGACCTAAATAATTGTCCACACGACTGCTTTCGGCGATCTGTCCCGTACCCATGTACTCTTTTTCGATGACGATGGCATTTAGTTCTGCTCTTTTTGCATAGACAGCGGCGGAAAGTCCCGCAGGTCCGCTGCCGATTATCGCAATATCATACATTATCATTCCTCAATGACAAGCTGTTCTTTTTCCGATGTTTTCGGATCATTTCCGGTTATCCTGAATGAATTGAGAACAGGTTTGTCACGCTCCATAAGTGAAAGTATCATATAACTTGCCTTGCTGTCAAAGGCAAGACGTTTATCCTCTTCGGAAGGTCTTGACGGTGATTCCGGGTGGGAATGCCAGTTCCCCAGAGGAACAAGTCCCTTTGCCCGCATATCTTTTACAGCTGTCAGCTGTTCTTTCGGATCAAGGGAAAAATGTTCATTTGACGCGTCGGTATTTGTCAGAAGATACACCGCTTTTATCTCCCGCACATTATCATTAACCGTACCTGCGATCAGTCCGCAGGCTTCATTTGGCAGACAGCTTTTTGCATGACCGAGTATTTTCTCAAAATCGGCTTTTTTCATTTTTATAACAGAGTTTTCCATAGATTTACTCTCCGTCCGTAAGATGCACGCCGTCACATTCTGCCTGCTCATAGTCTATGAGTTCCGTTATGGTCGGGTGATCTCCGCAAACGGCACAGCCTGCGGTGTTCTTTGGCAATTTTATTTTGCGGAATTCCATAGTCAGTGCGTCATAGGTAAGGAGCTGTCCTGTTAAAAGTTCTCCTTTTCCGATGATGTATTTTACGGCTTCCATAGCTTGTAAACTTCCGATAACACCGCCCATAGCACCGATAACTCCTGCTTGTTTGCAGGTGGGAACAGCATCTTTCGGAGGCGGTTCCTTGAATACACAGCGATAGCATGGTCCTTGTCCCGGAACATATGTCATAAGCTGCCCTTTGAACCGAATTATCCCTGCATGAGAAAAGGGCTTCTTTGCCATTACGCAGGCATCGTTTATAAGGAATTTTGCAGGGAAATTGTCAGTTCCGTCTATCACAAAATCATAGTCGGCGATAAGCTCCATAATGTTTTCGGAAGTGACGAATGTGCGGTAAGTATTCACTGTAATATCAGGATTTATCGCCTGCATGGTCTCCTTTGCCGACAGAACCTTTGCTTTACCGATATCCGCCGTGGTGTGGATTATCTGCCGCTGAAGATTGGAAAGATCCACTTCATCAGCGTCTGCAATACCTATAGTGCCCACGCCTGCTGCAGCAAGGTACATTGCCGCAGGAGCGCCCAGACCGCCTGCACCGATGATAAGTACCTTTGCATTTAACAGTTTTTTCTGTCCTTTTGCGCCTACTTCTTTTAGAATAATGTGCCGTGAATAGCGTTCCAGCTGTTCGTTTGTAAATGCCATTTCAGAATCCTCCTATCTGACGCTTCCGCCGCCCATAAAATAGAGAAATTCCACCGTATCTCCGTCTTTCAGAACGGTACTGCCGATCTTGTCGCTGGCGATAAATTCGTCATTGACCGTAACGGTAACATATTCGGGCGTTTCCACATTTTCCGAAACTATCAGTTCGGATACGGTGGTGTTGTCCTTTATTTCCTTTTTTGTTCCTGCCACTGTTATCTGCATAATGATCTCTCCTTATCTGATTATCTGAGTTTATTTATTATTTCAAGGATCTCTGCTTTTTTCGCAGCACCTCTTATACGATCTGTTTCTGCTCCGTCCTTGAAAAATATAAGCGTGGGAACAGCCTGAACTTCATATTTTTCCGACAGAGAACTTTCAAAATTCACGTTTACTTTTACAAGCTTCACATCATCGTTTTCTTCTTCGATCTCCGCCAGAAGCGGCGACATACGCTTGCATGGAACACAGCTGTCGGAATAAAAATCGGCAATAACGACGCCTTTTTTTATTTCTTCTTCAAAATTATCTGCGTTTGCTCTTACCGACATTTCATTCACCCACTTTCTGAACTATCAGATCATAGGTGCCATCCTCATTGTCTATGAGTTTAAGGATCTTGTGTCCCTCTTCCTTGATGCTTCGGGGAACATTCTGCACCGGCTCACCGTCATTCATTCTTATGGAAAGTATCTCGCCTTCATCAAGTTCTTCTAATGCAACCTTTGCTTTTACAAAAGTGGTAGGGCATACCACATCGGTAATATCTACCCTTTCATTGATCTGAAACTCAGCCATGATAGACCTCCTCTATTTTTTCTCTGAATTTGTCAAAGCCTGTTCTCTCCAGACAAGAGCGGAACCTTTCTCCCGCATTGGCATTTTCCGCAAAATACGTTAGCGCCGCGTCGCATATTTCCATCAGTTTATCATGATCTTCGATAAACGGAATGATCGGTTCGCCTTTTGCTATGCTGTTGCCGAACAGACCGCCGAAAGATACGATATAGCCGTGAGTTTCCTCCCATGCTTCTGTGGGACAGGACTTGCAGCACCGTCCGCAGAAATTGCATTTGCTCTCATCAAGAGTTATCTTTCCGTCCTGTAAGGTCAGCGCACCGCTCCGACAGGCTTTCACGCACACACCGCAGGCAATACAGTTTTCCTGTTTCCAATTAACTTTTATACCGCCCTTTATTCCAAGATCGTTTTCTTCCGCTTTCAGGCAGTTGTTCTGACAGCCCGTAATTCCGAATTTGAATTTGTGGGGCAGCTCTTTTGCAAAATATCTTTCGTCAAGTTCCTTTGCCAGAGCATATGTATCGATACAGCCGCTTGGGCATACGGCTTCTCCCTGACAGGCAGTGACCGTGCGAACTCTCGGACCGCAGACGCCCGGCTCTACGCCGCCCTCGGCAAGAGCAGCCTTTACCTTGTCAATATCTTCTAATTTCACAAATGGTATCTCCACGCTCTGACGTGATGTAAGATGTACATGACCGTCACCGAATGTATCGGCGACTTCCGCTATTTTAGCAAGCTGCTTTGCCGTAAGATTTCCGCCCACAACACGCAGACGGAGCGAAAAATTATTCTTCTGTTTCTGGCGCATAAATCCGCCTTTTTTTAGTGTTGCATAATCAACAGCCATAACTATTCCTCCATACTATCTATTGCCTGTTTAAAATCGGCAATTATATCCTCCGCATCTTCAATGCCGATGCTTATCCGTATCAGATCGTCATAAACGCCTGCGGCTTCCCTTTGCGGCAGATCCGAATGTGCATATATCGTACTTGACGGGTGTATAACAAGTGTTCTGACATCGCCGATATTGGTAGCATTTACTGCATATTGCAGACGGTTTATGAGACGGAACGCTTTCTCCTTGCTGCCTGTGCGGATCGTCAGTATCGCGCCGCCTTTGCCGCCGAACTGCTGTTTTACAAGCGGATAATAGGGACTTGTTTCAAGAGCGGGGTAATTCACTTTTACCCGTCCGTCCTTTTCAAGGAATTGCGCCAGTTTTAGCGCATTGCTGCAAAGGCGTTCCATTCTTAATCCAAGAGTTTCCATGCCCACTAAATTCATAAAGGCATTCATGGGGGATAAACACGCTCCCATATTGCGCCACAGTCCGTTTCTCAGCTTTGCAAGATAAGCAAATTTTCCATATTTCTTATATTCCGCAAAGCCCCTGTAACGCGTTTCGTCCCAGTGAAAGCTGCCGTTGTCTATGATAACGCCGCTGATGGAATTGCCGCCGCCGTTGATATATTTTGAAGAAGAATGGACAATGATGTCCGCCCCAAGATCAAATGCATTGACAAGATAGGGCGTTGCTGTGGTGCAGTCGGCAATGAACGGGATATTACGGCTGTGGAGCAGGTTCGTGACCTTTCGTATATCCACAACATCAAGCGCAGGATTGCCGATGATCTCGCCGAAAACAGCTTTTGTCCTGTCGGTTATGAGCGGTCCAAGTGCTTCCGTGGTGATATGTTCCGCAAATTTTGTCTTTATGCCGAAAGCTTCCAGATCTCTGAAAAGATCTATTGTGCCGCCGAACAGACCCGCTCCTGCAATTATCTCATCACCGCTTTCCAGAACATTCAGAAGTGCGGCTGTGACTGCCGCCATACCCGATGAACAGGCAACAGCACCGATTCCTTTTTCTATGTATGCCATCTTTTTTTCAAAAGAATCCACAGTGGGGTTGCCGATACGCGAATAAGCAAATCCGCCCGCCTGATTATTGAAAACTTTTTCAAGCTGTTCCGCCGAACCGTGTTCAAAGGCACTTACCTGATAGATGGGTGTAAGTGTTGAGCCGAAGGGTTCATTTTCCTTGGGGCGTTCGGGGCGGGGCGGACGATGCAGCAGTGCCGTGTTGAATTTCATTCCCATCACTCTTCTTTCCGATTTCCGAATCACAATAAAAATAGTTTACCACTCTTTTCATAGCAAGTCAATAGGTTATGTATGTTTTCTATGTTTTGCACAGTTATCATTAAAAGAAAAATCATCAAGTTGTACGCTCTGACCAATTGACAAGACGGAATATCAAGCGTATAATTTAAACATATTAAACCTATTAACATGATATGAAATAAGGAGGGAAATCAGTGAGGATCACATCAAAGTCGGATTGTGCATTAAAAATTCTGGTAGATCTTGCCGAGCATCGCGAAAGCGGGTATATTTCACTGGCGGATATTTCAAAGAGAATGAATATATCTAAAAAATATCTTGAACAGATCGTTCCCATGCTGACAAAAAGCGGTCTTATTCAGGCAAACAGAGGGAGCAGGGGAGGATATGTGCTGAACGTTCCGCCGGAACGCTGCACTCTGATAGATATTCTGAAAGCAACGGAGGGAAACTTTTCCTCCACAGATGAAAATGATGACGATCTGCAATTTGTATGGCAGGATATGGAGAAAGCCATTGAAAAAGCCATAGGCGACATCAATTTGCAGTACATTATAGAACGCAGAAATCAAAGTTATACTTATTACATTTAACTTAAAAGCAGGCTGAGCCTGCACGCTTTCAGGCTTTACTTTGTGATTTTTCGATTAAATATACCGTGCATTAAGTAAAGCTATATCTGAAAAAGCATTTAATCCGTAAAGATAAGCGTTACTGCAACAACTCCACTCTCAACTCTTTGTTATGATATAGTCTTGCAATATTTCCTAAAAAATACAGTAAAAATATATGAAAACTATGCAATATCCCGAAATTCATAAGGTCCTATTGACAAATGCGGTTTACGGTGATATGATATAAAACACAGTAAACCTACTTGTTTTATAAGTATTAGAGGTGATGACAAATGCATCGTTCCATTTTTGACTCCGCAGGAGGACTGATCCGATGCTGTGACTTCATTTTTCATTCGATAAATACAAGATAAATGCAAAATATTAAAATGAAATGAGGTCATTCAAATGAAAAAAATAATATCTTCCGTGCTCGCTCTTTCCCTTGCCGCTGCCGCACTGCTTACCGGCTGCGGAAATTCCGATAATTCGGCTGACGCGGACAGTTCGGAAAAAGTAACCATAACCAATGTTTCTTACGATCCTACCCGTGAACTTTATGCAGCTTATAACGAGATCTTTGCAGCACACTGGAAAGAACTCAAAGGACAGGACGTTGAAGTTACACAGTCCCACGGCGGTTCTGGCAAACAGGCTCTTGAAGTTGCCAACGGTCTTGAAGCAGATGTTGTAACACTTGCGCTGGAATATGACGTCAATGCCGTCCGTGATGCAGGACTCATCGAGGACGGTTGGGTAAGTGAATTTGACAAGGACAGTTCGCCGTATACTTCTACCATCGTTTTCCTTGTCCGCAAGGGCAATCCCAAGGATATTCACGATTGGGACGATATTGTCAAAGAGGGCGTGGGAATTATAACGCCGAACCCCAAAACATCGGGCGGCGCAAGGTGGAATTATCTTGCGGCATGGGCATTTGCACAAAGACAGTTCGGCGATGATGAAGAACAGATCAAAGACTTTATGAAAAAGCTGTTTGCAAATGTTCTTGTTCTGGATTCGGGCGCAAGAGGTGCAACTACCACATTTGTAGAAAACGGTCAGGGCGACGTGCTGCTTGCTTGGGAAAATGAAGCTTTCCTTTCCATACAGGATCACCCCGATGAATATGAGATCATCACACCGAGCATAAGTATTCTTGCGCAGCCGTCTGTAGCCGTTGTGGACAGTGTTGTTGATGAAAGAGGTACCAGAGAAGTCGCTACGGAATATCTGAGTTACCTGTATTCCGACGAAGCACAGCGTCTTGCGGGAGAAAATTATTATCGTCCGTCAACCCCCGATATACTGAATGAATTTTCTGATACTTTCGATCTTGACCTTGATCTTGTCACAATTGCGGATTTTGGCGGTTGGGACGAAGCGCAGGAAAAGCATTTTGCCGACGGCGGTATTTTCGATCAGATCTACGAGGAGTAAGGAGTAAACACGCGATGAAACGATCGGGAAAAAGAGTGATACCCGGATTTGGTCTTTCAATGGGAGTCACGCTGACAATGGTAAGTCTTATTGTTATAATACCGCTGGCGTCTCTTGTGGTCTTTTCCGCAAAGTTAAGCCCTGCGGATATATGGGCGACTATCACAAGGGAACGTGTGCTTGCGAGCTTTGAAGTGAGTTTCCTGACGGCGCTTATTGCTTCGCTTATAAATGCCGTTATGTGTGTGATACTTGCATGGGTGCTCGTGAGATATGATTTCCCTTTGAAAAGGCTGCTTGACGGGCTTATCGAACTTCCCTTTGCGATGCCTACCGCCGTGGCAGGCATCGCCCTTACTTCGCTTACCTCGGATAAAGGTCTGATAGGTCAATTTTTTGCAAAGTTCGGGATAAAGATAGCTTATACAAGAATAGGCATCACGGTCGCCTTGGTTTTTATCGGGATCCCCTTTGTGGTGCGCGCCGTACAGCCTGTGCTTGAAAAACTGGATCCTGCCTATGAAGAAGCCGCAGGTTCCATGGGAGCGTCGGGAGCGGCTATATTCAGGCGCATTATCCTGCCGGAGATACTTCCTGCGGCGACAACAGGCACAGGTCTGGCATTCGGCAGATGTCTCGGCGAATACGGCAGCGTTGTATTTATTGCAGGAAATAAACCCTTTGAAACGGAGATAACTCCCTTGATAATCATGTCTGAATTGCAGGAATATGACTATGCAAGCGCTTCGGCGATCGCACTTGTGATACTTTTGGCAGCATTCCTCATTCTGTTTCTTGTAAATCTTGTACAGTCAAGAAACAGTAAGATCCTCGGAAGGTAGGCGTTCCAATATGAAAAGATCGGAGAATGGCATAATAAACCGGCTGCTCATCGGCATAAGTTTTTTGTTTATCATTGTAATGCTCGTGCTGCCGCTTATAACCGTCATTACGGAAGCCTTCCGAAACGGTTGGGCTGCCTATAAAGAAGCAGTGACAGATGAATATACCGTAAAAGCTACTCTGCTCACACTGGAAGCAACATTTTTTGCCGTCCTTTTCAATACTGTTTTCGGGCTTTTTGCCGCTTGGGCTATAACAAAATTCCGTTTCCGCGGCAAAAAGATACTTACCACGCTGATAGACATTCCCGTTACGGTATCTCCTATAATAGCAGGTCTGATATTTGTGCTGACTTTCGGCAGGCAGAGCGCTATTTACCCGCTGTTAAAAAAACTGGATATCGACATAGTGTTTGCAGTTCCGGGAATAGTGCTTGCTACCATATTTGTAACATTCCCCTTTATCTCCCGTGAACTGATACCCGTTCTTGAAGCGCAAGGCACGGACGAGGAAGAAGCGGCGGCGCTTATGGGAGAAAAGTGGTTCGGGATATTCCGTAAGATCACTTTCCCGCATATCAAATGGGCATTTCTGTACGGCATAGTACTTTGCACCGCAAGAGCTATGGGAGAATTCGGCGCAGTCTCGGTACTTTCAGGACATCTTCGCGGAAAGACCAATACACTTCCGCTCCATGTGGAGATACTTTTCAATGAATTTAAGTATGTACCGGCATTTGCGGTGTCATCTATCCTTGTGATGATCGCTGTGGTGATACTGGTCATCAGGAGCGTTATCGAATATATCGGAAAGAGGAACAGTGAAGATGTACGTTGAACTAAAAAATATAAATAAAAGTTTCGGTGATTTCAAAGCGTCGGATAACGTTAGCTTCGGCATAGAAAAGGGAAGCTTTATCGGACTGTTGGGTCCCAGCGGCAGCGGCAAGACTACCATACTCCGCATGATCGCAGGTCTTGAAACTCCCGACAGCGGCGAGATAATTATTGACGGTAAAGTCGTCAATGACATTCACCCGAGCAAACGCGGCATAGGATTTGTATTCCAGAACTATGCGCTGTTCCGTTATATGACCGTATATGATAATATTGCCTTTGGTCTGAAAGTCCAAAAAGCCGACAAAAAACAGATACAGGAACGTGTGACGGAACTCGTTGAACTTATCGGACTGAAAGGACTTGAAAAACGTTATCCCAGTCAGCTTTCGGGCGGACAGCGCCAGAGAGTGGCTTTTGCAAGAGCCATTGCGCCTAATCCGCAGCTTTTGCTGCTTGATGAGCCTTTTGCCGCCATTGACGCAAAGGTAAGACAGGAACTGCGGACATGGCTCCGCGAGACGATCACAAAACTCGGCATTACAAGTATTTTTGTTACTCACGATCAGGACGAAGCCATAGAAGTTGCGGATAAGATCATAATCACGAACAAAGGCAGGATCGAACAGATCGGCACACCTATTGAAGTGTACCGCGATCCGCAGACAGCATTTGCCGCTTCATTTTTCGGAAGAACATCATTCCTTACGGATTATCGGAAATTCAAGAGTTTTGACGATATGGAAAATGTGGAGCAAGCCATCGTTCGCCCCGAGTTCGTCAAGGTCGCAAAGTCGGACGAGAATATAGTATATCGCGCGTCGGCGTCGGAGGGCGTTGTTTTGCAGACAGCGTTCCGCGGAAATACCACAGAACTGACTATCGATGTGAACGGAAGTACTATCTATGCTCACCGCGGCTTGAATTCTCCCGAGATCAGAGTCGGAGAAAAGGTAAATGTATTTTTGTACCGCATATTTGTCACATCTGAAAACAAAGCATACTTGCTTGAAAACAAAACGCTTCACGATAATTCTGTAGTTATCTGATCCGGAGAATTTACAATGGACTGCATAAGTATAAATTATAAAAAAGCAAATGCACAGATCAGAGGGGCATTTGCTTTTTCCGCAGAAAAACAAAAACAGTTTTTATACGATTTACGGGAAAAAAGTTCGGCATCGGCAGGTGTGATACTTTGCACCTGCAACAGAACGGAGCTTTATTTCTGCGGCGGAAAAGAAGAAAATATCCTCTCACTGCTTTCCCTGTATTCTGGGATAGATACCGAGACCATAAAACAGACCGCAATGTTTTTTTGCGGCGCAAAAGCAATATCTCATCTGTTTTGTGTTTGCTGTGGTGTGGATTCAATGGTCATCGGCGAGGACGAGATCCTCGGTCAGACAAAAAATGCTTATAAAAATTCCTGCGCATGGGGGAATTCCTGCCGCGAACTTAATGTGATATTCCAGTCGGCATTCGCCTGTGCAAAACAGATCAAAACAGAGACGGCACTTTCCAATGTTTCGGTATCTGCTGCAACTCTGACCGCCAATGCCGCTGCAAAAAGCGGCAGCAATATACTTATGGTAGGCGCATCGGGAAATATCGGGCGGATCATAGCCAAGGATCTTTTGTCACATAAAAATATCAGCTTGACAATTACAGTGCGGGAACATTCTCCCGACAGTTATATTTTATCCGACAGCCGTGTAAGGACTGTACCGTATCGGGAAAGATACAAATATATCGACGAAGCGGACTGTATCATCAGCACCACATCAAGTCCTCATTATATATTCACGCGTTCCGAAACGGAAAAGCATATACGCACTCCGAAAAACAGGCTGTTTATAGATCTTGCCGTACCGCATGATATTGACAGGGAAATTGCAGGACTGAAAAACATTTCTCTTATAGATATTGACCATTTCAGGAATATCGCCGCGGATAATAATATCAAGAAAATGCACAGTGCGGAACTTGCAAAAAAGCTAATTGAAAAACAATGCGATGAGGTGCAGAAAACACTGGCACTGCAAAATTTTCTTGCCGAAAATAAGACCGCGGAAGATCGTGCTTTCTTGTATAAATTACGTCCTAACCTTTCTGCGGCGCAATTTGAAGCAGTGCTAAACGCGATAAAAAAGGAGTAAGGCTATGGGATATTTTCCGCTTTCCGTAGATATTACAGATAAAAATTGTGTTGTTGTCGGCGGAGGAAATACGGCGGCAAGAAAGATCGGAAAACTTTTGCTTTTTAATGCGCGGGTAACTGTCATTGCTCCTTTTATATGCAGGGAGATAGCAGAAACAAAAAATATTACCATAAAGAAAAGAAATTTCAGGGACGAGGACGCAGAGGACGCATTTCTTGTTGTTGGCGCGGCAAATGACCGTAATGTAAATAAGCATATCTCGCAAATTTGCAGGAAAAAAAATATCCCCGTAAATATTGTGGACGATCCGTCACTTTGCAGTTTTTATTTTCCTGCGGTGGTAAGAAAAGCTCCCGTTACAGTTGCTGTTTCAACGGACGGAGAAGCTCCGCTGATCGCTCGTTTTCTGCGTGAAAAAATAGAAAACATGATCGACGATAATATAAAAAAGACTGCCGAAAAAATAGACGAATGTCGGAAAAAACTGCCCGAAATTTTCAAGGAAGAAACGGTCAGAAAAGCCATCCTTGAAACCTTGCTGCAAAGGTGTCTGACGGGTCAGCCGCCGAAAAATACAGATGATTTTTTGCAGGAAATGAGGGATATATATGACAATACGGATAGGTACGCGAAAAAGCCGTCTTGCCCTTGTACAGACGGAAATGGTATGCAGCGCGCTGAAAAATAAATTTCCCGAAATAAAAACAGAGATCGTTCCCATTACCACAAAAGGCGATAAGATCCTTGACAAGCCCCTTACTCAGATCGGAGGAAAGGGTATTTTTATAACGGAGATCGAACAGGCTTTGCGGCAGAAAAGAATTGATATTGCCGTCCACAGCGCAAAGGATCTTCCCGTAGACATTCCCGAAGATCTTGCAGTTTCAGCCGTCCTGAAGCGGGGAGACCCGAGAGATGCGATGGTCACAAGGACGGGAGAAAATATCCGTGACGAGAAAAGTTTTACCGTCGGAACGGGCAGTGTAAGACGGAAAATGTTTATCCGTAAAATGTATCCCCAAGTATCTGTTTCGGATATTCGCGGAAATGTTGATACAAGAATAAAAAAGCTCCTTGACGGGAACTATGACGCGCTCATTCTTGCGGCGGCAGGGCTTGAACGTCTTGGGATAAAAAATGATAACATATCTGTTTTAACTTTGGATATTGAAAAATGCCTGCCCGCTCCGTGCCAAGGAATAATAGCCATAGAAAGCAGGAAGAATGACAGTGCTGTTTGCGGGTATCTTTCTTCCATAAACGATACCGATACATTTTCTGTGTTTGAAACGGAGCGGTATATCCTGAAACTGACAGGCGGGAACTGTGATCTTCCCCTCGGCGCATACGGTCATATTTCGGAAAATAAAATTTTCCTTACTTTATCGGATAAAGCAGAAACGGCAGTAAAAGGCTTTGCGCCTGTTGAAGAAAGATATCGGCTTGCGGAAAGATTGGTGAAAGAACTTTGAGTACGGGTAAAGTATACATGATCGGTGCGGGCTGCGGAAGCTATGATCTAATAACGATACGGGGCATGGAAGCACTGAAAAAATGCGATACAGTTCTGTATGACAGCCTGATAGATCCGCATCTTCTTGACCTTTTGCCAGAAAGCTGTGATAAGATCTATGTTGGGAAACGCGCGGGAATGCACAGCACCTCACAGGAAACCATAAATAAATTGCTTGTGCAAAAAGCAAAACATGGAAAGACCGCTGCACGTCTGAAAGGAGGAGATCCTTTCGTATTCGGGCGAGGCGGTGAAGAACTGCTTTTTCTTATGGAAAATAATATCCCTTTTGAGATAATTCCGGGAATTTCTTCTGCTGTCGCCGTTCCCGAAATGGCGGGGATCCCTGTAACGCACAGGGAAGTCAGCAGAAGTTTTCATATTATTACTGGACACACAAAAGATGATCTGCTGCCCGAACAGTTCCGACTTTATGCAAAACTTAAAGGTACTCTTGTATTTCTTATGGGGCTTACTCATATTGAACAAATTGCCCGAAATTTGATAGAATACGGAAGATCTCCCGACACACTTGCGGCGGTCATTTCCAATGGCGGAAAAGCATCACAGCATACCGTTCGGGGAAAACTTTCGGAAATTTCCCGAATTGCAGAGGAAAACAAAATATGTTCGCCTGCGGTGATAGTGGTGGGCGATACGGCTGCATTTGAACTGTGTTCTCCCGAAAAAAAGACGCTTGACGGAATTTCCGTTACCATTACGGGTACAAAAAATTTCGCTTATAAACTCTCCGAAATGCTTATCGGATACGGCGCAAATGTAAATTGCGAAAACCTGTTTGATATTGTTTCATATGAAAATGAGGAAAGTATTTTTGAAACATTTGCGGACATTTTATCCTATACCATGATCCTGCTTACAAGTCGTAGCGGCGCGGAAATATTTTTTCGTATTCTCAAAAAAATGCGTATTGATTTAAGAAAATTATCTGGCATACGATTTGCCGTTATCGGGAACGGAACGGCGGAAATTCTTGAAGAACACGGTATATATCCCGATATCGTACCGAAAAAATTTTCATCGGGATCTCTTGCGGAGGCTGTAATAAAAAATAAAAGATCAAAGGAAAAAATATTGTTGCCCCGTGCCGAGAAAGCTTCTCCTGTGCTTACGGATATTTTTCTGCAAAATGACATTCCGTTCAAAGAAGTGAATATTTATGACGTGAAAAGCGAAAGGAACGGACAGCCGCGGGAGATAGATACGGATATTGTTGTGTTCGGCAGCCGAGCCGAAGCAATTGATCTTTACGAGCAGGGATATACGCTTTCGGCAGATACCACAGCGGTCTGCATTGGAGAGACCACAGCAGCCGAGGTAAAAACATTGTATGGCAAAAATACCGTGGTACCGAAAATACAAAATGCAGAGGGCATTGTCGATTTTATAAAAGATCTGAAAGGAAGAATAAAATGAAACGATTCAGACGACTTCGCAGCGGCGAACCTATACGGCGGCTCGTCCGAGAAACGCACATTGACAAAAGCGATCTTATTTATCCGATATTTATTGAGGAAGGCGAAAATATCAAAACGCCTGTGGACTCTATGCCGGGAATTTTCCGCCGATCAATAGACCGACTGGACGAAATTCTTCTTCAAATTGAAAACAGTAAGATCGGAGGGATACTTGTATTCGGGATACCGAAGCACAAGGACGAAACGGGCAGCGGTGCATACGATAAAAACGGCATTACACAGCGTGCAGTGCGGTATATCAAAAACAAATGTCCGGATATTCTGATAATTGCCGATGTCTGCCTTTGTGAATATACATCTCACGGACATTGCGGACTGGTTTGCGGCGGTGAGATACTGAACGATGAAACGCTTCCTTTGCTTGCGAAAATGGCAGTCAGCCTTGCGGAAAGCGGGGCGGACATAATTGCTCCGTCAGACATGATGGACGGAAGAGTCGCATACATAAGAAAAACCCTTGATGAAAGCGGTCACGTAAATACGCCGATACTTTCATACAGTGCAAAATTTGCATCCGGGTATTATGCACCTTTCCGTGACGCAGCGGATTCTGCACCCGCTTTCGGAGACAGAAAGACCTATCAGATGGACTATGCAAACGGCAGAGAAGCCATAGGCGAAATTGCAGAGGACATTTCAGAGGGCGCGGATATGATAATGGTAAAGCCTGCCCTTGCTTATCTTGACCTTGTACGCATGGCGCATGAAAAATTTGATCTTCCCCTTGCCGTTTACAACGTCAGCGGAGAATATGCAATGGTAAAAGCCACTGCGGCAATGGGCTATATAAATGAAAAAAAGATCGTTCTTGAAAATATTACGGCAATGAAGCGAGCAGGTGCGGACATCATCATAACCTATCATGCTCTTGACATATGCAAATGGCTTGACGAGGAAAAAGGAGAGATCTGACTTGAAAACAAATTGTTCTGACGCTCTTTATCATCGCGCGGTGAAACTCATGCCGGGAGGTGTGAACAGTCCCGTGCGTGCCTTTCGGAATGTGGGACGGGATCCGTTGTTTATAGATCATGCAAAGGGCAGCTATATTTATGATGCGGACGGAAATAAATTTATAGATTATGTGTGTTCATGGGGACCTGATATTTTCGGTCATGCTTATCCGCCGATCGTAGAAGCTGTAAAAAAAGCCTGTGAAAAAGGACTGACATTCGGAGCGTGTCATGAAGGGGAAATTGTTCTTGCGGAAAAGATAATTTCTCATTTTCCGTCTGTCGAAATGGTTCGGCTCGTTAATTCAGGCACGGAAGCTGTCATGAGTGCGATCCGCGCCGCAAGAGGGTCAACAGGCAGAGATAAGATAATTAAATTTGAAGGGTGTTATCACGGACATTGTGATCCGCTGCTTGTAAAAGGCGGTTCGGGTCTGATGACCCATGCCGTTCCCGACAGCACAGGCGTGCCGAAAAGTTTTACCGAGCATACATTGCTCGCAAAATACAACGATAAGAGATCGGTATCGGATCTGTTTGAAACATATCCCAATGAGATCGCGTGCATTATTGTTGAGCCATGTGCCGCAAATATGGGAGTAGTTCCGCCGCAAAAAGGATATTTACAATATCTTCGCGAAATTTCAAAAAAATATGGAGCGCTGCTTATCTTTGATGAAGTGATAACGGGCTTTCGGCTTTCAGACGGCGGAGCGCAAAAGTTTTACGGAGTAAATGCGGATATGACTGTCCTTGGAAAGATAGTAGGCGGCGGAATGCCTTTGGCAGCCTATGGCGGCAGACGTGATATAATGGAATGTATCTCGCCTTTGGGTCAGGTTTATCAAGCGGGAACGCTTTCGGGGAATCCCGCTGCCACTGCCGCAGGAATTGCTGCATTGACTGCCATTGAGCAGGATCCTTATTTATATGACAAGCTGGAAATAAGATCGGAAAAGCTTGAAACCGCCATGAGAAAAGCGGGGTTAAATGTAAATCGTGTCGGTTCATTATTGACGGCATTTTTTACCGACAAAGCGGTAACAGACTATGAAAGTGCGTGTACTTCGGACAGAGGTAAATATGCCGCATATTTTAATTTTCTGCTTGAAAACGGTATCTATACAGCGCCTTCTCAGTTTGAAGCAATGTTTGTTTCGGCGGCACATTCCGATGAGGATATTGATATTACCTGCAATGTTATCGAAAAAGCAGGAAAAATGCTGCATTAAATATAATTTTAATGCAAAATATAAAGAACGGAAAGGATCATTTGATCCATTTTGAAAGGCTATAATACGTTATTCCGAAAAAACCAAAGCCGTAACATCTTGCTTTAAGATGTTACGGCTTTGGCTTTTCCTTGTCGGATCTTATTGTTCATTGCAGCAAAGAAAAATGATTTACGGGATTGTCTGAAAAATTAGTGTTGCAATTTTCAGAATGATGGTGTATAATATCCTTAAAAATATTTCTTCGTGAAAGGACGATAGGTATGCTTGCAGCTTGTCTTGCCCTGATAGATGAACCAACCGACAGGGAAAAATTTGAAAATTTGTATTATACATACAAGGATATGATGTTCAAACTTGCAATGTCCATTCTTCACAATGACGCTCTTGCGCAGGAAACCGTACAGGATTGTTTTCTGAAACTTGCCGAAATGATAAAGGAAGTTCCTGATGTTCCAAGTAAACGCGCAAAAGCAATGATAATAACTATGGTAAAAAACAAAGCAAGAAATAATCTTAAAGCAGAACATTATGACAAAAATGAAATTTTTGAGGAAGATGAAATATCCGATAAGATCATAAATGATATATTATCAGATATAGGATACGAGGAACTTGTTAAAATGATTGATGAACTCGAACCTCTGTATAGAGATGTCCTTGTTTTGAGAATTTTAAATGAATTAAGCGTCGGCGAAGTTGCGCAAGCGCTTGAGCTTCCGTATCGGACCGTTGAAACGCGACTTTTGCGGGGCAGGAAAATTTTGCAGAAAAAACCGGAGGGGATCAATAATGAATGCGGCAATTAAAAAACAAATATTCGATATAGTTTTGAAAGAAGCACTAAGGGACAGCATGGAGAAAGAATTCAAAAAAATCGACGAAATGGTTATTGATGAGCCTTACGAATTTTCATCAGAATTTGAAAAGAAGATGAAAAAGCTTATAAATTCTATCGGACGAAAGGACAGAATAAAAAAATTCAAACATATTGCTGTGCGGACGATCGTATCGGCTGCGGCTGTTTTCGGCGTAATATTTGGCGGACTTCTTACTCAGCCGGAAGTTTATGCAGCTGTGCAGCACGTTTTTCGAAGCGTTTTTGACACACACGACAAATACGAATTTGTTAGCGATGAATTGACAATTGACAATTTTAATAATAACATTAGATTGGGATATGTTCCGGAAGGATATTACTTATCGGAGGGATTTTATACTACGATAAACGTATCCCTTTGCTATAAAAATGAAACAGATGATATTACATTTGAATATGGAATATCAAATTTTATTAGCACTTCATATGATAATGACCATAATTCATATAGCTCATTTTATAATAATGATATAGAATATCATTATTATGAAAGTAGTGACGATGATTTTACAAATAAACTTATTTGGTATAAAGACGGATATTTTTTTGGTATTTATGCACATTTATCTAAAGACGAACTTGTCAAAATTGCTGAAAATTTAGAAAAATAAAAATTTTTTGACGTGATTTCTCTTTCTGCGTGGTCTATTATATAGAGGCAGATAATTTAAGGAGGGATTGTATGCCAAAAAAAGTCAAAAGCTTAACTTCAATTCTTTTGTCAATATTAGTAATATTCAGCTTAATAGTATCTGTAGATGCAATAGAGCCTCGATACTCTGATACGGATAGTATAACCATTGGTCTTGGGATTACAGGTACAACTGCAAGTTGCACTGTTATGATTTACGGTGCCGATGGAACAACGAGTATTGATAAAGTAAATATTACTTTGAAAGACAGTAAAGGTAATGTTAAGGGAGAATGGAAGAATTTATCTACTAACTCCAGAAAGTTTACATTCTTCGAAACAGTTTCTAATTTAATTGTAGGAGAAAGCTATACTCTTGAGTTTTCGGCAAACATTAATAGAAGAACAGGTGTAGAGACTATCAAAGATAGTCGTACAGCAACTTGTTCCGGCAAATAAAAACTATAATAAAAACTGCCTCTAATCGTTTTAATGGTAAAATCTACATACCGTGTATCGGTGGAAAGGAAAATGTTATGAAAGTCAAAAAATTTTTGAGTGCGGTGATTAGTGCGGCTATGTGCTTGTCAATTGTCACAGCTAATGTTTCCGCAGATGATAGCATTTTTATAGAAACATCTGAAAGTGCAATTGAAATGGTTAGCGAGAAAAGTGATGACTTTCAGTCTATAAGTGAGTTAGGTGCTGCATATCGTCTGGAAGATGTTGCCAAGGATTTAATCACGCTTAATTCCATTTCATCAAAAACAAACGATGTTGCAGCTTATTCTGCAAATTCTGCTCCGGTTGCAGGACTTTCAACAATGGTTGTCAATCCAGAAACGCTTTTGAACGGCAGCATGACAACTGAAACAGTGGTTTATTGGCTGTGGTATGACGGTGAGACTTATTATTCATACG
This sequence comes from uncultured Clostridia bacterium, assembly GCA_947625915.1. Classification (GTDB taxonomy): domain Bacteria; phylum Bacillota; class Clostridia; order Oscillospirales; family Ruminococcaceae; genus RGIG8773. Next base: position 29,739 of record CANQPX010000002.1, read on the forward strand.
ATCCGGACGGAGACGAAATCGTTAATTATTATGTCTCTGGAATTAACGATTATATTTTGGGAACAGTAACACTTGACGGTGAAGCAATTGGATTTGCTACACAGATAACAGTGGCTGCTGAGTATGATCTGCTTTTTCAAGTTGAGGATTCCAATGGCGAGTTATCCAATGTGCTTGACTACGTTCTGATGGTTGAACCTGCTGATGGAAATACAAGACCTATATGTAATATAATAGTTTCAAACTCAACTCCAACAGTAAACTCAAACGTACTCTTTGACTGGTCTACGTCAACCGATGCAGACAGCGATGACTATATCGCAGGCGTTAAAGTCAGAGTAATTCATGGTGCAAGTGATGTGCTTGTTGACACAAGTAGCAAATATTATGCCGGCATGACCAATTATGGTATTCTCCTAACATTTGACGAAGTTGGAACATATGATGTTTGGATTTCAATGAGTGACAATCATAATGCATGGTCTAACTGGAATATTAATACTATTAATGTAACTAAAGAAATAACATATGTTTTGGACAATGTTATACTTACATCTAGTGATGTAAATAATACGAATAGTACACGTTTTACATGGGGCAATTATAAAGAAGCCGTTGAACTTCAGTATCAGACAAATTTGCCAGAGGCATTATTTGATTTGGTTACTACAAATTCCGTTCCGTCAGAATTACAAAGCAGAACAATAATAGGTGCTGAATGGACATTAAGCGGGCGTGTAAAAACATCATCTGGAAATCCGTTGTCTAATGCGACAGTTCGAATCTTTATTCCTATGAAGTATAACGGTAGTTTTACGGCATCAGTGACAACAAATTCGTCTGGCTATTTCTCATACACTTGTGACAGCTTGACACAATGGTTTGATGCAATGAATGTATATTATATAGCGCAAGTGCCTGTGGATTTAAATTTATACGGCTCAACATCTGATTGGTGTAGATATGGCGATTTATTGACAACTTCATGGTATGAACCAACAGATATGTATGTAATATGTGATTCTGCTTTAGTTAGGACAACAATTCCGGTAACTGCACTTTGTGGATGTTCATTCGCAAAATGGCTTGGTTATCGGTGGACTTATGGCATCCCTGGCGATTCAGGTTGTGGTTGGTTTGATTGGGGTTAATGGAGGTGTTAAAATGATAATTAGAAATACCGGAGTAAACAATTTTGCAGCTATAAATAATATGCTGCAAAGGAAAAACAATGCAAATCCTATTTCGGGAACACCTTTTACAAAGCGGTTTGATACACTTGTATTGAGTGATTTATTTAAGCAGTATTCCGATACTAAAGAAAGCGATAATGATATTTCGGCAATTCAAAAAATGTTATCTGAAACAAATAATAATTTAGATAAGAAAACTGCTGCAGGAACAGCAGGTCTCATTTATATGCAGGGTGCTTTAGCGCAGGAAATGATGTATACTGCTACAGTCGGCTATCAATTTGCGCAATGTACAGAAGAAAAAGCATATTATCAAAGCTTGCTGAATGAAGCTGACAGAACTGCAAAAAGTGATCCCGTACCACCGACGCAGGATTATTTTGAATATAAATGTCCTGACGGCGGAGAGATAGATCGTGAAAAGGTTGAAAAAGCTCTTGCAAATGTACAGAGCCGTATTGACAACTTCATTAATAATAATTCGGATTTAGTGAGAAAACCTGAAAGAAATATGGAAATTTATAATCAGTGTGCAAGTGCATTTGCAAATGCGTTTGATGTTGATGGATCCGATGTAATTCTTGATGAAGAAGATAATAACAAGCTGTTCGGAGAAATTAAAGCGGACGAAGAAAGTTTCCTGCAAAAATGTAAGGACAAAATGCAAGATCTTAGAGATCGTTACAATTCATTAGATAAACTTATGGAGGACAGCATAAAGAAAATGCGTTCTGAAAGCGGCGGAGAAAAACGTGCTGCCGCCATTGAAAAGGCGATCAATGAACTTTCTTTACAATGACTGATCAAGCTTACAATACCAAATGCGGTTTAAAGTGAGCTGCATAATTAACTCCATCTGTTTTTTCAATTTCTCGATAAACAAAAGGGAACACGATGCGTTCTTCAGTCTGTAGAAAAAGTATTTACGAAGAATAGTATAGTTCGTTGTCAAACAACTCACAGGGTTGTTTGACAAGGCTTAGATGGTATTTAATCGTTAATTCCAAGGGGGAAGCCCTCTATCGCAGGGCTTCCCCCTCTTTACGCCTGCGGCGTAAATTCACCCCCAGCGGAGCTCCTGAAGGCATTAGGGGATTTCGCGCTCTGCGGAGCGCGACGAGGGCTCCGCCCCTCGACCCCGCCAGCGCGGCTGCGCTGGACCAGCTTTTCGGGCAAGACTTTGTTTTTCGTTTTTTAGTTTGTCCGCGCCTATTTTTTCAGCTTTTTGACAAATAAAAGGGAACGCGCGCGTTCCCTTTTATTGATATGTTTAATTAGTGCGGGGATTTGAGATAACGCTCAAATTCGTTTATGTCAAGGCTCTTCTCGCGTGCGTGCATCTCAGTTATAACGCCTTCCTTTACAAGACGTGCAAGCTCTTGGTCAAGACAAACCATTCCGTCTTTTTTACCTGTCTGTATTGCAGTCTGGATAAGGTGTACCTTGTTGTCACGAACCATAGCCTTTATGGAGTCGGTAGCATTGAGTATCTCCAGTGCCGCAACACGTCCCGTTCCGTCAGCTTTCGGGATAAGCGTCTGAGCGATAATTCCTACAAGAACAGTCGCAAGCTGCGTCCTGATCTGGGATTGCTGATGCGATGGGAAAACGTCGATGATACGGTTGATAGTATCTGCGGCACAAGTTGTATGCAGTGTGGACATTACAAGGTGTCCTGTTTCAGCAGCCGTTACGGCAGCGTTGATAGTTTCAAAATCACGCATCTCTCCTACGAGGATAACGTCCGGGTCTTCACGAAGTGCGGCTCTCAGTGACATTGCAAAAGATTCAACGTCATCGCCGACCTCTCTTTGGTTCACCATGCAGCGCTTATGCTCATGAACATATTCGATAGGGTCTTCGATAGTGATGATATGTGCGGAACGGTTGATATTTACATAGTCGATCATTGCCGCAAGAGTCGTGGATTTACCTGAACCTGTAGGGCCCGTTACAAGTACAAGTCCTCTCGGACGGAGAGCAAACTCTCCGAGGATAGGCGGAAGATCGAGATCTTCAAGTGTAGGAATATCATTTCTCAGCAGACGGATAGCGATAGCCGTATTTCCTCTCTGGTGATAAACATTGACTCTGTGACGGTAGCCGCGCCTTGTTACATATGAAAAGTCGGCGTCGACCTTATTCTTGATGTTTTCCATATTACGTCCGCCTGTCATCTGCTCGCATATCTTCATAATAGCGGCTTCTGTCATTTCGGGGTAAGAACTGAGCTTACGGAGAGATCCGTGCAGTCTTACTACAGGCGAGATCTTAGTTGTAAAATGAACGTCGGAACATCCGAGAACACGCGCCTCGTCAAGTATTTTGTCAATGCTTATAACGACTTTGTCCTGTGGTTTTTTCTCAATATCCATAGCACACGATCCTTTCAGATTTTATTTTCAGCATAATTCCATATGCAAGTTTCTTAGAAAATTTTATACAGCGTATGTAACTCTTACAAGTTCGTCCATAGTGGTCTTGCCTTCCTGAACGAGTTCGGAAACGTTGTCACGGAGCATTTTGGTTCCCTGCTGACGGCAAAGAGCCGATATCTGATCTACCTTTCCGCCTGCCGCGATAAGCGCGCTCATTTCGGGAGTACAGAGCAATATCTCGTGTATAGCGGTACGTCCGGAATAACCTGTGTTGTTGCACTTCGGACAGCCGCAGGCGTCATATACCGTAATATGCTCGCTTATGCCCATAAGTTTATCTTCTTCATCGGTGGAAACTCTCGGTGTACGGCATTCCATGCATATCTTTTTAACAAGACGCTGTGCAACGATACCGATAAGCGAAGTTGCGACCATGTACGGAGCAACGCCCATATCCACCAGACGGGTAACAGTTGACGGAGCGTCGTTTGTATGCAGTGTTGAAAGAACCATATGTCCCGTGATAGCGGCACGGATAGCGATCTCGGCAGTTTCTTGGTCACGCATCTCACCGATCATTACTATATCAGGATCCTGACGGAGGATAGAACGCAGCGCCGCAGCGAATGTCATACCTGCTTTTGCGTTTACCTGACACTGATTTATGCCTTCGATATTCTTTTCGACAGGGTCCTCAACGGTGATAACGTTAACGTTAGGCTTTGCGATCTCACCGAGCGCGGCGTAAAGAGTAGTTGTTTTACCGGAACCTGTAGGACCCGTTACAAGAACAACGCCTTGCGGAACTTTAAGCAGTGAAGCAAATCTTTCGTAGTTATAAGCCGTCATGCCGAGGTCTGTGATCTTTCTTACGCCCACATCACCTGTAGCAAGTATACGTATAACGACTTTCTCGCCGTTTACCGTAGGAAGGTTAGAAACACGGACATCTATTGTTGTTCCGTCAACTACCTGAGTGAAACGACCGTCCTGCGGTATACGTTTTTCGGCGATGTTCATGCCGCTTATGATCTTCAGACGGGTAACAAGCGAGTTATGAACAACGTTTGAAATGTTCATCAGTTCGATAAGATCGCCGTTAACACGTATACGAATACGCGTATGAGTTTTGAACGGCTCGATATGGATATCCGTTGCGTCCGCACGGAAAGAGTTTTCAACGATAGTCGTTGCAAGTTTAACGATAGGCGCGCTATCGATCCTCTCTGCGGAATCCTCATCTATACCGAAAGCGTTGTCATCAACGAACTGGTTCTCAACGGAGTCGATAAGTGATGTAGTGTTCTGCATTGAATAGCATTTGCCTATCTGCTTTGTTATCGCAGCCTTAGTGGCAAGCACAGGAACAACGTCCATACCGGTAGTAACTTTTATATCCTCAAAGATGTAGAAGTTTACCGGGTCGTGAGTTGCAACGGTAAGTCTTTTACCGGTTATTTTGATAGCGATAATGGTATGTTTTTTAGCGAGCTGTTCCGGGATCTTTTTTACAGCTTCTATATTAATGGCAAATTCCGGATCGTTCAGATCGACAAAAGGAACATTAAGTTTTTTGGCAAGTACCTGACCGAACTGTACATCAGTAACATAACCAAGTTCAATAACATAATCTCCGAAATATTTTCCGGGGATATTTTCTTCTTTCTTCTTGTCAAGTACGGCTTGAAGCTGTTCTTCGGTAATTACTCCTTCATTTACCATATACTGACCTATAGGAATATTTTTCATCGGCAATGCTCCGTTTCTCCGCAGATTGATAAATGCAAATAAGGGGATTTCCCTGCGGCGAAATCCTTTTCTATGAGAACATCAAAAGATGTTAACAACACTTTAATAGTTTTGAGAGTTGAGAGTAGAGAGTTGAGATTTTATCCCCACCCCCTGCCCCTCCCCAAGAGGGGGGGAGAGCACGCTCCGTTTCAAAAGAGGTGTAAAAGCACGTGCGGAGAAAAGAACACTGACAGTTTATGTCAATAACTCAACTCTTAACTCTAAAAACTGACTTGAAATTTCTGAAAAAATATGTTAAGATATAAATATCGAATTTTCATTATTAAGGAGATGTTTCGTTTTGGATCTTATAAGCATAATGAACATCGGAACTCACATTATGGTTTTCCTCTTCGGAATAACCATAGGAAGTTTCCTGAACGTCTGTATCTACAGACTCCCCGCGGGCGAATCCCTCACAAAGAAAAATTCCCACTGCATGACCTGCGGAACACCAATAAAATGGTATGATCTCGTTCCGGTATTCAGCTGGCTGTTTTTACGGGGAAAATGCCGTGCCTGCGGTTCAAAAATATCTTCAAGATATATAATCGTTGAATCGCTGACCGGGATACTTTTCGTGCTTACGTTTCTCAGGTTCGATACTATAATCGACGGGCTGATATATCCCGCGCTTTGCTGTTTGTTTATTGCGGGGCTTATAGTTATCGGCTTTGAGGACTACGACACAAGCGAAATGACCGTAGGCGTTCTGTTATATCTTGCGATAGTCGCATTTGTAACAAGAGTTCTCACCGCCTTGAACGGAAAAATGTTCAGAGCCTGTGAAATTTCCCTCGCGGACGGGATCATAGGAATGTTCGCAGTAAGCGTACCGTTCCTGTTTTTCGGATTTGTTATCACGCCGCTGATATACAATTTCATTGACGAGGATCGCAAAGCTGCCCGCAAAATAAGAAAGCGCCTTAAAACACAGAAGCTCGACCGTTCCGAAGAACGCAAACTTGAAAAAACTCTTGCGGAACATCTTTCCGCGATAAAGGAAAAAGGACCTGTTTTCGGTTTTGGAATGGGAGATGTTCTGCTGATGGCTGCGGGAGGACTTATGTACGGCTGGAAAGCCGCTGTTGTCGCCGCATTCATCGCAATAATTTCCGGCGCAGTTTACGCCGTTATCCTTAAAGTCCGCGCCGCACGAAATGATGAAGAAAGCGTAAAAGCCTTTTCATTCGGACCGTTCCTCACTATCGGGCTCGGCATAGCTTCATTTTTCGGAACTCGGCTAATGGATATGTACATTGATTTCCTCACCGTTCCGCAAATTCCTGTTCAATAAAAAATAAATTTTATTTTCGGGTACGCGCTTTCGTAAACGCGCACCCGAAATTTTTTTGCATAAAATTATGTTGTCGCTTCTACAATGTCTTTTGCGTCGCCGTCAAGCCATACAATGTAAACTTTTGTGCCGGGAGCGATGGGAGAAGAACCGGAAGTGATATCTTCCGTATCATATAAACCGATCTTGCTTACATCGCTTGTAAGGTTCCTGCAATAAACATATGCCGGAGTGCTTACGAACTTACTTGTATCATCATCTTTATTTAATGATCTGCTAAGTCCGTATCTGGCTGTCGAAGATACTCTTACGCCTATTCCGTCGGCTGCGGAATCTGTCACCGTAAGCTGTATGGCGTAATCACTTCCGCCGTAGTAAGCCGCGCCGAGAGCCATTCTGCATTTTTCGCTATTGCTTATACTCTCATAACCGTTGTCAATTACCGCCGGAACACCGCTGCCGTCGAGCACAAATTTTCTTCTGAGTAACCTTCCGGTATAAGTGTCACCGTTGAACTCATAAGCGTCTGCGGTGTTGTCGATTATTATTACATCGGCATACTCTTGAATGGCTTTTTTCTTATTGGCATAGCTTGGATCTGTAGTGCTTATTCCCACATGATCGAGGTATTTATCCGCAAACTCATTTACCGCGCCTGTGATGCTGCCTGCCCCGCTCTTGGTGTACAATCCCAGATCCGTCGCAAACCTTATCGACTCGGTTATATACTGTGTAACGCCTGTCTGTGCATTTCTGCGGCTCTCGATAAGCGTTGAGTCAACATATGTCTCGCGTATCGGCTTGAACATCTGCATTATGCCCGCCATGAGTATGGAAAGTATCGCCATAACTACTATAAGCTCAATAAGGGTAAAGCCTTTTAAAAGTTTTTTCATTCAAAACGCCCCCTTAACTCGAATGACCAAGGAGATACTTATATCTCAGGTTGTAATCTTTTTCGGTATAACCCGCGTCGCCCGAAACATTGAGCTGATTGCCTTGGCGGTCACGGCTGTAAAGAACGTAAATATCCACAGGATAACTATAAACTCCCTTGTCTGTAGCAACATTTCCTGTCACGGGATCTATCTTAGCGACCTGCATATACAGCGGTGAAGGACTTCCCTTATGAGGCGGTGTAGTTGTAGATGTAGAACCTGCGTACGCTATCTCGACAGCATCTCCGCCGATCGCTTTTTCCACATATGCCATCTGGTTCGACAGACTTGTATTAACAAGGTTATTCATCTTGTTTCTTGTCGATACCGAAGCATATATCTGCGCCATTGTGAGGGAAGCTACACCGAGTATTGCAAGAGCCACGATACATTCTATAAGGGTGAAACCTCTGAATTTATTTTTCATAGTCATTCCCTCCTTAATTACGCGCATAACGATATGCATTCCAACCGTGGATAGGATCTCCGGCGTTACCTTCATCATCAAGAGCAGGATTGATATATGCAATACCGGGCTTGTTAGGCATATTGAATTTAGCACACAATACAGAACCTATCATATTAAATACAGGGCTTCCGCTTCCTGTTACTGTTGCACTGTTATAAGTAATATGCGATGTATCAATTCCACTGCCGTTAACAGTCGAGTTCAACTCAGTATTAGGTCCATAGAAATAACCTGTTAAGAAATACCTGTTACAAATTTCAATTGATGAAGCAACACTATAGATATTTATATGCGGAACGAGTATTTTTTTAGTTGAATCAGCCATATGGTCACCCGCATGGAGTGTACCGGTTTTATCTTTCGCTGCTTTGCTTGTCGTAGTGTAGATCTCTAACCCATTACTAAATCTGCAAGCACCGGGATTTGCAAAATACAATACAAGTTCGGTTTTGTCAGAGTCATCTACAAGTATTGTAAATTGTTCATAACTGGTTCCTGTTAAAACGATCTCTGCTCTTCCGCCGCCTTTAATATTTAAATTAAAGGCACTGTAAGTATTATCAATATAATACTTTTTATCACCTGCTGAAGTGTCTATTTCACTTACACCATTAAGCGGCAGCGCGTCAGATATAAAATCTGCCTGTGAAAAAATTTTTCCTGAATATGTTTCCGAATCTATAGGAAGATACTTACCGGGATTTGAAGGATCGGGAACAAGGTTTCCGACATCATCTACCTGATAGTGCGAAGCAAAGTTATCATAGTGAGTCTTTAAAGTTTTCTTTACACTTCCGGGAAGGGATATTTCAAGATCTTGCTTATCATTTTTCGGATCCTGAATATCAGCGGCAGAGGGAAGTTCTATCTGTTCACTGGTTACCTTATTGAATTTACCTGTAGAATCATGTGCTGCTCCGTCTATCAGATTAGTTGTCTTTGCTTCATCTTCATATACCCCGCCTTTACAGTATACTTTTCCTGTAACATTATTAAAATTATATGATGTGACTTCAATGTTTCCGTCCTCATCTCTGGTATAACTTATAGTAAAGTTGTTGTCACCGCCCGAGGTTTTTAAAATAATATCTCCGTCAACATAAAGGTCACCCTCTATTTTGACGTTTTGACAGTTGACCAAATTAAAATCGCCGTTGCAATAAATATTTCCTTTCCAGCCAAACTGATTTTCCAAAACTTTTATACCTTTTTCTGTTATTACGTCAACATCCTTAAAATATGTCGTGCCATTATTCATATTGCCAATGACCATACTATAATCGGTATAAGTTTCTGTTCCATCGTTCTTAGAAGCATCTCCATCTATATAAACAAATGGCTTTTTATCAGCTGAACCGCTCTCGCCATAACCAATAAAAGCTGTGTGACCTCCTCCGGAATTCTGAATAAACAAACCATCTTTTATATATACGCTCTCGCCGTCTGTAATATGGAATTCCTGTCCGTTGTTTCCACTGCTGTATGCACCCTCAATATATGAGTTACCATAAACAATACCATCGTTGGACGGTTTAGAATCGCCGCCCATGGAAAGACCGCCGAGTATACTCATATTATCTGCGCCGCCGCCGCCAAAGGACGTGATAGCATTAGAACTGTTATTCGGCATAGGTTCGTTTGTGTCATAAATAAGTACAGCCTTGCCCTCTACGCCCTCAAACGTAGTTGTAGCGGTTATTTTAAGCTTCATGGTGTCTTTTTTTCGTACACCGTTAAAGATAGCTTCGGCTTTCTGAGAGTCGCTTATTGACGAGTAGTTTGTGCCGCTCGGACCTTCTGTTCCCATTACAAAAGCTTTTTCGTCTCCCTCGGGAACAGTAGCCTCTGCACCGGAGGTATCGGTATAAGTACCGAGACCATAAGTTCTGTCCATGACCTCGACTTTGATCTTAACGGTATTAAGATCGGCAGCACCTGTTCCGGAGAATTTTCCGTCAGGGTCGCTGTCTCCGTCATTTATTGCCGGGAGAGTGATAAGATACTCCAGATAGGTAACATTTTCATCAGTAACGCCGAAATAAGTCTTGTATTCGTCCTTAGCTTCATCAGAACCGGACTTGCCGTCCGCATATGGTGTAAGTGCCTTCTGGAGAACATTTGCGCCAAGGTAATTTCCGGCATCATCTTTAAGAGTATTTATCGAATACAGATCAAGCTGTAAACCAAGACCCTGAGTCATCTTATCTGAAGTTACATTTTTTCCGTGAACATATTTTATGTCGCCCGAGCCGTCTTGAGCGTAGTATTTCTTATCCGAAAGCATATTTTTGGTAAATACGTCCAGCGCCGATCTCGCGGTATAATAAGCTTGATTTTCTTCAAACTTAGTATAGATACGCTGATTTGCCGTTGTTACGACCGACAGCGTAGCCATAAGCATGATGATAAGAACGACCATGACCGTCAGTATCATGATAAGCACCGTACCGCTCAGACCGCGGTGCCGTTTCGGTCCTTTCATAGCTAACCACCCTTTCTGTAGAATTCTCTCTTAAAATATTTAATATTGCAGGAACGACCGATAAGCAAAATGCCTATCGGTTCCCCCTGAAAGCTCCGCCGGAAATTGCCCGCCGACGGAGCCGGATAAATAATTTTACTGTGCCGCAGCAGTTTCTGCGTTCTCTGCGGGAGCAGCTTCGATCGGCTTGATCTCGGCTGTTTCGTTCATTACCTCGTCGATATTCAGCGGATAAACGGAATACAATGTCAGTACAGCCGTATACTCACTTTCATCGGGATTCTCGGGATTTTCCTCCGCCGAACCGATAGTATTGAGTATGAGCGCCTTATCGTCCTCCGCGAACTTATCAAGCAAGGTGTATATCCTTTCGATATCAAATCCGCCTGTAAATCCGATCTCCATTGTTGTAACGCCTATGATCGTATTCGGGTCGGCAGGATCTACAACGCCGTTATAAACGTCCCATGTTTTCTGCGGGAGTTCGTTATAAAAATCGGCATTCATCTTATTATCATATGTAAGGATATGCAGCTGTTCCACATTATACTTTTCGATCGCACTTGCCGTAGTATAATTGGTATTTGCGGATATCACCGTCAGACCGTTCACGCTTGAAACGATATCGCGAACGTAATTTTCATTCTGGAACGGTTCCTGTTCAAGGAAGAAAAGATCCTGTTTTTCAGCGACTTCCGAAGCCATAGCCTTGATGTTGTCGATAACCGTCGGAAGTGTGGCAAGTCTCTCATCGAGTTCTGTTCTTTCCTGCTGTTTTGCCTCAAAATTAGCCTGCGCAGTCTCTATCTCCGCGAACTTAGGTCTTATAAACAGGAAGAAACCGGCTACCAGTATAATAATTACAATAGCAACAATGAAAATTACCTTATCTCTGTAAGAGAGTTTCATATTCATTTTACATCACTCTCCCTTTCTCAGTTATTTTCCGCAGCTGTGGAGTCTGCGTTTTCTGTGGTCTCAGCTTCCGGCTCGGGTTCTTCTTCCTTTTCGCGGACGTCGCAGCTTACGGTGAATTTCAGATCCCCCGCGCTGATCAAAAGTTCTTCTTCGTCCTTATCTTCCTTTTCAAAGCCGTTATAAGTGATGTTATCGAAAATATCCTGATTAACGAAATTCTCAGCTACCTTTGAAGGGAGATCGTTATCTTCCGCATAACATTCGATAGTAATGTGACCGTTTCCGAAGCTGAAGGTATCCATAGATGTTCCTCTCTCCAGATTATCGAAAACATCTCTCATCATCTGAGAAGTAAGTTTCGGCAGAGAATTGTAGTTATCCGAAGCGATAGCGATGGAATCTCTTATTCCCGTAACTTTAGTGAGTTTAGCTTCTGCCGCGTCCACCGCAGCGATCTGCGCCGCTACTTCCGGGGAATCGAGATAAGCTTGAATATCAGCGGTCTGACTGTTGAAATCGTTGACCTGTATGTTGCCGAAAAGCCATACCGCGCCTACTACCGCGCATGATACTACAGCCGCGCCGAGAACGCTCATTGCGAACTTTGCGCCTGCGCTTGTACGTCCCTGTGAAGCTTCAACTTCGATAAGGTTGATACGCTCTGTGTCCTTGTTGATACGGAACATTGCGCCGATAGCGTTCGCATAAGCTTGGAACTCGAAGTTCTCATATCCGCCTATGTTATTCGGAACGCCAAGCAGGCTGGTCTTGATATCCATTTGTTCGAGAGCATTCGTAAGGCGGATATACTCTGTTGTATCGCCGTAGAAAACAACATTCTGAATAGGATTTTCACTGTTCCTCGATCTCTGGAACTGGAACATTCTGAAGATGTTGTCATTAACGGCTTCGTAGATGTAATCCTCGGAGTTATCGTAGTCCTCGGGGTCTATTGAAGCGAAACGCGAGAATGTGAGCTGGTTATTTTCATAAAGGTTAAGGCTTATGAAGTTAGGATCGATCTGAACGAGGAGCATAGGCATTTTTGCTCTTGACTTCGGATCGTTGAGAATGATCCTCGAAATGGTGTTACATGAAACAGCCACCGAGCGAAGGTTTATGCCCAGCATCGAGAATACTTTTCTGAAGCAGTCAACTACTTCAAAAGGACACGCCGTGGCGAGGACTTTCATTGCTTGAACGCCTTCCTCTTCGATCTCGCCCGCGATGGTATAAGAGATCGAATAGTCCTCTGCGATACCCATTGTATGCTGCATCTGGTTCTGAACCATAGTCAGCAGCTGGTTGCCCTTAGCTTTTGGGATATGTAATTCCTTAAAAATGATAAGGTTTGAAGAAACGCTGATAACGGCTTCTTTATCCGCCATTCTTTTACTTTTCAGCTCATCGTTGATGAGTGTTGCCATTTTTGGTATATCTTTTATATGACCGTTAACGATAAGACCGTCTGTAACGTCGATGGTAGAAGCGTCGGAAACTCTTATCTTTCCGTGGTTCTCCGTACCACGAATAATGCGGACGTGTCTATCGGTAATATCAAATGAAAGCATACTCGTCACCTCACTAATTTTTTATAAAATTTTATTCGGACCGCTCCTGCGGTGCAAAGACTTTTTTATTATGCAACATTTTCCATGGAGTTGTACAATGCGGGAAGGATACCTGCGATAACGAAACCGATCGCAACACCCATAATTATGATCATGACAGGTTCGATGATACCTACCAGACGCTGTATGGCTTCATCGGATTCGTCCTCATAGAACGAAGCTGATTTCTCAAGGATAGTATCCAGCGCACCTGATTCCTCGCCGACGTAAATGATCGAGCAGAACATTGACTCGAAAATACCTGTTCTTTGTATTGAAACGGAAAGCTGTTCGCCCTGTTTTACCTCGTCTATGACCGTTACGAAAGATTTTTCTATAAAACTGTTGCCGAGAACTGAAGACGAACGCTGGAGCGCTTCTACCATCGGTATACCTGAAGAATACAGAGAGGAAAGAGTTCTTGCGAAACGTCCTGTATAAACTTTAACAATAAGTTTGCCGACCTTAGGCATTTTACATATCAGTTTATCGAATTTATACCGTACATCGGGTATTTTCAGCGAATATTTTATTACAAATACGAGTATAAGTACTACCGCAATATAAACATACCAATAACCTCTTATGCTGTCCGAGAAAGCGAACAGAGCACCTGTCAAGCCCTTCATATCCTTTTCGGTGAGCATATCCTTGAAGGTAGGCATGATGAACGTAAACAGACCTACTACGATAGCAACGCAGAGTATCGCAAGGATTATAGGGTACATCATCGCACTCTTGATCTTGCTGTTGAGCTTATTCTGCTTATCGTAATATTCCTCAAGACGTTTTGCGATAACGTCCAGCGAACCGGAAGACTCGCCGGCTTGTATCATGGAGACCATGAAGTCCGGGAAACAGCCCTGCTGTTTTCTCAGTGCGTCCGAGAAAGAGGAACCCTTCTGCACTTCCTCGTAAACGTCTCTGAATACCTGTTTAGCAGCATCGTTCTGCTGCTCTTTATACAAGATATCGAGAGCTCTTACCAAGGTCAGACCCGAAGTAAGCATTGCGCTGAGCTGGCGGCAGTTATAGGACAGCTCTTTAATTTTGAACTTATGAAGAGTACCTGATTTTTTGTTTGTAACTTCCTTATAATTGGAGCAGAAGAGACCTTTTTCGTGGATCTTTTCCAAAAAATCATTTACATCCTCGGCGGACATTCTGGCATTTTTAATAGTATTGCCCTGAACGTCTGTAGCCGTATAGACAAAGACCTTCATAAATTTTTGACACCTCCGATATGGAAAAAATTATCTTCGGGCATACTCTGCCCACGATACTGTAAATATTATAACATTTTATAAGAAAATTAGCAATATGTTAATTCAAATAAATCCTCAACAAATATTTGTACATTTTAACATATAAAATGTGCAAACTGCCGCTGATTTCATAAAAATAGCCAAAAAATCGGTCAAAATTTTTATTCTCCGTTCAAACCAAGCAATTTTTCCGCATTACGGTGGAAAATATTCTGCCGTTCCTCTTCCGTAAGGGGAAGTCTTTCCAGCATCTTCATTTCTCTTGACGACGGGTGCCACGGGCAGTCGGAAGCGAAGAGTATCTTATCCGAGCCGTGGTTCCTTATGATCCTGAGGACTTGTTCATCGGGCAGGAGACCTTCCGTGAACGCGGTATCGAGGTAAACGTTTTTGCCCACGAGGTATTTTTCGGTATCGTCCCAGCAGTCGCAGCCGCCGAGGTGTGCCATTATCATTTTAAGATCGGGGAATTTATCTGCTATCTTTGCGCCCATTTGGGGAGTACAATGTATTTTATCGGGCGACACCACATCAAATCCCGCATGGAATATCAGCGGCAAGCCCAGTTCTGCACATTTTTGATATATCGGGAAAGCTTTCTCATCATCTGCGCAGAATCCCTGATAGTCGGGGTGAAGTTTAATGCCGTGCAGACCGAGTGTTTTTATCCGTTCCAGTTCGGGAAGGGCGTCTTCCGCGTCGGGGTGGACAGTTCCGAAACATAACAATCTGCCCGTAAATTCTTCCTGAACGCTTTTTGCCCAGTTATTAATAGTATGCTGTTGGGAAGGTTTTGTTGCTATCGGGAGTATGACCGACATATCTACGCCCCACTCGTTCATTTTCCCGACAAGTTCGTTTACAGTGCCGTTTGTAACGGGCAGAGCCTTATCGCGGAAATCTGACTCCATCATAGTACGGGTAAGGTTGGTCATAGCTTTTTCGGCGATTGTTTCCGTAAATGCGTGCGTATGGAAATCGATATACATAATTTGATTCTCCTAACGAAATTTTTAAGAACGGCTGTTCTTAGCTTTTATTTTGTTTGTAACCTCTCAAAAAATCTAAGAGCAGAACACATAAAAATCCTGTCAATACCTCAACTCTTAACTCTCAACACTCAACACTGCCGAGTGGCAGACAACCATAAGGGAAAGCGTGGGGTGGGTGGGGGACGGTCGGCGGGGTTCTTTAGTTTGCTTTTCTTGATTTTTTATTTTGTATATAACCTTTTTTGCCTATTTGTGCGAGGGGCAGACAACCATAAGGGAAGGGGAAACCCGAGCGCCCCTAAGGACGCTCGCCGGGTTTCCCCGTTCCCTTAGTTTTTCTCCCCTCGCGCTCCCCACTTTCCTTCAACCCTTCCCCTTCCGCGCTCGCTATCCTAAAGTTGAAATTATAGAAGAAATATCAAAGTTCTCTTGAACATAGATCATTGAGTCAACAGGAACCCTTAGTTTTGTTTATCTTAGTAAGAGAGTTCTACTGTTAGTTTGATATTCAACAATTATAGAGTTCTAAACAATAGGATTTCTTTTTTAAAAAATTTCTCCCGTTTAGAACGCTTTTTCTTCTTTAATTTTCATCTAATAGTAGTGCGCTCGTACTAAGATAAGTTAAACCAAAGAACCCGTAGCCAACGCAATCCCCATTCAAGAGTTCTAAAAAGCTTTTTCTATAATTTCTACTTTAGCATAGCGAGCGCGGAGAGGGATAGGGTTAGGAAAAGAGGGGCGCGGGGGGAGAAACGCAGGGAAAGGGAGAACCCGGCGAGCGCCTATGGGCGCGTTCGGGTTCGCCCTTTCCTGAAGTGTCATCCCCCCGAACGATTAGGCAAAAAGGGTTATAAGAAAAGTAAAAGATAAGAACAGAATACAAAAGAACCCCACCCCAAAAGAAAAAATGAAAAGATTTTACTAAGCTTTTGTTAAAAGCACCCCCATGCCTTGACATCATAACAAAAAAGCACTATAATATATTTATAAGCTTGGTTATAAGGAGGCGAAGCTATGGGACAGACCGACAGCCAATTCAAAGCTTTTATCCGCTTTATCCTTGATGCTCTTAAAGAAGCGGATAATGAGACAGATGAAGCAAAACATAAAGCAAAAATGGCAAAAATTATTGAAAATTTGCAGAAAATACTCGAAGATTAATGAAAATTACCATTTAAGGTGTAAAGCTCAGGCTTTGCACCTTTTATTTTCAGTTCCTCGAAACAAGAAACTTTATCGCCCTCTCAATGCTGTCCTTGGAATTGCCCCAGTCCGCATCTTTGCCTGTGTTGCGGTAATCATACATTGAGCAGTAATGGGAAACGTCTTTGTATAAAAGCGCGATCTGCTTTTCGGTAAGCTCTCCCGCAAGTTTTCCGAAGCTTTCCAGATCGTCTTTTTTCAGATACGCGGGCGCAAGCGACTGCAAAAGATCATAATGCGGCAGACAGATGTATTCCTGCTCCGCAAGCAGTTCGCGGAATTCTTTCTGCTGCGAATACATCTCGAAAAACGTCCGCATGAGCCGTTCCATGCCCCAGTCAACTTTCTCGCATACAAAACAAGTGCCGTTTATCGCAGAAAGTTTTTCTTTCCTTGCGTTTTTCGGCTCAAAAAGCTTTTTCCGCGAAAATAACTGCTTGTCAACTTCTTCAAGATGAGTTTGCAGCATGAGCGCAAGGGAAAGACGGTTCTTCTGCTTTAACATTTGCTGAAAATGCGTGTGGCAAAATCCCGCGCGGTTCGTTTCGATGCGGACATCGGGTTCCATCATCGCCGCGCCCATGATATACTCCACCGTACGCTGCTCCAGCATATCACGCATACGGCATATGGGGCAGCCTTCCTTTGGTTCAAGTATCTCGCTTATCGGGATAGTCAGAATACTTTCGCGCATAAAATAACTCCTTTCATGTTCCCGTTCTCATATAATGGAAAAGATACTGTTGGGCGATGCCTGCATACGGCAGGACAAATTCCGGAAAACCGTCGGGATAGAACTGCTCCATAACACGTTTCATCCATACGTCCATGGGAACGCAGTCTATGCGGTACATTCCGTAAAGCATGGCACAGTCAGCAACTTTCGGACCGACGCCTTTTATCGTCATAAGTATCTTCCGTATCTCCTCGGTGGGGAAATTTTTTATATCATCAAGAACTATCTCCCGATCGTTCAGTTTTCGGACGCAATCGGCTATGTATTTTGCACGGAAACCCGCTCTCAGCGGCGCAAGATCATCAGGTGAAATGCCGTTCATATCTTCAAATTTCGGGAAACCGCCGTACATTTCGCAAAGCCGCCCGATAATTCCCTTTATGCGCGGGATATTGTTGTTCTGGGAAATTATAAAGGAGCATAACGCTTCCCAGCTGTCCTGACGGAGTATCCTTATCCCGCCCGCATAGGCGCAGGCTTTTGAAAGTGCAGGATCTTCGGAAAAAATGCGTTTTATCTCGGAATAGTCCGTTTCAAGATCAAAATACGGCAGCCAGACATTTACAAATGTACTTTCGTCAGTATCGCGGAAACGGAAATAGTCCTTTTCCGCCGAGACAGTGAGCGGAGTATTCAGCATAAAGCCGCGGTAAACACATTCCGAGCCGTTTCCCTGACGTTCCCAGCGGAAAGCCTGACCGCAGTCAAGCGTTTCGTCAAGGTCAAAGTCGGAAGTTTTCAGAAGTATATCCTCTCCCTGCTTTATATATTCCATTCAAAGACTCCTTTTAAAAAAAACTATACTTATTATACCATTTGCACCGTCAAAAGTCAACATCACCGTTCTCTGCTTTGACATTGTTGTCCCCATTGTCTGCCGCAGCGGAATAATCGGACTTGCCCCCGAATATAGTTTTAAAAAGCAGTCCATATTACGGGAGGAAAATTTATGCTGGAAATTCTGGAAAGACCTTATACTTCAAGCTCAAAAGGACTTTCCTCGGCTGACGCTGCGGAAAAGCTCATACAATACGGAGAAAATTCTCTTGCAAAGGAAAAGAAAGCAAGACCTCTGAAAATTTTTCTCGGTCAGTTCCGTGATGTAATGATAATGATACTTCTTGCTGCAACGGTCATATCCTTTTGCCTCGGAGAAGTATACGACGCGGTAACGATCGTAATTATCGTACTGCTGAACGCTATACTCGGTTTTATTCAGGAATACCGCACCGAAAAAACTCTTATCGCTCTGCGGAACATGACCGCTCCTTCCGCAAAATGCTGGCGTGACGGCGCGCTGACCACCGTTCCCGCAGCGGAACTTGTTCCGGGGGATATCATACGCCTTGAAGCAGGCGACAAAGTTCCCGCCGACTGTATCATCATTTCCTGCAAAGGACTTCTTGCGGAGGAAAGTATCCTCACAGGCGAATCTGCCGCCGTTCCCAAGACCGAAGGCGACCCTTCCGACACGGACAATTCAATCGGGAAAGCGGACGCGGTCTACAGCGGAACTGTCATCGTCAAAGGCTCTGCCGAAGCAAAAGTCATCGCTACCGGACTCAATGCGCAAATGGGCAGGATCTCGGGTATGCTTAACGATATCGATGACGAAATGACCCCTCTCCAGAAACGTCTTGCCGAACTCGGAAAGATAATTGCTCTTATATGTCTCGGAGTCTGCGTCATAGTAAGCGGCGCGGGGATACTCCGCGGCGAGCCTGTTTTTGATATGCTCATGACAGGCATCACAATTGCTATAGCAGCGATACCGGAGGGGCTTCCCGCGACCGTGACTATCGCACTTGCACTTGCAACGGGAAGAATGCTGAAAAAGAATGCTCTCGTACATAAACTCCATTCTGTGGAAACTTTAGGCTGCGCGTCAGTTATATGCACCGACAAGACAGGAACTGTAACCGAAAATAAAATGACCGTCACAAACGCTTTTTGCGGCGGAAAGGAATTTTCCTTTTCGGGTAACGGCTACCGTATGGCAGGAGAGATAACTCTTGACGGCTCGAGAGTAAATCCCGCTTCCGAACCCGCGTTAAAGGAAATGCTCATCTGCGGGACGCTTTGTACCGGATCGTCAATTTCCTCCGACAAAAAAATTACCGTCCGAGACAGAGGAAAACTCGATCTTAAAGGAGAATGGAAAGTTACAGGCGATCCTACCGAACTTGCTATCCTCATTGCCGCCGCAAAAGGCGGCATAACTGCGGAAACTCTTTCCGCAGAGCATAAAAAGACCGATGAGATACCCTTTGACAGCAATTCCCGCTGCATGACGGTGATATGTTCCGAAAACGGCGGCAGAACGGCTTACACAAAAGGCGCGCCCGATGTTGTGATAAAGCGCTGCGGTTTTTATATGACCGACAGCGGAGCAGTTCCCATGACCGCAAGAAAGCGGCGGGAAATTTACGATATCCACGAAAAAATGACGGAAAACGCTTTGCGCGTTCTTGCATTTTGCAAAAAAGACGTTTCGGGGAATTCCGATCCCGAAAGCGGAATGATATTTCTCGGCATAATGGGAATGTCCGATCCTCCCCGAGCCGAAGCAAAACAAGCCGTAAGACTTTGCCGCAGCGCACATATCCGCACCGTTATGATAACCGGCGATCATAAGAACACCGCTGCCGCCGTTGCCAAGCAGGCGGGGATAATGCGTGAAGGCGATCTTGTTTTCACAGGTACGGAACTTGACCGTATGTCCGATACGGAACTTGACGGTATCATCGGCAAAACGGCTGTTTTTGCAAGAGTAAGTCCCGCCGACAAGCTGCGCATAGTCCGTGCTTTCAAGCGCAAAGGCGAGATAGTTACAATGACCGGAGACGGCGTGAACGACGCTCCCGCGGTAAAAGAAGCGAGCATCGGCGTTGCAATGGGACTTACCGGAACGGACGTCACAAAGCAGGCTGCGGACGTTGTGCTGCTTGACGATAATTTTGCAACGCTTGTAGGCGCAGTCGAACAGGGGCGCGGCATTTATGCAAACATAAGAAAATTTGTCCGTTATCTTTTAAGCTGCAACATCGGCGAAGTCCTCACAATGTTCCTCGGGATAGTTTTAGGTATGCCCATGGCTCTGCTGCCGACACAGATACTTCTTGTCAACCTTGTAACGGACGGACTTCCCGCGATCGCTCTGGGGGTCGAACCGCCCGACCGTGAGAACATGAAAAAGCCGCCGAGAAGATCCGATGAAAGTTTTTTCTCGGGCGGACTAATGCAGAAAATAATTATCCGCGGTATCCTCATAGGTATCTGCACCTTGGGAAGTTTTGCGGTCACGGAAATTCTCAGCGGAAGTATTGCCGCGGCACGCACGGCAGCGCTTTTCACCCTTGTGACGTCACAGCTTTTTCATGTTTTCGAGTGCAAATCCGAGACGAAAAACATTTTTACCGTTCCGTACATGAACAACAAGAAGCTCATCGGAGCGGTGCTGATATCTCTTGCGGCAGTTCTCGGAGCAATATATTTCCCGCCTTTGCAGGTGATATTCGGAACGGTCCCGCTTACGGGAAAGCAGCTTCTCACGGCGTTGGGCATGGCATTTTCCGCACCGCTTTTGCAGGCGCTTACGCCGACGAAAAGAGAAGAAAATTAACAAGCTGACGAAAAATAAAAACAGGCGCGGACAAACTAAAAAACAAAAAACAAAACTTTGCCCGAAAAGCCGGTCCGGCGCAGCCGCGCTGGCGGTTTCCAAAGGCAGAGCCTTTGGTCGCCATCCGCAGATGGCGAAATCCCCTAATGCCTTTAGGAGCTCCGCAAGGGGTGAATTTACGCCGTAGGCGTAAAGAGGGGGCTGCCCTGCGATAGAGGGCGCCCCCTTGGCATTAAAGGCTATTATAATTTATGCCTTGCAAAACAGCCCGGTGAGCTGTTTTGCAATAAAGAGCAATTGGTTTTTCTAAAAAATAATTCGTTGTTTGACAAAAACTGTATTATTTTTATAAATACTTTTTTTGGCAGTATGTTAAAAGATCCTCTCCCGGAATGTCCGAAAGGGGATCTTGTCATAAAAATTATATTTTGTTCCGCAATTTTTATATCAGACTTTGCCGCCTTCTACAACAAGATTTTCTTTGTCTACCGCGTCACCGTAAACAGATGCAAGAGTCTCATCATAGTCGTTGTGGAAGAAATTTTCGCCCGCAAGTGCCGTTATCTCATCGTTTATCCATTTGAGAAGAGTTTCATTCCCCTTTGAAACGGCAGGAGCAATAGTATCAATGCTGCCCAGTGATTCTATTCCCACGGTAAATCCCGGGTTCTGCATAGCCCATGCAAGAACTTCCGTATTGTCTGTGGAGAACGCATCTCCGCGTCCGTCCTGAAGTGCGGAATATGCTTCGTTGTATTCGTCGAATTTTACAAGTTCAACATCGGGATAATTTTCCGTAAAGTATGTCTCCGCCGTTGTTCCCTTTACAACTATGAGCTTCTTGCCCGCAAGATCCGCTTCGGAAGTTATTACCGCGCTGTCGGGAGAAACAACTCCCAGCGCAACCTTCATATACGGAAGTGCAAAATCCACCTTTTCCGCGCGTTCGTCCGTTACCGTAAAGTTTGCAAGGATAATATCCACCTTTCCTGTTTCAAGGAATTCCACACGGCTCGCCGCCTCAACGGGGACAAGTTCCAGTTCCGTTCCCAGATCCTCTGCTATGCGCTTTGCAAAATAGATGTCATAACCCTGATATTCACCGTTGTTGTCAATGTAGCCGAAGGGGTTCTTGTCGGAAAAAACGCCTATTTTGACCGTTCCCGATGATTTTATATCGTCAACTGTCCTATAGATCGCATTCCCGCTGCCCGAAGCTTCTCCGTCTGCGGAAGTATCGCCGCTTCCGTTCCCGCCGCAGGCTGAAAGGCTGAACGCCAGTGCCGCAGCGGCGATCGCAGAAATTATCTTTTTGATGTTTTTCATAAAAATTTCTCCTTAAACATATTTTTCGGATAGTTCTTACAGCATATGAGCCGTTCCCGCGAAAGCAAAGGGAGCGCTTAGCTATAAAACCTATCTGATATATAGATATTATACTCCCCCGCTTTTACATTGTCAATAGAAATTTCTTGATTTTTTATTTTCATAGGAATACTCAAAAACAATGCACATAAAGAGAGGAAAATTATTATTTTTGACGGAACGGCTTTTTGCGGAAAATCTGAACTCGTCTATAAAGCATAATATAGTTCGTTGTCAAACAACTCACCGGGTTGTTTGACAAGGCTCAAATTATAATAACCGTTAATGCCAAGGGGAACGCTCTCTCTTGCAGAGCGTTCCCCTCTTTACGCCTGCGGCGTAAATTCACCCCCTGCGGAGCTCCTAAAGGCATTAGGGGCTTTCGCCATCTGCGGATGGCGACAAGGGGTTTCACCCCTTGACCCCACCAGCGCGGCTGCGCCGGACCAGCTTTTCAATTTTGCGCTACGCACAAAATTGTTAAAAATAGAAAACCCGTTATTTTGAATAAGAAAATGTACTGAGGAATTTTTTCGCGCGTTCCGTGTCGGCGTCGTGGAAAAATTTCTGCGGAGGATTTTCTTCTACTATGACTCCTCCGTCCATAAGTATAACTCTGTCCGCAACGGCTTCCGCAAATGCCATTTCATGCGTAACTATTATCATTGTCGAACCGTTTTTCGCGAGATCAAGCACAACGTTCAGCACCTCATGCACCATTTCCGGGTCAAGTGCAGCCGTTATCTCGTCCAGAAGCATTATATCCGGGTTCACTACCAGACTGCGGACGATCGCCGCTCTCTGCTGCTGTCCTCCCGAAAGCTGCGAAGGATAAGACTTTGCCTTATCGCCGAGACCGACTCTTTCCAGAAGTGCCATTGCTTCGGTCTTTACCTCATCTTTCGGACGTTTCTGCACTTTTAACGGCGCCAGCATAACATTATCAAGCACCGTCATATGCGGGAAAAGTCCGTAATCCTGAAACACCATGCCGATCTTCTGACGTATCTTGTTAAGGCTCCTTTTCCCGTACTCCACCGGTTCTCCGTGCAGAAAGACCGAACCGCCCTGTATCGGTTCCAGACCGTTCAGACATCGGAGAAGCGTTGATTTTCCGCAGCCCGACGGTCCTATCAGAACTACCGTCTCGCCTTTTCTTACGGTCAGATCTATCCCGTTTATTATAACGTTTTCGCCGAAAACTTTTTTAAGACCTTTTACTTCAATTACAATATCCTCGTTCATTTCGGGCGTTTCTCCTTCCTTAAAGGGATCATCTGAATTTGTCGGAAAGCTTTTTCGAGAACACCGACAGCGGGAAACATATTATAAAGTACATAAAGAATATCGCCGCATATACCCACAATGCCGCATCGGGCGCGTCATAACGGTTAGCGTCTATTATCTGTTTTCCGACTTTAAGTACTTCTGTAACTCCTATGAGCGACACAAGAGCGGTAGTTTTTATCATTCTTGTGGAAAGGTTTATTATGTTCGGCGTAAGTCTGCGTATAGTCTGCGGGATAATAACATATCCGTAAAGCTGCGCTTTTCCCAGACCAAGCGCAAGTCCCGACTCATACTGATGTTTAGGTATTGAAATGAACGCTCCCCGCACCAGATCTCCCATTTCCGCCGTTCCCCATATCGTGAAAACGATCATTGCCGCCGCTTCGCCCGAAAGATTTATGCCCGTAGAACGTGTTATCCCGAAAAATACTATGAACAGCCACACGAGCTGCGGCATTATCCTTACCACTTCAAGATATATCTTGCATATTGCTCTTACGGCTCTGTTCCTCACCGTCATTGCCGCACCGAGAAGCACGCCGAGCACGAGCGATATGCCTATAGATATCAGCGAGATCCGTATAGTTACCCAAAGCCCGCCAAGGAGCCGCAGGAAGTTGTTCCCGGCGAAAAGGACTTCATATCCCCGCACGGTGCATCCTCCTCTCCAGCAAAGTAAATACTATCGAAACAGGAAGGATCATTATTAAATAAGCTATAACGAGCATCGTCAGTGCTTCCGTGGTGCTGTAATACATTCCTATAAGGTCTTTTGCCGTGTACATCAGGTCTGCGAGCGACACCGCACTGAATACACTTGTCTCTTTCAGCAGGAAAATAACGTTTGCGCATACTGCGGGCGCGGATACCGAAGCCGCCTGCGGGAAAACAACATTCGTCATCGTCTGCAATTCATTGAGTCCGAGACTTGCGGCTGCTTCAAGGTGAGTTTTTTTCACCGAAACAAGTCCGCTCAGGAAGGATTCCGACATATATCCTCCCCCAAGGAATGCGAGCCCTACCGTTCCGCATACTTCGGGCGAAAGAACTATCCCCGCTTTCGGGAGCCCGAAAAACAGGAAAAACAGCTGCACTATCAGCGGAGTATTTCTCGAAAGTTCCGTATATGCCGCAGCAATGGCATTCAGTATCGGTATTTTATAATATCTGCATAACGCGCATAACATTCCTATAATTACCGAAAGAATTATCCCCATGCAGCCTATAGTCACCGTAAGCACTGCCGATTCTATGTACAGCGGGTAATATTTATTTATGAATGACCGGTCCATAACGTCAAACGCAGTTCCTTTCGTAAAAATGTAAATGCTCTTTAATATATTTATTCATTCAGCCGTAAAACGGTGAAGATCTTTCCTTTTCAAGAACACTGAAAAATTATATCACACCGGACATACAATGTCAATACGTTTTTATTGAATATTTTGTAATAGCATTTACCCGTTAACGCTCATTGAAGACACAGTTTGTGCTATAGAACCCGTAACTTGAGCATAATTCCCGTTTTCCGTCTGCCATATGTCGATATAACATTTTGCCGAACCGTCTGCGGGGATATATTCACTTGCCTTATCGGAAGGCGATCTTTTTCCGTACATATACCCGTTGATGTGAGTGCCGACAAGCACAGCGTTCTGCGGTATCCCTATATTTTTCAGCAAATAACAGTTGACAAAAACGTCCGAATATATATTCCCGAGCTCCGACGGAAAAGACACCGACTCAAGGCTTATACATTCCGAAAATGCACAGCCCCCGAGCATATCCACCTTTGCGTTCGGGTCGCTGAAAGTTACATTTCTTAACGACAGACAATTTGAAAACGCATAACTCCCTATCCCGCCCGATAATGACGGAAGTGAGACGTCTCCGCCGAAAGTCACGCTTTGCAGCGCCGTGCAGCCGTAGAACGCGCCTTCGCCTATGCCGCCTATGCTGCCGTTGAAAGTGACCTTTTTAAGATTGGGACAGAACGCAAACGCCTGTTCATCTACCCAGTACCAACATTCTTTCGGGAAAGTAACGCTTGTGATGCTTCTGTTCCCGTAAAAAGCCTGCTTTCCTATCCATACCGCTTCTTTCGGTATAACTATATCGCCGCCTTTGCCCGTATAGCCCGAGACATACAGATCCCCGTCATTGTCCGTCTTTAATATGAAGCCTTCCTCCTCCGCATATACGGGAACGGTCCCGCCGTTACCCGTCGGGCAGAAAACACATACCGCCAGCGCGGCAAATGCAGCAAGAACAAAGCTTATCCACTTTTCTTTTTTCATCTTCATCACATCCAAACAAATATGTATAAAGGGACAGGAAAATAATACCCGTCCCCCAAAACATTACTTTTTCAATCCTTCTGTAAGAGCCGCTTCAACTTTATCCGAATTGTTCCCCATTATAAAGTAAGCATACGAACCTTCCGTTCCGACTATTGAAGCGCCTGCGCGTTCCACATCATCCGGATAGAAAGCGTCCTGTTCCTTTGCTTTTTTCTGCCTTGCTTCAAGGTCAGCCTTTGCGGAAGAAACATCGTCCGCTTCTATGATAATGAGTTCGCTCATGTTTGCGCTCATAGGACACTGCATTACGAGCAGATCCTTATAATTTGCATTTTCCGTATCCAGCAGGAAGAAATCCGCAATATAATCCTTTTCCGAATTGCTTACCGCCATCATAGCGGGCCAGTCATTGCCGTCGATCGCGGCTTCCGCAGCAGCCTGCAAAGGACTTGCCGCTTCTTCACCTTCCGCAGCATTGGTATCTTCCGTATTGTCCGCGCTGTCGTCTGTTACTGCCGGAACGTCCGAATCCGTCGTTGCAGCGGAAGTAGTTTCGGCAGCTGACGTTGTTTCCTCATTTGCGCTGTCATTTCCATTCCCGCAGGCTGCAAGAAGTGCCGCGCAGATCGTGATCGCCGCTGCAAGTGCGGCAGTTTTTCCGAATTTCATAATAAAACTTCCTTTCGATAATTTCCGATCTATTCTGTTTTTTCTGTTTCTGATGTTTCTTCCGTTTCCGAAGTCTCCGAAGCGATCTCGGACGATCCCGCAGTTTCCGCCGTAACAGATGAAGTCTCCGTGGGCAGAACAGTTGTAGCCACCGAAGTTTCTTCTGTCTGAGGAACCGTTGTCACAGTGGTTTCCGTTACTGACGGCGGAACGGAAGTTTCGGCAGCGGGAGTGCTTGTCTGCGTTTCCGTAACTTTCGGAGCAGTCGTAACGGCATTTGTTGTGACAGCGGGAGTTCTTCCCTGAGTCAGCATTCTTTCATAATACTTTACCGTAGATCTTGTTGTCGCATGGAAAGTATTGTTTGCGAAAAGCAGATCGGTTATTCCCTTTTCCTTCAGATAATCTTCCGCATTATAGGTAAAATAGCGCATATCCATTATATAGATATCCTCGAACGACCCGAACAGGAACTGGGGCAAAGCGTTCCCGTAGCTGTCCTTGAATATAGCAAGCCTTCTGCCGTTGTCGGTGGAAGTATGAACATGAGTTATCTTGGCGTCGCCGCCCATGAATGTGCAGTAAAGCGAGGACTTGCTCTTTGAAAAATCAATGAAAAAATCCGCGTGTATCGGTTCAGCCATACCTATTATCGCGTTACCTTCACCGAGAAGGTAATTATAGTATGTCACATCGTAGTCAACATTTTTCGGAACATAATAAACAAAATCTTCAGGGTTATTTTTTATTGCTATATCCTGAGTGTAGCCGTACATCGTTCCCACATATCCGTCAACGGTCTTTACATCATAATCCGTAAGTTCCGAAAACGGCACTCCCGCGGCTTGGGCAAATTCTCTTGCCGCATAATATGCGCCCAGAGAAGTCCAGTGATGATCCGTGCGGAAATATATATTTTCCGTTCTGTGTGCTTCAAGCGACGTATACGCGTCCACCGTTACCACATCATCTGAAAGATGAGAATAGATGTTATTGATATTATCAAGCTGGCTCGCGTTATACGGCATGATGCTTTCGGGACAGTAAAATTCCGATGATGTAGGAACTACCATACAGTAAACGTTCACTTTATCTCCGAGAACTTTCTTATATTTTTCCACAACGTCCGCATATGCTTCTCCGACCTTGAAATTCCCGCCGTAAAGCATCAATGCTCTTGTTCCCACGACAGCGATACCGTTATTGAGGATATTTACATTATCGTCCTCCGCAGGAGGTTCGGTCCCCTCCGTCATTGTTTCGGGAGCAGATGTTTCAGGCGCGGAAGTTTCCGTCTGCGCCGCCGTAACGGAAGGAACGTTTTGTTTATCGTCCGTTTCCGTGACCGCTGCAGCTGTCGTTTCTGTTACTGCGGCAGTTTCCGTTTCTTCGGGCATTGTCTCCGCTTCCGCTATAGCGACATTATGGAGTTTTATATCATGTGAGCGAAAACCCGTATATTCCTGCAATTGAGAAGCAATATTCATAAGCTTGTCGCGCATGGGAACGTTGTCCCTGAAAAACAATGTCACATCTTCCATGAAGCTGCCGTCAAATATCGCCTTTGATGTGAGTTCGGGGAACTCTGCGAGTTTTCTCTGTTCCAGTTCCGACTCACCGTTCCTCGGCATGAATATCATCGCTGCCATTATTGCGGCAAAAGCAGTGCCCATAACGGTAACATATACTATATCCGCCAACCGTTTCTTTTTCCTGTCGGTAGTGGGATATCTTGAAACGGTCTTTAGCTCTGCGCCCGAAGCTTTTTTGCCCATTCGACCAAATGCCTTTCCTTTCTCAGAATCTGAAATACAAAAACGGATTGTTCGTTCCGCTTATGAGCAGCAGTGTGCTTACGGTCAATAATATGACCGAGACCGCAGCTTTCCCCATCGTAAATATTGCCGCAGCCGCCGATGAAGACATACTGCCCCCTGTTTTGAGCGACTTTGCGTAAGCATTTTTTATGAACTGTCCCAACGGCAGCGAACATATCACCGCCGCCGCAAGCAAATAAAGATTTCCCGCCAGCGAATCCTGTACGACAATATCCCACAGCGAATTTCCCGCCGCTCCGAACAGAGCCTTGACGAATTTCACCAATCTGCCCATATCGTCAAAATAGAATATTGCCCAGCCGAAAATTATCAAAAAAAGGCTGTATATGTGTAAAAATACTTTAGGTATTTTATCTTTCACTTTCAATAATGTGTATTTTTCCAACATCACTATTATCCCGAAATAAAGTCCCCATATCACAAAGTTCCAGCTTGCGCCATGCCACAATCCCGTCAGTAACCATACCGTCATTATATTTAACGGCTGGTGCCGCTTATTGCCGCCCATTGGGATATAAACATAATCCCTGAAAAACGACCCGAGGGAAATATGCCATCTTCGCCAGAATTCCGTTATCGACCTGCTTATATACGGATAGTTGAAATTCTCATCAAATCTGAATCCGAAACATCTTCCCATTCCTATAGCCATATCCGAATATCCCGAAAAATCAAAATATATCTGCAGCGTGAACGCTATAAGCCCAAGCCATGCTCCTCCCACCGAAAGTCCGCCGACATCGCCGTCAAGGAACTGTTCCGATATTATCGAAAGCTGATTTGCAAGTATCACCTTTTTGCCGAGCCCTATAAAGAATTTGAAAGAACCTTCCGAAACGTCCGAAAGCGTAAGATTTCGGAAAATAATATCCTCCGCGATAGTTCCGTATCTTACTATAGGACCCGCTATCAGCTGCGGGAACATCGAAATGTACAGCAGTATCAGGAACGGATCTTTCTGCGGCTCAACATCTCCTCTGTACACGTCCGCAAGATATGATATCGACTGGAACGTATAAAAACTTATCCCCACCGGCGTAACTATATCCGGCATCGGTATCGAAAATCCCAAAGAATTTACCGAACTTACAAGAAATCCCGCATACTTAAAAACAAAAATAAGCGCGATATTGAACGTCACTCCCGCCGCAAGCGCAGCCTTTGAACGTTTGCCTTTTCTTGTTATCAGCAGTCCCGCCGCATAGTTCACCGCAACGCTGAACAGCATCAGCAGTATATATATCGGTTCTCCCCAAGCGTAAAAAATAAGTGAGAAAACTATAAGTACTGCGTTCGTTACCGGGTTTTCGTTTGCGGAAAATCTCCCGCTGCGTATTTTTCTGCGGAAAGTATTTATCGCCTTATCCGCAAACCCCGCAAGGATATAAAGGATAAGCACCGCGGGCAAAAAAACATATAAAAAGAACTGATCTGCAAATATCATTATACGTTCCGCAAGCTCGCGGGGAGCTTTCCTTTCCTGTGAAATTTATCAAGTATCTTTATTCTTCTGTTCCCGTGCTGTTATCGGCATTGTTATTGCTGCTTGACGGAGCACTGCTGCCAGAAGCGTTCTGCGAGTTTCCGTTCATCTGTTCAAGCAGCTTGGAAAGATCTATCATCATCGTTCCGCCGTCTCCCGAGACCACCGTAGGAAGTTTTCCGTCCCATTTTTCAATATAATTGCTTATGATTATCTCCGGGGTGAGCTGTTCGGATTTCAGCCTGTAAGCTTCTGCTTCCGCTTCCGCCTTTGCGACTGTCTGTTCAGCTTCGACTTTTATCCTCTGCAAGTCCTGTTCCGCTTTAAGGGCATTCTGCTGAGCGGTCTGTTTAGCTTCGATAGCGGCGTTATATTCCGCTGTGAACTCAAATCCCGTTATGTTGAATATCTGTATATCTATACCGTATGAACCTATTTTCTGTCTGAGAAGTTCCATCATCTGATCGCTGACGTTCTGGCGGTTCGTGATAAGTTCTTCAGCGGTAAATTTTGCTGTAACGGCTTTTACACATTCCACCACTGCGGGAGTAATTATGACCGACTCATAATCCATTCCGATATTTTTATAAACGCTTGCGGAATAGGAATTCAGTATCTTGTAGTTTACCACTATAGTCGAAGTTACCGTCTGCAAGTCTTTTGAAGCCGAAGAAGCGTCGTTCACTTCTGCTTTTTTTACTCTGTTGTCTATCAGCACTATCTGCTGAACGAACGGTATCTTGAAGTGCAATCCTTCGTTAAGTACATTATCCGACACCTGTCCGAGAGTTACCACTACTCCGCTGTGACCCGCCGTGACTACCGTAAATGAACTTAAAATCAGCAATACCAGAACGGCGATGACTACTATTATGGTGATTATCTTTCCCATTGACTTGCCGCCCACGTCAATAACTTTATTTTCCGCCATTTATAATACCTTCCTTTCAGAAATCGCCATTCAGAACGCCAGTGTATCGCTGCCTACGTCGTCGTCATCAATGCCGTCATGATCGTTTTCATAAGCTTTATCGCCGTCATAAATGTCGAATTCGCTTGCCGTAAGTTTACTTCTGCCCATGCTTTTTACAAGTGCAAAGATCGAAACTGCAAGTGCGATGAGTGAAACTGCCGCAGCAAACAAAGCCATTGCCGAAGCAAATGAACTTTCCTCTTTAGCGGAGCAATTTGTACATTCCATAAGATCTGATCTTTTCATATCCATACTTCCTTTCATTATTTGATCCGTCAGCCGTCCTCAAGTTCCTTGAGAGCCTGTATCTCTTCCTTATCGATCCTCATTTTTCCGTCTTTTATTATTGTAACGTCCTCTTTATCGTAGATAACGGCGGGGTCTTCTGATTTTTCCTGTTTTACTTTAAGTTTTCCCGTGAGCAGGTTGACTTCCTCCACATAGCCCTTGAAATCGGGAGTTTTTACATAAGCGCCCACTCTCGGAGTATTTTTCCACAGGTACTCATATGAATCCTGTTCATATTTAAGGCAGCACATAAGCCTTCCGCAAGTTCCTGAAATTTTTGTAGGGTTCAGTGAAAGCCCCTGTTCCTTAGCCATTTTTATAGAAACAGGCTGGAACTCGCCCAGAAAGCCTTTACAGCAGAATTCCCTTCCGCATATCCCGAGCCCGCCGAGGATCTTCGATTCATCGCGTACGCCTATCTGCCGCAGCTCGATCCTTGTTCTGAACACCGAAGCAAGGTCTTTTACCAGCTCGCGGAAGTCCACTCTTGTTTCCGCCGTAAAATAAAAAAGCAGTTTATTGTTATCAAAAGTACACTCCACGTCCACAAGCTTCATATCCAGTTTATGGTCAAGGATCTTTCCCTGACAGATCTTAAAGGCGTTTTCCTCCTTGACTTTATTCTGTTCAATGACTTTAAGATCCTGTTTTGTGGCAGGTCTTATTATTTCTTTCAGCGGAGCCGTTATAAGTTCGTCCTCGATCATTCTGTTTTCGATGACCACTTCGCCGCACTCAACGCCTCTGGCGGTCTCGACTATCACGAGCGAACCTCTTTCAAGTTTTGTTCTTCCCGGGGAGAAATAGTAGACTTTTCCGGCACTTTTGAACCGTACTCCAATTATTTCGGTCATATACTGTTCCTTTCTTTATACAAAAAGTATATTTTGATCAAAAAAATACATTTTGCCATTATATTACCTTGCTTGCAAAAGATGCTGCTTCCAACGGAACATTTGCTGTTCCCGCGCATCTTGCGCAAGTCGTATTTACAGCTTCGTGTATCGTTTCCGCGCGGTGGCGGCTTATCGTTCGGGAAAGCTTTTCCGCCCCCTCGGGATCGCAGCCTATGAGCGGGATATTCCCGTATCTCATCATACACGCATCGCGGACCGTTTTATCAACAAGTCCGAGTATCTGTCTTACTTTCGGTCTGTCGTCGCCTATATCGTACAAAGCTTTCAGCAGATCGTATTCGCTGCCGTCCGCTATCGCCGAAACTATCCTTCCGCAGAGTTCCGCGTTTTCCGCAAGTTCCCCGCCCGAAAGATATTCCATGCAGCAGCCTATGTTCCCATGGAAACGCTTTAACGCGTCGTCTATTTGTTCCGCCGTATAGCAGCCTTTATCCGCAAGAGCGGCTTTGCAGTCATTTTCCGAAGCCTCAGGTATGCCGATCGTTACGACTCTTGACAATATCGTAGGCAGAAAAACGCTTCCGCTTACGGCGGTGAAGATAAAGTACGCCGTATCGGGAGGTTCTTCAATAAGTTTAAGCATCAGGTTCTGTGAACTTTCCTCAATGCTTTCGCAATCGGTAAAGATATACACCTTCACATCGCAGTCATTCGGTGCAACAAAAGCATCTCCGCACACCTGACGTATAGTTTCTCGGTTGTATATCTGTTTTTTTCCTGATTTTTCGGGTCTTATAACATCGGGGTGAGTGCCTGAAAGAATCCTTTTGCAGTTCCGACATTCACCGCAGGCACTGCCATTTTCGCACATAAGCGACATGGCGATATAGTCCGCAAATGTTTTTTTCCCGACGCCTTTTTCGCCCGTAAGCAAAAAAGCATGGGGAAATCTGCCCGTACGTTTCATTGACTCGACAGCCGCCGAAGGCATTTCCTTTGAATAAAGCTTCATACCTTTTCAAACCGTTCAACGTCCGTAACGAAGATAGTCGCGCCGCCGACGGAAACTTCCACCGGGAAGCTTGCGCTCTGCATTTCCGCGCCCGCAAGTATCGTAGCGGGAACATACTGTTTTCTTCTTCTTGAACGTTCCTTGATTATTTCGATGATCTCGTCCACCTTATCATCATCAGTACAGATCATGAAAGTGGTATTTCCCGACATAAGGAAACCGCCTGTTGAAGCAAGCTTTGTAGCAAAAAATCCCGATTTTGTCAAAGCTGCGGAAACATCGTGGCTGTCATCGTTATTTACAATAGCATATATAAGTTTCATACACATCGCTCCGATCGTCCCGAATGGGTCAAATGTCAAGTTTTCCGCATGATAACACATCATTGCGGTACACCTATAATCATTTTACCACATTTACTTGAAAAATGCTATAGTTTTTTAAAATTTTTATAGTATTTTCATCAATGATCTCACCTGCCGCGACTGCGGGGACGCACGGCGGGCATACCGAAACGGTCTCGGCGGCTGTTCTGCCGAGGGAATCATCGACATTCACTGTCTCTCTGCTTGAAAAGAAAGCCTCCGCAGGAGAAAGTGCGCGTTTCAGCGGCAAAATATCAAGATCCGGCGCATCTATGCGAATTTTCGGCATTCTTATATTTTCCATAGCGGCTGCGATCTTCTGCATATCTTCCTCTGTGTTCATGACAGAAAGCATCATCACCGTATGCACCGTATCGGAATATTCCGTCTCGATCCCCTGTACGCGAAGTTTTTCCGCAAGTTCATTTCCCGTAAGACCGCAAAGCAGCGCGTTCACCGTAATTTTTAACGGTTCTGAGCAAAGTATCTCATAAGCGGGCGAAAGCCTTTCTTTAAGAGCGTTTATCCGTTTCACCGTTTCGGAAAGGTCTTTGCGGAAATTTTCCGCAAGATATCTGTTGCATATGTCAAGGCTTTCCAGAATGAGATAACTCGGGCTTGTGCTGCCGAAAAGCGACATATTGCGTTTCAATCCCGCCGCAGTTATATCCATACGTTCTCCCGTATGCAGATATGCCCCGCCCGTAAGCACGGGAAGCGTTTTATGCGCAGAATCGCAGCACATATCCGCGCCGAGAGCGATGGGGTGCAAATTTTTCTCAAGGAACGCCAGATATGCGCCGTGTGCGTTATCCACCAGCAGCGGCAGATCATATTTATGACAAACATCGGCAATTCTCTCAATATCCGCCATTCCGCCCAGATAATCGGGAGAAGTGATAAACACACAAGCGGGGCATTTATCCTTATTGGAAACTATTGTATTTTCCACGTTATCGGGAGAAATTTCCCCCGAAACGGCGGAACCGTTCCTATATTCGGGATATATCCATATCGGATCAAGTTCCAACAAAACGCAGGTATTCATGACCGAGCGGTGGGCATTTCTCGCACATATAAAAGAGCGCCCCTTCCCGCACACAGAAGCGAGCATAGTTTGTATACAAAGAGTAGAACCGCCCGCCGAATATACAGTTTGTTTGCTGCCGAAAAGTTTTGAAGCGTTTAATTCGCTTTGTCTTATAATACCGTTTGCATCGAACAGTGAATCCGCGCCTTTAATTTCCGTAATATCGAGATCAAAGGCATTTCCGAGGTCGCAGTCGGGCAAAGTTTTTCCCTTATGACCGGGCATATGGGCGCGGGTGGGGAAACTTTTCACATAGTTTTCCGTGAAATCGTAAATAGGAGTATTCATAGGGGGACCTTTCTTTCAAATTTTTAGAGTGGAGGTAGGCTGAGCCTGCCGACAGTGTGGAGAGTTGAGATACTGACGGGGTTTTGAGGTGTTCTGTTCTTATATTTAGTTTTGTGAAAATTTCTTAGTTTTATGTTTCGGGGGACAGAACCTTCCGGGAAGGGCGACCCCGAGAAATTAACAGGGACGCTCGCACGGGTTCTCCCTTCCCCTGCGGTTCTGTCCCCCGAGCCCCCTACTCCCCAACCCTATCCCTCTCCACGCTTGCTACCGAAAAGGTTGATATTATAGAAAAATTTTCTTCGTACTCTATAACATATATTATTGAGTCAATAGGAACCGTCAGTTTGGTTTATCTTGGTACGAGAGTTCTACTGTTAGTTTGATATTCAACAATTATAGAGTTCTACACGGGAAAGGACTCCACAAAAAGAAAATCTATTGTTTAGAACGCTTATTCTTCTTTAATTTTCATCTAATAGTAGTGCGCTCGTACTAAGATAAGCAAAACCAAAGAACCCGTAGCCATCGCTTTCCACGTTCAAGAGTTCTAAAAAACCTTTTCTATATTTTCAACTTTGAGCATAGCGAGCGCGGAAGGGGTTAGGTTGAAGGAAAGTGGGGAGCGCGAGGGGAGAAAAACTAAGGGAAGGGGAAAACCGTGCGAGCGCCCATAGGGGCGGTCGGGTTTCCCCGTCCCTTATGGTTGTCTTCCCCTCGCACGTTTTGGCAAAATAAAAATTTTACTATAGCTTTTTAAGAAAAGCAATCTCCGCCCCTTTTACATTTGCCCCGAAAACACAAAAAGAGGTCATAAGCAAAATAAAGAATAAGAAAAGCAAACTAAAGAACCCGCAAAAGTTTTACACCGAAAGAAAAACTAAAAAGATTTTTACTAAGCTTTTGTTAAAAAGCAATTTCCCTTTAGGGAAAAATAATTTACACCCTTGTAACATATGAGAAGGGAAATTACGCTATAATTAACCGAAAGAACTTCAATAAAAGGTGCCTTTTTTGTATGAAAAAAATCAAATGCCTTAATTCCCTGCATCTGAAAATAATTGCCGCAGCTTTTATGCTGCTCGACCATATGTGGTCAACGATAGCCCCCGATCAGATGTGGCTCACCGCCGCAGGAAGGATCGCGTTCCCGATATTTGCCTTCCAGATCGCGGAAGGGTTCTACTATACCAAAAACAGAAAAAAATATTTTTTCAGAATGCTGATATTTGCCGCGATCTCGGAAATACCGTTCAACTTAATAGCTGGCGGAGGAATGATCTATCCGATACATCAGAATGTAATGTTTACATTTTGTATATCAATATTGATAATGATGCTCCTTGAAAAAGCAAAGGCAAAAAACATGACCGTCTTTATAATTGCCGCGATAATAACCGTTCCGCTCAGTTTTTTGATAGGCTTTATAACATTTGTAGACTATTTCGGATACGGGATATGGACAGTGCTGATATTCTATCTTTTCCGCGGTGTTAAGTTCGGTCAGATAGCCGAACTTGCGGGAATAGTTTACATCAATTGGTTCATGATAGGCGGACTTGTATATTATGTGCCGCTGTTCGGACATCAGATCGAGATCCCCGAGCAAGGCTTTGCAATACTTGCGCTTATACCCATATGGCTCTATAACGGCAAAAAAGGTTATTCGGGAAAAGCGGCACAGTATTTCTTCTACATTTTCTACCCAGCGCATATGCTCATTCTTTACATTCTGGAGCATATAATGTATTGAACACGTTACAGGCTTTGCCGTCCAAATCAAAAAGAGAACGTTTTTCGCGGCGTTCTCTTTTTATTATATTATCGGGAACTTATCATTGAATGTTTTCGGGAAAATTTTTCTTTTTATTGCTTTGACGGCAAATCAGCCGCAGCAAAGTTCACATAATGTTTTGCCGCTATTCCCGAACGCACCGCCATTTCAACATCTGATGCATAATTATCTCCGACGTGTACAATGCTTTTCCCGCTGTACTCGTCAGCGATCTTTTTAAACAATTCTCCTGTGTTTTTCCCGCAGGAATTATCACATGAAACATACAATTTTTTATACCCGCCGTAACCGCATGAAAAAAGCAGTTCCTCCATTTTGTCATGCGGGATATACATATCCGAAACGATAATTATATCTTTTTTGTTTTCACGCAGCAGCCCGAATACACGGGACATATATGCGTCCGCAAAACAATATTCTTTTTCGGTAAGTAATTCCGTTTCAGCTCCTTTTTGCGGATCAATGCCTGTTCTTTCCGAAATTATATCATAAATGTCATAAATATTCACTTCGCCGTGACCGCTTTCGGAAAGCTTTTTTTTCCTTGCTGTCCTTTCTGCGTCTATCCTGATCTTTTTGAAATTTTTTATGCCCAGCTTTTCCCCGACTATCGGGAAAATATCCGTTGGCGACTCAAACGGGCGCCGTATCAGCGTATCGAATATGTCAAATGATATTATGTCATACTTCATAAGTTCATTTTCAAAACTTTCAAAGCTTTCATTCTGTGTTTTTCCGGCAATATCGTATTTTATAAGCGGAGTTGTTTTCCTCATCAAACGGTAATATATGTTCAGCCTTATAAGAAAAATAACACGCTTTATCTTTGAAAAACGATCTTTTTCTGAATGGGAATTTGCATATTTCCTGTACTCATTATGTATCAAAGAATTTTTCTCTGCAAGGAAATAATACGCTTTATCCTTAAATTTTCCCATATCCAAGACCCTTCTTTTTATTTTTTAAGCAGGAGCCTCAATATGTCCCAGCCTGCAATATTCGCTCTGTACCACCATCTTGTCCGCGTCGGCTTTGCGGCAATTATCCCATACAGCCATAAAGGTTTTGAACTTGCCTTGCTTTTTATATGAAAAATTTTTCTCATTACTCTGGGTACTATCAAATATTCTTTCAGTACGTCCTTCATCTCGCTGTCAGTCGGACTCAGATAATAACTTTCCGTCACATCATCACAGAACATGAACCGTCCGTACATTTCCGCTTCGTTATATTCCGGATATACCATCGCTCTTTTAAGGAGACCGTAACATTTTTTCAGCGAACTTCCGTGGTCGAAGTTCCCGTCATATGTCTCACTGTATTTTTCCGCATATTTCAGTACTCCCGCGTTTTGGTGCTCCGTAAGCAGCCGCATTTCATTATCCGGATATTCCGAAAGGATCGGAACATATTTCCCGTTATTGTACTTATATCCCATTGTCATGCCGTGCGGCGCGGAAAGCATACATTCAAACAGATTATTGTTGAACATTACCTTGCGCTTCATTCCCTTTTTACGGTCAAAGTAAAATGTAAGATATTCTCCGTCAGCTTCTTCCTTAGGCTCTGTATACATACCGAAATAGAAACCCACGATCCTGCCTTTATATCCCGCAGACTCCGCAAGTATCCTCAGCGAACGCTGCATCGTCCCCGTCCAGCCGCTGTCTGCCACCGCGATAACATCATCGTCAAGCAATTTTTCCTGTTTCAGATAATTTATTGCAGGCTCATACGCAGCCTCGGAATATTTTTTAATAAGTTCTATGTAAGTTTTATTTTCCCTGAGTTTTTCGGCAAAAGCATAGAATTCTCCATCGCTCAGAACGGCATTTTCATTCTCTGTCCCTGTCTGTCTGCATATTTCACCGACTTCCGCATCATCAAGACCCGCACGCTGCAAAACGCTTTTGGGCGTAAGGTAACACCCTTTCATCAGCAGCAGATCCAACGCTTCTTCGCCGATAAGGTGATATGACGGGATCCTTAAAGAATATCTTGAACAGCACAGATACCGACATTCTGTTTCCGGAAAATATCTTGAACACAGCATCTTTGCTATCCCGAAAAGCGTATATCCGTCACGGGCAAGAAAATACAATTTTTTTATCCCGCGCTTTTTTGCTTCCGTCAATATCCACATTGTATACTCACACATTATCGGACCTATTATATCGTAAGAATATTTATCCATAAGCGCAAGCAGTTTGTCTGTCTCCTGCATTTCATCACTCCGTTATTTTTCTGTGATAACGTTTTTTCTGCAATATGTTCGGAAGCTTATGCGGGATAACCCCCGCCGCCAACGGCTTTACCGTCACATTCTCATATCATGCCTATATGGTTTAGCATCGGAACTACCCCCGCGTGCAGAACGCCCGCGATATTTACCGCCAGAACTTTCGGCAAGGCTTTATATACCTTCACCGCAAGTTTTTTCCTTTTCGGTCGGCAGTCTTTTTTTAACGGGATCTCCGCCCAATCCGAAGCCGCTTTGTATTTCAGCCATTCTTCCGCAAACGGGTGCCTGCAATTTTCTTCCCAAGGTCTGAGCGACAAAAAACTTGTTGTAAAATGCACGATCGCGGGATCATTTTTTGATGCTTCTATGGTATTTTCGTCATAATATTTCCATGGTTTGCGGAAAGCCGTAAGATCCTTGTATGTAAAATCGTACATTGCCGTATAACAATTGTACTCCGGCGGCATCATCAGTGAAGCTTTGCCGAAAACGCCGTTTATTATTCCCTGATCCGCGTAAAGAACGTTATTATTATGTGTTTTTGAGAACTCGATAAATTTTTCCGAAGCGTTTTCCTCACGCCATTTCCCAAGATTTATCAGCAGCACTCCCGCGTTCATATAATTCCCGCCGCCTTCAAGTCCGACAGCTTTTATATGGGCTTTGCTCACGCAGTCGTTTACGCCTGCAAAAAAATAACCGCTTACATCTGTTCCATAAAAATCCTTCAGGCTTTTTAAGATCAGCGTATCGCAGTCAAGGTAAAGAATTTTTTCTATATCCCGCGGCAGGAACTTATCCAGATACAATCTTGAAAATGTTGACAGCGAACCTCTTCGCTGTTTCATATCCGGGTCAAGCATATTTTTTACATCGACAAAAAACATCTCCGCTTGATATTTTTCGGAAATTTTATTCAGTATAGCTTTATTTTCGCGGCTTATGCCCCCGTCCAGAATGTGAAAACGGATCTTTTCGCCTTTATTGTTATCCAGCAGTGAAAGTATGGATATACCCATCATTTCGGCAAAATTATCATCGCTTGCGTATACTATTTCCATCATACTGCCCCCTTCCCGAACAGTACAGCCGTAACGGTCTTGAAAATGATCTTTATATCGAAGATCACAGATCTGTTTTTTATGTAATACAGTTCCATTTTCTGGCGCTTTCCTGTTTCATAGCCTGCGTTATTTCTTGCATAAGCCTGCCAGTAGCCCGTAAGTCCGGGCTTTACCGACAGCAGAAGTTTCTGTTCTTCCGGAGTATAATTTTCTTCCAGTTCGCAGCGGAGTATCGGTCTCGGACCGACAACGGACATATTGCCTTTTATCAGTATGTTGTAAATTATCTGCGGTATCTCATCTATGCTCATTCTTCTCAGTATCGCGCCGAAGCATGATGCACCGTCGCCCGCTTTTTTATAACCTATAAGTCTCGGATCGTCCCTTAACTTGTACTCTTTTTTATATTCGGCAAGCTGCTTCGGATCCAGTGAATTTTCCAGATCGTCCGCGCCTTCCTTCATGCAGCGGAACTTCAATACACCTATCTCTCGGAAATCCTTCCCCAATCTTTTGTGCATAAAGAACGGATTTCCCGGGTCTTTTATGACTATCATCACCGATACTATCAGTACCGGCAGCAGCAATATTATGCTTGCCGCAAGACAAGAAACTATGTCGAAACATCTTTTGAAAAAATCATATACCGGCTTCTGAGGAACAACAACTTCCTCTTCGGTTTTCGGTTTTTCAACTCCTACAGCAGCCGCGTCGGCAGTTTCTATCAAAGTCATTTTCCTCACCGCTTTCGATATTTCAATACTCAAATAAAACAAACGGTTACGAAATACACCTTTGCATGAAAAGTGTATTTCGTAACCGTTCAGGCAGCCGCGAACGGTGCCTGAACGATATGGATCGGGTGAAAATTACTTGATCTCGTAAGTTCCGCCCTTTGTAACTGTGATCACAGGCTTGTTGTTTTCGTTGATCTCAACTGTATCTGCAACGACTTCACCGTCGCAATATACGGAACAAGTCTTGAGCTTTGCAACAGTCATCTTGCAGTTCTTAACAGTTACCTTAACTTCGCAACCGAAATCGCTGCTTGATTTGAAATCAACAACACTTCTGGTCTTAGAACCGTAAACCTTCATAGAAAGGTCTACCTTTCTTGCCTTAGTGATAGTTGCGGGATCGATCTCAACTTCAGCTTCTTTAGAAGTGATCTTGAGAACAGCTCCTTCAGCCTTAAGTTCCTTCAGAGCAGAAGGCTTGATAGAGAAATTTCTGTCCAAGGTATCAACTTCAACAACTGCTGCCTTTGTGCCATCCTCAGCAGTAGTAGGATTTGTGATGGCATCATCAAGCTTTGCGCTTACGGCTGCATCATCTTCTGTGGATCCTGCGGATTCTGTAGAACTTGAAGATACTGCAGGAGCAGTAACTGTGTCGCCGTAATCAGCAGCATAAGCTGTAGCAGCAAGAGCAGCTGTCATCATAAGAGCAACCGCTGCAGTGATCACTTTTTTCATCTTCTTCATGGTGGAGGTCCTCCTTTCTTTTTATATTTATAATTATCACTTAAAAGAAAGTGTAATTACCGTCTTTTACTTTTTCGGGGCAGAACTTTCCGCTGAAAAATATGAGCGTACAAAGGACTGCCATGACGATCGCCAGCATCAGAGAAGGCATACCGATAATTTCCGCCGGCTTAACGAATATCAGTGAAAAGAATTCCGACAAAAGGTAGAGCGTCACACTCATGCGGCAGAATTCCGGACCGTTGTCCGATAAAAACATTATCAGCTGCGGCAGCAGCCAGAACACCGCCGAAAATATCTCAAATCCAAGTTTATTTTTTATTCCGCTGTAGAAGGAATACCATAACCATACCGCAGCGCACACCAGCATAAGCACCGTTCTGTACACCGCCGTAAAAGTCTGCGGCATATAATTTTCAAAGCATATCGTTCCTGCCGCGAACGTAATTATAAAGGATATAAACATACTTTCACACAGGCTGTATTCTTTTTTTCCCGTTTTTCCCGCCTGCTGAGATGTTTTTTCATCGT
This sequence comes from uncultured Clostridia bacterium, assembly GCA_947625915.1. Lineage (GTDB taxonomy): Bacteria > Bacillota > Clostridia > Oscillospirales > Ruminococcaceae > RGIG8773. Next base: position 71,570 of record CANQPX010000002.1, read on the forward strand.
AACCGTGTTCACACATATCTGATCTCCCGAAAGAAGTAAGATCTTACCGCATCAGCGGTTAAGGATCTCACGAATCGTATCTCCATCTATTTCAATCTTGCCGTTCGGACCCGCTGTAACAACATACGGCTCTACGGATCCGCCGTTCCCGCCGCCCTGACTGCTGCTGCCGCCGCTGCCGCCGGAACTTCCGCCGTTCTGTCCCATGCTGTCTGCACCGCCTGCGCTGTTTCCGCCGCCGTTGTTCCCGCCTGCGTCTCCGCCGCCATTTCCGCCGTTTCCTGACGAGCCGCCGGAATTGTTTCCGCCAACGCTGTTTCCGCTGCCGCTGCCGCCGCCATTTCCGCCGCCCTGACTGCTGCTGCCGCCGTTGCCGCCGGAACTTCCGCCGTCCTGACCTTCGCTGTCCCAATTTTCATCGTCCCAACCTTCATCGTCCCAACCTTCGTCATCCCAATTTTCGTAGTCCCATTCGTCCTCGTCCCAATCTTCGCCGTCGTCGGGATATCCGTTATTAAAACTGTCTGCAATATCAAGGCTGTATACTTCTTCGGGTCTGTTTATTCTTGAAGCATACGGGACAACTCCGTTATAGTTGCCTATCAGGAGCATGAAGTAAAATCCCGCGCAGTAAAGCGAAAGTGCAGACATTGCTGCGATCCCGTATTTTTTCCCGAGAGCGCGGTCCTTCTTGAAAAACTTATCTTCAAAAAATTCTTTTACCGCTTGTACAACGTCGGGAGCCATGAAAATTATCGGCGCTATACAAACTATTATCGCAAATCTTGAAAGCACCGCATGGCGCATACCTGTCGCTTCAAACACGACCATGTACATCGCGCAGTTTATATAGACCTTATTCTTCGGGTTTATCTCCATCAGCCGTTCCCTGAAGATGAAGCACAGCGCGAACGCCAGCCCGAACATTATCGTGAACTTCGGAGACAGCCCTACGATCACTTCTCTGTTTGTAGAGATGTCATACACATTATACATATAGAAGGTATCCGCCGCCCACGTTATGAATGTCCTTGAGAAAATGCAGAATATGACCGTCAGACCTGCAATAACGCCGAGGTATATATAACCGGGCTTTATCTGTAAAAGCCAGAACAGCGGTATCATTATCAGAGCCGACCAGTGGAAAAGCGACGCGGCAAGTATCATTACGAAAAATCTTGCGGAAAACTTTCTGTCCGCATATTTCAGCGCATATGTTACTATAAGCGCGGCAATGACCTGCCTTATGAAACACAGCGAATTAAAGAACAGACCCATGCAGAGGTATGCGGTAACGCTTATCCACGGGCATGAGGAATTCTTATATATCAGGAAAAACACAGCCGAATATATTATCAGCGATGTATAGATGAATACTGTATAATAACTTTCAAATTCGATCCCCAGCACATACAGCGGCATAAGGAAACCTTTTTCCATTTTAAGCTGCGATATCTCGTCCGGGTACATGAACGCGATGTTGTAATATGTACCGCCGTAGAGGCTGAAATCATAACCGACCTGATATCTTACCGCGGATATGAACATAAAGACCGCAGCCGCAGCGCAGCAGTAGATAAGCCTGCCCGACCTTCCGCACTTTTCGCTGCAAAGCGGTATACCCACAAGGACGGTACCTATAAGTAAAAAGATATAAACTCCCATATGCGCTCCTTATACCGATCCGCTGTATGGGATCGTCGTCCGTTCACGGATTTGAATTCCAAAAAATCCCTTATCGATTTTGAAACTGTAAAAAAGTATTTAACAACTTATTATTCCGTGAAAATACCCTAAAATGGTTGTATCATATTATACAACATTTTCGATCAAAAGTCAATAGCAAAATGGCTAAGAAACAAATATTTTTAAATATGATTTTTAGCTGTTCAGACAATCAAAAAGCAATTATTTTCACATAATGGGCATATTTGCCGACATTTTTACATTTAATTCCTGCAAGTGAAAGGATAAATGCCTGCGGACAGCCCCTTTTTGACAGAATATGCAAAGGATCTCATGTATAATTATCCTGCAATTAAAGCTGATGAGCCGAAAGGGGCATAAAAGATCATGGAATTAAAAGAAAGATCAAGCATTTTAAAAGAAAAGACGGACAAAAGCAGATCTGCGGGAAAATTCCCCCTTCCTGCGGAAATTTTCCTTTCCGCACTGCTGGGATATTTTGCCGCAGGAACGGATCTCGGTGGCAGCGGCGCGCCTTTTTGCGCGGCAGCGGCAGCAGTACTTCCGCCCATAGGCGGTATCGCCGCGTTTGCGGGAACAATGTCCGCGCTGCTGCTGAAAAAAACGATAAATTCTTTCGTCACGGAAATAATAGCAATGCCTGCGATAGTGACAGCAAAAATCCTGCTTACTTACATATCGGGCAAAAAACATTCTCCCGTCATGTCAGCCGTGCTTTCAGGCGCGGCATATCTTATATGCGGCATAATAACGGTCATTTCCTTCGGCTCGGGATATGCGCCGATACCCGCAGTTATTTTCCGCAGCATGATATCCGCCGCAGCCGCTTTCCTGACGGAAAAAACATTTTCCGCCGCAAAGAACGGGACGGTATTTTCCCACGGGAACAGGATCTCGCTTTCGGCGGTATTCGTAATGGCGCTTTGTATGCTTTGCGGCATAAATATCGGCTCCATGGATCTCGGGCGCACCGCGGGAGCGTTCATTTCACTTGCGGCGGCATACAGATACGGCAGCGGTGCGGCAGGAACGGCTGCCGCGCTGACGGCTTTCGCGTCGGGAATAGCCTCGAGAACTCTTCTGCCGCCGTCGCCGATAATGATATGTTCGGCAATGGCGGCGGGGATCCCCGACAAAGGCGGGAAACTTTCCCATGCGCTGGTATTTGTGGGCTTCGGGCTTTCGGGAACGCTCATGTACGGCATACCTTCCGATGCGGCGGAACTTCTTGCCGACATGACGGCGGCAGCGGTGATATTCTGCGTACTGCCGGAGAAAATATACCGGAAAGCCTTTGCGGAAGAACTTAAACACCATGCCCCTGTTTCCGTACCGATAACACTTTTCGGTGAAAAACTCAGATTTGCTGCCGCCGCAGTCTCGGAAATAAAGGAAAGCTACGAAAAAGCGGCGGAAGTCCTTGCGGAAAAAGAACGTCCCGCCGACATTTCCCGTGACGTATGCGAAAAAGTATGCTCCCGCTGCAAAAGCAGCGCATTCTGCGGCGAAAATGCGGAACATCGCATCGAGAACTATTTCCGACCAATGGAGACCGTAACGGACAAAAACGGCATACTTACCGAAAAAGAACTCCATCATGCCCTCGGTCACTGTCCGCACAAACAGGCGCTGACAGAAGCTTTCAACTCCGCATACGGCAAAATGCTCATGGAAAAACGTTTGGCGGATATGTCCGCATCAATGCGGGAAATAACTTCCGAACATCTTGAAGGAACGGAAAAAATGCTTTCTTTCCTTGGCGGCAGAACGGATATCTTCCCTTTCTGCGACGAAAGAGTTTCCGTCCGCATAAACGGGATAATTTCCGACGCGGGCGCAAAAGATCCCCATTCCGCATTATTCTCCGACCGTGCGGGAAGAGTATACATAGAATGTTTTTATGAGGGAATGTTAAATGTGAGCCATGAGGAACTTACGGAAATGTTTTCCCGTGCTGCCGACAGGGAACTTGCCATGCCCGCAGCCGCCGTTTTCGGCGGCATAACGCGGCTATGTTTCCATGAGCAGGAATGTTTTTCCGCCGAAATAGGCTCCGCCGCCGCAAACGGCAGGGAAGAAACAGGCGGCGACTTCGGAACTGTCTTTCATGACGGTCTCGGCAGCGTTAGCATAATACTTTCCGACGGAATGGGCAGCGGTGCCCGCGCTGCGGTGGAAAGCTGCATGACCGTATCGGTGATCGCAAGAATGATAAAAGCGGGGCTCGGCGCAGAAGCAGCCGTAAAGATCACCAATCTCCTGCTTCTGACAAAATCTCCCGAAGAATGTTTTTCTACCATAGATCTGCTGACCATAGATCTTTTTACGGGCAGCGCGGAACTCATCAAACTCGGCGCGGCGCAAAGCTTTGTCAAGAGCTGCGGAACGGTCAAGACCGTTGAGAGCCGCACCGCTCCCGTGGGAATGATAAGTCCCGCCGAGATAGACCGCAGAACGTTCCGTCTTTCGGACGGGGACGAAGTGGTGATGATAACGGACGGCATCTGCGAAGAATGTTTCCCGAGGATAAGGGAACTTATGCTCAGCATGGGAGTCACAGCCCGCGACTGCGCCGAAAGGATAATTTCCGCCGCAGAGGACGGAAAAGAAAACAATATTTTCATGCAGGACGACAAGACCGTTTACGCCGTCAAACTGCACAAAATATGAACGATGCCGCCAAGGCAAAAGTGTAAACTCTGCACATTTTTATGTGAAATTATTACAGTATTCCCGATTTTGTGAAAATTTTCAATTTTTTTGGCGGTCGTAAAGGAAATTTTGTGTAAAAAATGCACAATTTAAAGGTGGGTTTTACGTCAATATTGTAAAACTTTACTAAAAAGGCTTGAAATGTGATACATAATCTGTTAAAATAATAACATAAGAAATTGTGAAGGAGCATCCTCATATGTCTGATAATAAAAAATTACCGGAAAGCTATGAATTCCCCCTCCATGTTTTCCATGAAGGTACAAATTATACCTGCTTCGATTTCTTCGGCGCACATAAAGGCGAAAAAGACGGCAGGAAAGGCGTGTTCTTCCGCGTCTGGGCACCTCATGCCAGATCTGTGTCCATAGTCGGCGACTTCAACGACTGGGACCGCGACAAAAACCCCATGGAACGGCTTGCGGACGAATCCGTCTGGGAGATCTTCCTTCCCGATATCCAACAGTATTTTACCTATAAATACAGCATCGAGACCGCTCATATGAGCATTGTAATGAAAGCCGATCCCTTCGGCACACATATGGAGACCCGCCCCAATACCGCTACAAAATATTTCGATATCAGCGAGTATAAGTGGAACGACTCCAAATGGTATAAAGAAAGAGATTCCAAGAATATCTACCAAAGCGCAATGAACATCTATGAGTGCCACCTCGGCTCATGGAGAACTTACGAAAACGACAAACCTTTCAATTATGTGAAATTTGCCGAGGAAATGATACCCTATCTCAAAGATATGGGCTATACCCACCTCGAACTCATGCCCCTCGCCGAATATCCTTTCGACGGTTCATGGGGATATCAGATAATCGGTTACTACGCTCCCACTTCCCGATACGGTACTCCCGAAGATATGATGAAAATGGTGGATATGTTCCATCAGGCGGGAATAGGCGTTATCCTCGACTGGGTACCCGCACATTTCCCCAAAGACGCCGCGGGACTTTTTGAATTCGACGGCGACTGCCTGTATGAATACACCGATCCCCTCAAAAAAGAACACGCTTCATGGGGAACGAGAGTGTTCGATTTCGGCAGACCCGAAGTAAATTCGTTCCTTATCTCAAACGCAATATACTGGATAGAAAAATTCCACCTCGACGGTCTGAGAGTCGACGCTGTCGCTTCAATGCTCTACCTCGACTACGACAGAAGAGAATGGAGACCGAATAAGGACGGCGGCAACGAGAACTACGAAGCTATCGAGTTCCTGAGAAAACTCAATACCGCTGTTTTCGGACGATGCGGAAATGTCCTCATGATAGCCGAGGAATCCACCGCTTGGCCTCTGGTAACAAAACCTGCCGATGTGGGCGGTCTGGGCTTCAACTTCAAATGGAACATGGGCTGGATGAACGATATGCTCGACTATATGAGAATGGATCCCATCTTCCGCGCCAATAACCACGGAAAACTTACATTCTCCTTCTTCTACAGCTTCAGCGAGAACTATATCCTCCCGATCTCGCATGACGAAGTAGTCCACGGAAAAGCTTCACTTTTCAATAAAATGAGCGGACGATCAATGGAAGAAAAATTCGCTTCCCTCCGCGCTTTCCTTGCGTATATGTTCGCTCACCCCGGCAAAAAGCTAAACTTCATGGGAACAGAGTTCGCACAGGTCATCGAGTGGAACTACAAACAAGGTCTCGACTGGATGCTCCTTGACTACGAAACTCACAGAAAAATACAGGATTTCAACAGAGATCTCAATAAATTCTACCTCGCAAATTCTCCCCTCTGGGAAAACGATGAATCTTGGGAAGGCTTCTCTTGGATCTGCCACGACGACTATATGCAGAGCATAATCTCCTTCCGCAGGATAGACAGGAGCGGGAACGAACTTATCGCCGTCTGCAACTTCGTTCCCGTCGGAAGAGACAACTACCGCATAGGCGTTCCCTATGAGGGAACTTATGAACAGGTCCTCTGCACAGATGATGAAAAATACGGCGGCACCGGAGTCGTACAGAACGGAAAACTTAGATCGGAAGATTACTCCATGCACGGATACGATAATTCTATCGTGCTCGATATCCCCCCAATGAGCGTACTTTACTTCAAATGTACCCCAAAGAAAAAACGCGAACCTAAAGCCGATGCCCCTGCATCAAAAAGCGAAAAAACATCAAAAACCAAAAACACAAAGGAGGCGAACCCCGGATCCGGAAAAACTGCCGGCAAAAAAACAGGAGGGCGGAAAAAGAACGTCACTGAATAATTTTCAATAAATCCCATAATATAGGAGGATAATCAGAATGTATACGACTAAAAAAGAATGTGTTGCAATGCTGCTTGCAGGCGGACAGGGAAGCCGTCTGTATGCCCTGACCCATGATATGGCTAAACCTGCCGTTCCTTACGGCGGAAAATACCGTATCATCGACTTCCCGCTTTCAAACTGCATAAACTCCGGTATCGATACGGTCGGCGTACTTACACAGTACCAGCCGCTGGTATTGAACGACTACATCGGAAACGGTCAACCGTGGGATCTGGATAAACAGTACGGCGGCGCACACTGCCTCCCTCCGTACCAGACGGCTCTCGGTGCCGAATGGTACAAAGGTACCGCAAACGCTATCTATCAGAATATCGCTTTCGTGGATCGCTACGATCCCGAATATGTCATAATCCTCTCCGGCGACCATATCTATAAAATGGATTACAACAAAATGCTCGACTTCCATAAGGAAAAGAAAGCTGACGCTACTATCGCCGTTCTGGACGTTCCTAAGGAAGAAGCTTCCCGCTTCGGCATCATGACCGCCGATGAGAACGGCTTTATTACCGAATTCGAGGAAAAACCCAAGAACCCTAAGTCTACGCTTGCTTCAATGGGTATATACATCTTCACATGGAAGAAACTGAAACAGTACCTCATCGAAAACGAAAACGACGAGACCGCTTCCAAAGACTTCGGTAAGAATATTATCCCCGATATGCTCAATAATAAGGAAGTAATGGTGGCTTACCCGTTCGAGGGCTACTGGAAAGACGTCGGAACTCTCGATTCCCTCTGGGAAGCAAATATGGATCTTCTCAATCCGAATATCCCTATCGACCTGTACGATCCCGAGTGGAAAATGTATTCCAGAAATCCTATCATGCCTCCTCAGTATATCGGTCCCGATGCAGTTGTTGAAAATTCAATGATAACAGACGGCTGCGTTATCAACGGAACTATAGATTTCTCCGTAATTTTTGAGGGCGTTACCATCGAAGCCGGCGCAACAGTCACCGACTCAATAATCATGCCGGGTTCCGTTATCAAATCGGGCGCGATAGTTGAATATGCTATCGTAGGCGAGAACTGCGTTGTAAATTCAGGCGTACAGATAGGCGCACGCCCCGAAACAGTCGAGAACAGAGACGACTGGGGAATTGCCGTTGTAGGACACAACATCACAATATCCGAAAATGCAAAGGTTCTTCCGAAGCAGATCATTTCGGAAAATATGTAAGGAGGAACTGAATATGAGCAGCAACAGAAAAGTATTAGGTCTTATCTTCTCAAATATGCACGATAACACCATTCCCGATATCACAAAGGAAAGAACTATGGGTTCCGTACTCTTCGGCGGACGTTATCGTCTGATAGATTTCCCCCTCTCCGGCATGGTCAACAGCGGAGTCGATGAAGTGGGCGTTATCACAAAATCCAACTACCAGTCCCTGCTCGACCACCTCGGAAGCGGTCGTGAATGGGATCTGGCAAGAAAGATCGGCGGTCTCCACCTTCTCCCTCCTTTCAGCCACGTCCAGAGCGGTATGTACAGAGGAAGACTTGAAGCTCTTTACGGCGTTTGGGATTTCATAAAAACTTCCGACGCGGACTACGTTATCATGTCCGACTGCGATGTTGTGGCAAATATCGACTACTCAAAGATAGTTGACTATCACGTTGAAACAGGCGCTGATATCACGGCGGTATACGCAAAAGATGTCGTTACTACCGAACAGGCACAGCACGCTACCGTTTTCAGCATAAACGATGATGGCAGGATCGTGGACGTGCTCATCAACCCCGTTATCAGCGGCGCCTGCAACATCTCCTTGAATATGTTCATACTTTCAAAGGAATTCCTCAAGAACATAGTTCTCGAATCCGCTTCAAGGAGCCTTTACAGCTTTGAACAGGCTATCCTTCAGGCAAGAACTCATGAATATAAGATCATGGCTTACCGCTATGACGGCTATTTCAGCAAGATCACATCCATGGAAACTTTCTATAAGGCAAATATGTCCCTGCTGAATACGGACAACCGTTCCAAGCTGTTCCTCGAAACAAGTCCTATCTACACAAAGGTAAGAGATAATCCTCCCGCTAAGTTCGCTATCGGAGCTTCCGTAAAGAACTCCCTTATCGGCGACGGCTGTATCATCGAGGGAACAGTTGAAAATTCCGTCCTGTTCCGCGGCGTAAAGGTCGGCAAAGGCGCTGTTGTCAAGAATTCTATCCTTATGCAGGATACAAATATCGGCAGCAAGTGCGATATAAACTATGTAATTACCGATAAGAACGTCAAGATCAGCGATATGAGACTCCTCACAGGATCCCAGAACTATCCTCTGTTCCTCGGAAAGGGCGCTGTTATCTGATAACTGCGGATGCCGTGCGGAAACGTACGGCTTTCCGACTTGAATAATAATTGAAAGGAAAGTGCATTTTATGAATATTTTATATGCTGCTTCGGAAGCTGTTCCTTACGCTGCATCAGGCGGACTTGCAGATGTTGCGGGTTCACTTCCCCGCGCTCTAAACGCTGCCGGACAGGATTGCCGCGTTGTTCTTCCTCTTTACAAGAGCACTAAGCCGGAGTTGCGTTCCGCGCTTGAATTTATAACAAATTTCACAGTTGACGTAGGCTGGAGAAAACAGTACTGCGGAGTTTTCAAAGGCGTTGCAGGCGGGGTTACATATTACCTGCTTGACAATGAATATTACTTCGGCAGAGACGGACTTTACGGCTTTTACGATGACTGCGAGCGTTTCGTTTTCCTTTCAAGAGCGATAATGGAAATGCTCAAACACATCGGCTGGAAACCCGATATCATCAACTGCAACGACTGGCAGACTGCGCTCGTTCCGGTATACTACAATGTATTCTACAAATACCAGTACGGTTACGACAATATCAAGACCGTGTTCACCATTCACAATATCCAGTATCAGGGCAAGTACGGCATGGAAGTCCTTAACGAAGTTCTGGGCATACCTATGTACCACACAAAACTGCTCGAATACGACGGCTGCGTTAACCTGATGAAAGGCGCGTTCGAGACCGCTGACAAGATCACAACGGTATCTCCGAGTTATGCTTGGGAGATCCTCGATCCGTGGTATTCACACGGACTTGACAGAGCGCTCCAGAATAAGCAGTATAAGCTTACAGGTTTCTTGAACGGTATAGATGTTGAAACATTTGACCCGGAAAAAGACCCGCTGCTCACAAAGAATTTCTCCACGAAAAATCTCAAGGGCAAAGCAGAGTGCAAAGCCGCGCTTCTTAACGAACTGCATCTTCAGGAAGGCGATGAGCCTGTTATCGGTATCATAACAAGATTTGTTTCCCACAAGGGAATTGATCTTATCAAGTATGTTTTTGAGGATATGCTCAACATGGGCTGCAAATTCGCAGTTCTCGGCTCGGGCGAAAAGATCTACGAAGATTTCTTCAAGGAAATGGCTTGGAGACACCCTGACAAGGTAAGTGCCACCATAGGTTTCCTGCCCGATCTGGCAAGAAGGATCTATTCTTCCGCGGATATGTTCCTTATGCCGTCACAGAGCGAGCCTTGCGGACTTGCGCAGATGATCTCCCTGAGATACGGAACTATCCCTATAGTTCGTGAAACAGGCGGTCTCCGTGACAGTATCAGAGATGCAGGCGGCGAAAACGGCAACGGTTTCACATTCAAGACATATAACGCACATGATATGCTTGATGCTGTACGCCGTGCAAAGGAATACTATGACAACAAGTCCGCATGGAAAAATCTTGTTATTGCAGCGATGAAGAATGATTACAGCTGGGCAAGATCGGCGGAACTTTACATGGGACTTTACAGGGAACTTTGCGGACAAAATCAATAATGATAAACAGCAAATAAAGAGTGCCTGCCGAAATTCGGCAGGCATTCTTTATTTTGGAAAATTAGTTGTAAAAAATAATATAGTTGTTTGACATCGAACTATTTTTGAACAAATTGCTCTTTATTGCAAAACAGCTCACCGGGCTGTTTTGCAAGGCTTAAATGGTCTTAGCCGTTAATGCCAAGGGGAACGCTCTCTCTTGCAGAGCGTTCCCCTCTTGCCGCCCAAAGGGCGGCAATTCACCCCTTTGCAGAGGCGCCTTCGTAAAGGGGATTTCGCGCTCTGCGGAGCGCGACGAGGGCTTCGCCCCTCGACCCCACCAGCGCGGCTGCGCTGGACCAGCTTTTCGGGCAAGGTTTTGTTTTTCGTTTTTTAGTTTGTCCGCGCCTGTTTTTTAACAAAATAGATCGGCTCCTCTGACGAGAAGCCGATAACTTTTTTTTAAACAGCAGTTTCCGATGCTTTGTACATGAAGTCTATGAACTCATCTTCCGGAATAGGTTTCGAGAAATAATAACCTTGGATATATTCACAGTTAAGATCCGAAAATTTCTTAACAAGATTTTCCGTCTCAATGCCTTCCACAACTATATGCATATCCATGTCTTTTAGCATTTTTATAGTGTTCCGCAAAACTATCCACATTCTCGGATTGTCTTCCTCATCGACAAAAGACTTATCCAGTTTAACTATTTTAAGCGGCAGCGAAGCAACGCTCTTTATATTGGAATAACCCGTTCCGTAATCGTCCAGCGAAAAACTTATGCCCGCCCTTGTAAGCTTTTCAATGTTCGCGGTCATAACGTTCTGCGCGTAATTTGCAGCTGTCTCGGTTATTTCGAGATTTATCTTATCCGCCGAGACTCCGAAACGTTTCATTGTGCTGAGCACTTTATCCGCCAGATCTGACTGCATACACTGTGCAACGGAAAGGTTTATTTCGATATAGTCGAGCCCGAGTTTCTTGAAATCGGGGCCCGAAATGAACCTGCATACTTCTTCCAGAACATAATCGCCTATCTTGTGTATCGCGCCGCTCCTTTCCGCTGCAACGATGAACAGATCCGGCGGAATGAAGCCGTGCTTTTCATCTTTGAGTCTGAGAAGTGCTTCCGCCGAAAGAAAACGCTTTTCTTCAACGGAATATATAGGCTGATAATATACTTCAAACTTTTTGTTCGCCAGAGCGGAATCTATTATCATATCCAGTTCGTTTGTAAGCTGGAAACGGTTCTTTTTGGCGATCTCGGAAGTCTGCATAACTCTTCCTGAATAAGGATTTAAAATGTGGAAATCATTTCCGAATGTCATGAGCGATTTGAAATCGTGTATATCCTCAGGGCATCTTGCAACGCACACATAAGCAATAAGGTTCAGTTCCATGCCGTTTATGACCATGCTTGTTTTCAGCCGCTGATTTATTTTTTCCGCAGCGTCCTCGATCTTGCCGCGGTTCTTTTCGTTTACGACGAAGCGGAACCTTCCTCTGTCGAGGTAATAGATATCCGCGCCTGCCTTTATCTCTTTGTTTATGTCGTTGAGTTCGCCTGCGATCTTTACGAGGATAGCGTTGCTTGCGTCATAGCCGACTATGCCGAAAAGCGTTGTATAGTTTGCGATATTAAGCAGTATGACGCTTACTTTTTTCTCGTTATAGAAATTCCGTTTCATATCGTCCGTGTAAGCGGAATATTTTCTAAGGCTCGTCAGTGAATCGATGGTCTCCTCAGGTTTTTGTATGGTTATGGTAATGAGCAGGACGCATATCGCGTTGAAAAACATTTCAATTACGATCTCTTTGTTGAGCATCTGTATTATCACCGCAAAAAGCTGTATCGGGACAATAAGCAGCAAAGCGATGAACTTTCCCCGTGAGAAAAGTTTTCTGTGTATTATGACGTAGATAAGTCCCGCAGCCATGAACGCGCCTGCAAGCAGGTACAATATGAAGAACAGTTTACCTCTGGTATACTTGTTGTTTTCATCGAAATAGAACATGAGGTTCGTTACGGGATTTAGTGCAAGCAGTATTATAAGCGCGGAATAAGGTACTATCGCACTCAGTTTGAACAGCAGACTGTGGCTCATCTTGTGCCATCTGTCCGTAAGTGAGATAAGGTACAGCAGGAAACAGAACGAGGTAAGGTTATGGAACAGCAGATATCCCGTCTGGGAGATATATCTTGCCTGTATGCTCGCATTCGGGTCGGCATCGCATACCAGACCCCACAGGTCAAAAGCGGTGGAAACAAATGTCACTATAGCAACGAGCATAAGGAATTTGCCCTGACTGCCGCTTGTCATTTTACGGGATATTATAGAAAACAAAAGAAAGACCAGCAATATAAGCGCGCATACATCAAAAGAGATCATTCGCATAATGAGCCGACTCCTTTCTATGTTTGATCGGAGAGAAATGGAAAAATTACAACTTTCTACTTAAAATTATAACACATTTTTTAAAGGAAAGCGACTATTTTACAAAAATATGTGTTAATTTATTGTAAATTAATAATTAAAAGTTTGCTTTTAGTCGGCAAACAGTTTCGCCATGTCGGGGCGGATTTCGCTGAAAATTTCCTCGCGCTTCCCGTCAGACGGTCTGAAAAACCGCATTTCACCGCAGTGTAACGCCTGTTCTTTGCAGTGATCAAGGCTCCCGCCGTAAAAATCATCTCCCGCCAGCGGATATCCCAGTGAAGAAAAATGCACCCGTATCTGATGCGTTCGCCCCGTTTCGAGAACTATCCGCAAAAGAGAATGTTTTTCGCTGATTTTGAGTATGGTATATCTTGTTACCGCACGTTTCCCGTCGGGACGGACTTTCCTTTTTATTAGAGAATCTCCCGCTCTGCCTATGGGCGCGTCAATTACATACTCCCCGTCTGAACAGTACCATTTTATGTCGGGAACTTCCGTTTCATGAGGTATCGGCACTCCTTCCGCAGCGGCAAAATATACCTTTGAGATCTTTCCGCTCAGCATATTTGCGGCATAAGGCGACTTCGCCACCGCGCAAAGCCCCGAAGTATCCTTGTCGAGCCTGTTTATCGGACGGAAAGTAAGCTGCGGGAACAGTGCCGAAAAGTAATTCCCCAGCGTATCGTCCCTGTGCTTTATCGAAGGATGGACAGCCATTCCCGCGGGCTTGTCAAAAACTATTACATCGCTGTCCTCATACACCGCAGGAACGTAAAGTCCATAATTTGGCTCAAGGGGAAAACTTTCCCCTGTGCCGAGAGTCAGTATATCTCCTTCAAAGACTTTATCGCAGGTGCGTATGAACTTCCCGCCGCAAAGTATGCCGCCGTCGGTGCGTTTCAGTTTTACCGTAAGTCTCCGCGACACGCCGCAGCTTTTCAGGAATTCTCCGCAGGTGCGCCCGTCGGATCCTTTCCCCACAATAAATCTTGCCTGTATTTTTTCATCACGTTCAGACCGTAAGGGGAACTTCCGCGTTAACGGATCCATCCGTATGCTCCTCCTCAATATTTTCATCAAGAATTATCTCATTTATTGCCGCCGTATATACCATATGTATATACGGTATAATGAATATCATGGGGAATATTATCAAACAGGGTATCAGCCACCATGAAAGTGAGAACATCACTTCCGCGATGTACTTGCCTTTGCCTTTCATTATCCGTTTGCTTTCCGCGATAAGTTCGGCAGCGGTCTTGTCCGAGCCGAGAACATAAAGATACGGTACAGCCGCATACCTGACATTCAGCATAAGTGCCGGTACGATAAGGCAGAAAGTCACCAACAGCGCTCCGAAGAACAGCATATAGTACACTATGACATTTTCCACCACATTTCCCGCAAGTCCAACCAAGTAGAACAGCGCCGCCGCTATAAGAGCCAGCGGCAGGACGATGTAAAGCTTTTTTATGATAAGTATACTGTTCAGCCGCAGCACCTGCCATAGTTTTCCCGATGAGGTGTAACAGCTGAAAATGCTTCTTGCGTGTACGGAAACTCCTCTTATCTGCTGTATCCTGTACCAGCCGACGCCGTATGACAGCGGAGTCACTGCGATAATAATGATTATTGCGGCAGCCGCAGCCGCAAGGAACAATTTTCCGTAGGAAAATATCAGCACATCAGCTCCGACCGCACTGCTTTCCGGGTCAATGATAAGTTCTTCAGCGATAAGCACGGCAAGCACGAACATTGCCGCTCCGCCTACGGTCAGGAAAAACACCGTACACAGTTCGCCGAAACAGTACATCATTCTTGCGAACACATTTTTTTTAAGTTCTTTAGGGCTTTTCAAGGTCATGCACTTCCTTTCGGACAGATCTGTCAGTTCTGTTCGCTGCCGGGGATCTTGCCGAGTATTTCAAAGGTATTGCCGTTCTGCCACATCATCGCGCTAACGAGGATCTCATAGCCTTCCCCGGGACCGCAGGCGAATTCCATAGGCTTCATTTTAGGCAGACCGAAGCAGGACATCATATTCATCAGTATTCCCGAATGTGTAACAACGCCCGTATGAGTAAAACCGTTTTTCATCATATCCATTATCATAAGGTTGAGGGCGGAATAGCATCTTAACATCATGTTCCTCAGGCTCTCGCCGTTGGGAGGAGGGTTGTCAAGACCGCCTTTGAGCCATTTTTTGTAACTGTCAAGACCGATAAGTTCCTCTGCGGCAATATTTTCAAATACGCCGAAATCCATTTCCCGCAGGTCGTCAACGATCACTATCTCTCTTTCGGGGAAAAGTATCTCCGCCGACTGAACGGCTCTTTCCAACGGGCTCGAGTAGACTCTCTGTACCTTAGGGTACTCAAGAAGGTCGTATTTATCCTGTAAAGCTTCTCTGCCCGCGTCCGAAAGCGGAAGATCGGTCTTTCCGATATAAACGCCGTTTTCATTAGCTTCGGTAAGACCGTGGCGGAGTATGCTCAATCTGTAACCTTTCATATTTTACCGTTCCTTTCAAATATCCGGTCAAAGCCGGAACAAGTATACTATATGTACAAAAAATCCGCTGAACATTTATCGACTTTTTTTGCCGAAAGCTATTTACAAATTGTACGCAATGAGTTATAATTTACTGTGTGTAGAACTAAAATTACTTAGGAGGTGACATGATGAATTCGGACTTTCCAAGAATTATAACTTTGTTGAGGAAAGAACGCGGCATCAGTCAGAAAAACGCAGCTTCCGCACTTGGCATTTCCCAAGCGCTGCTGTCCCATTACGAAAAAGGTATAAGAGAATGCGGATTGGAGTTCCTTGTAAAAACAGCGGATTACTATAACGTGTCCTGCGACTATCTTCTGGGAAGATCCCCCGAACCCGCGGGAAAGACCATATCCTATGAGGATATCCCCGAACAGGATCTTAACGGAAAAGAAAAAATATCCGCAGGCGGCGTAATGGCTTCTTTCAACAAAAAACTCGTTGTCAATGCGGCGGCGGTGCTGTTCTCGCTCGCACAAAAGACGGGAAGTTCCACCGTTCTGAAAGAAGTATCTTCGTATCTGATGCTTGCGATATACAAAATGTTCCGCGTTGTTTATTCCGCAAATCCAAAGAACGATCAGCGGTTTTTCACCGTTCCGGAAGTTACCGCGCAGGGCAGTTCCTCTGCGGCTATGGCGATATGTGAAGCAAACGCGTATGCCGCGTCAAAGGGCATATCCGTAAACGGAGGAGACACTGCAAAAGAGACCGATGAAAGTCTTATAACGGCAAATTCGCTTTCGGAAGAATATCCCGGTTCGGCATCATCGCTGTTGAATGTTATAAAGAACAGTGAAGCGCGTATGCATATACTTAACGGTGAAAAGTGAAATATAAAAGCCGATATAGATAATTGTAGCACAATTCCGTCAAGAATTCAATAGACATAAAGTAAAACTTAAAATATATTTTAACAAAAACAATACCTTCCCGAGCGGAAGGTATTGTCAGCTTATAAAAAAGCCTTAAAGCAGGCGCGGACAAACTAAAAAACGAAAAACAAAACCTTGCCCGAAAAGCTGGTCCAGCGCAGCCGCGCTGGTGGGGTCGAGGGGCGAAGCCCTCGTCGCCGTCCGCAGACGGCGAAATCCCCTAATGCCTTTAGGAGCTCCGCAGGGGGTGAATTGCTGTCGCAGACAGCAAGAGGGGGAAGCCCTGCGATAGAGGGCTTCCCCCTTGGCATTAACGGCTTTTTCAAATTTTGTCTTGTCAAACAACCCGGTGAGTTGTTTGACAACAAAATATTTTTGGAAACCTCAGCCTTGAAAGACCGACAAAATTTCAAGTAAACTATGAAAGGAGTTACTTGCTTTTTCAAGCATTTGCAGAGTATGAAAAGATATATTGTAAAATATTCAGGGAACGGAAAAAATTTCTCCGCTGCGGATAAGGAAAACGGTCTCGCCGTACTCGATGCGGAAACAGCCGACGGATATGAGGTGATCGCCGATGTGACGGGGAACCCTTTCTACAGCGACGAAAGTATAAGGAGCCGCAAAGGACATATACTGAACCTTGAAATAGAACGGAAATGGTTAGTAAAGATCCCCGAAAATATCGGCGAGCTTCCTTTTAAGACTATAGAACAGGACTACCTCGCTCCCGAAAGCGGCTTCCGCGGACGGATAAGAAAATTAGACGATAAATTCATCTACACAGAAAAAGCCCCCACCGCCGACCCGAAAGTCCGTGTCGAGAACGAAAAGTTCATTTCCCGCGAAGAATATCTTTCCCTTAAAGAAAAAACCGTTGGAAATACTATCAAAAAACGGCGGTACCTTATCCCTTACGGCGGGCTGACTTTTGAACTGGACGTCTTTGAAAATAATGCGGATAAAGACTATGCTCTTATGGAAGCGGAACTTGAACATAAAAACGACAAAGCGGAACTTCCGCCCTTTGTAGAAGTTATACAAGAAGTAACTGATGATATGTATTATACAAATAGGAATTTATCCGACATGAAAATAATTCGGCTTTTGAAAAAATAATGTTAAAATTTGTGGTTAACGCTGCAAAACTATTGACTTTTATTCGGAAAAATGATATAATGATTTGATAATTTGTGCAAAACAGGAGGTTAAATCGTGGGAAAAGTCAAAAAACCTGTTTTCTTTATCGTCTGTGCTTTGATCCTGATCTTTGCGGCTTCCGTCATATTCGGGATAACATACTATTACGGCGATATGGAAACAGTTTATCTTAAAGGTGTCAACAATATCCGCTTCGGTATCGATATCAAGGGCGGCGTTGACGTTACATTCACTCCGCCGGAAGGCATAGATGCAGAGGATGATCAGCTTGACGCCGCAAAACAGGTAATAGTCCAGCGTATGATGAACCTTGGCATTACCGACTACGAAAGCTATATCGACTATAACAACGACCGTATCATCGTAAGGTTCCCTTGGAAAGAGGGCGAGGCAAATTTCGACCCCGAAGCCGCCGTTAAGGAACTGGGCGAAACTGCCGAACTGACTTTCCGTGAGGGGCATGAGGTGGACGAACTCGGTATGTACACAGGCGTTACAAAGGATAACGTTATCCTTGTGGGCGCAGACGTTCAGAAAGCCGAAGCAGTCTACACTCAGGACGAGAGCGGCGCGCGTGATTGGCTCGTAAGCCTTGAACTTACCGATGAAGGAGCAGAAAAATTCGCAACAGCTACCGAAAAGCTATACGCGGAACACGGCGTTATCTCAATATGGATGGACGAGAATTGTTTCTCATATCCTAACGTTGAAGCTATTATTACCGACGGAAGAGCCACTATCTCCGGCTCCTTCGACGCCGACAGCGCAAAGGAACTCGCCGATAAGATCAATTCGGGCGCACTGCCTTTCAAACTCGTTACCGCAAGCTTCTCCACCATTTCCCCGAGCCTTGGCACGGGCGCACTTGAAGCTATGGTGATCGCGGGTCTTATTGCATTTGTTTTCATTGCAATATTTATGATAGCCGTTTACCGCCTGCCCGGCGCAGTTTCGGTAATTGCACTTATAGGACAGGTAGCGGGAACATTGGCGTTCATTTCGGGCTACTTCGGATTTATGAACGGCTCCATACTGACCATACCGGGTATCGCAGGTATCATACTTGCAGTCGGCATGGGCGTTGACGCAAACGTTATCACTTCCGAAAGAATAAAAGAAGAACTCCTCAACGGCAAGACCCTGAACGGCTCTATCGAATCGGGCTTCAAGAGAGCATTCTCCGCTATCCTCGACGGAAACGTAACAATGATACTCGTTGCGATAATCCTTATGGGCGCTTTCGGAACTCCCGACAGCATATTCTCAAAACTTCTCCACTTCGTATTCTTCATGTTCGGTCCGTCCACCGCGGGAACTATCTATTCTTTCGGCTTCACATTGCTGACGGGCGTTGCGCTTAACCTATTCTTCGGCGTGTTCTGCTCAAGACTCATGCTTTCTTCTCTCTCAAAGTTCAAAGTGTTCAGAAACCCTAAATTCTACGGGGGAGGTAATAAAAATGAGCAGTAAATTCAATTTCGATTTTGTCGGAAAGAAAAAGCTTTTCTTCGGCATTTCAATAGCTATGATCGCAATTTCAATACTTTCGACGTTTATTTTTGGCGCAAACCTTGATATCCAGTTCAAGGGCGGCACTATCCTGACATACATTTATGACGGAACTATAGATCAGGCACAGTTTGAAAAGGACGCTACCGACGCTCTTGGCGGGATAGGCGTTACTTCCACCGTGGGAGAAGATTTCTCCACGGGAAAGAACAATATCCAGCTCTCACTTATTTCAAACGAAGGTCTTACTTCCGACAAACAGTTTGAACTTACAAATACCCTTACGGAAAAATATGCGGAAAATTCCGTTGAACTGGTGGAATCTTCCGATGTTTCCCCGTCCTCGGGTAAGGAATTCTTCCTTAAATGTCTTGTTGCGGTACTGTTGTCCTTCATTGTCCTGATAATCTATATCGCAATACGTTTCAAGAACATCGGCGGCTGGCTCGCAGGCGTATGCGCGATACTTGCACTGCTCCATGACTGTATCATCGTTTACGGAACATTCATCATCTGCGGAATGTCCATAAACGCAAACTTTATGGCAGTTGTACTGACTATCCTTGGATATTCCATCAACAACACCATCGTTATCTATGACCGTATCCGTGAAAATGAAGTGCTTTTCAGAAAGACAAAGACCCATGCCGAGATCGTTAATCTCAGCATAAACCAGTCTCTGACGCGTTCTATAAACACATCTATAACAACTATCGCGGCAATGCTGGCGGTAACTATCGTTGCGGCGATCTACGGAGTAACTTCTATAATCTCTTTCTCACTGCCGATGATGATAGGCATGATAGCAGGCGCATATTCTTCCGTATGCTTCACCTGCCCGCTGTGGCTGACGCTTGAAAGCAAACTCAATAAAAACAGCGGCAAAAAAGCTAAAACGGCAAAAGCCTGATGTGAGATCCTTACGGACAGGGAGGCGGTCTTAATGAAAGCGGGAGTCTCTACGGCTTGCCTTTACCCCACGGAAGTTGAAAAAGCCTTCCTTCAGCTCGCCAGAAACGGCATAAGATCAACGGAAATATTCGTCAATACTCATTGTGAACTTCATGACCCGTACCTGAGCGAAATGTTGGCGGTACAGCACGAATACGGCATGGAGGTCGTTTCCGTACACCCGTTCACCTGCGGCATAGAGCCGATGATGCTGTTCACAAAATACGAACGCCGCGTGAACGATATGCTTGACTACTTCAAAAAATTCTTTGAGTATATGAACTTTTTCGGCGCAAAATTTTTCGTTCTGCACGGAAATAAGCCGGAAAATTATTGCCCCGATGAAAAATATTTCGAGCGTTTCCTTAAACTTCAGGAAACCGCGGAAAGCTTCGGCGTTACCGCAGTACAGGAAAATGTTTCAAGATGCACCGGAAGGAGCCTTGATTTCCTCGTGAAAATGAAAAATACCCTCGGAGATAAGGCGGCTTTCGTACTCGATACAAAACAGGCTCTCCGCTCGGAGAACGATCCCATACAAATGGTAAAAGCCCTCGGCAGCAGCATAAAACACCTGCATTTCTCCGACTCGGGAAAAGCAGGTGATTGCTTGAAATTCGGCTTCGGAGAGTATGATGACCTTGCGCTGCTTCGGGAAATGAAAGCCTGCGGCTATAACGGAAGCGTGATGATAGAACTTTACAAAGGCAGTTTTGAAAATGTTCCCGACCTTGCGGATAATTACAGAACACTGGAAAAATTCCTGAAAGATAACAATTTATAAAAGGTGGTAATTTTATGGAAAAAAGTATGGATAAAATAGTAGCCCTCTGTAAAGGCAGAGGATTTGTTTACCCCGGCTCGGAAATTTACGGCGGTCTGGCAAATACATGGGACTACGGTCCACTCGGCGTTCTGCTGAAAAACAATATAAAAAATGCTTGGCTGAAAAAATTCGTGCAGGAATGTCCATACAATGTCGGTCTTGACAGCGCGATACTTATGAACCCGCAGACATGGGTAGCTTCGGGACATCTGGGAGGATTTTCCGACCCGCTTATGGACTGCCGCGAATGTAAGACCCGCCACCGTGCAGATCAGCTTATCGAAACACAGACAGACGTTAACCCCACCGGCTGGTCAAACGAGCAGATGAGCGAATTTATCGAAACTCATGATATAAAATGCCCCAACTGCGGAAAGAAAAATTTTACCCCGATACGTCAGTTCAACCTTATGTTCAAAACATTTCAGGGCGTTACCGAGGATTCAAAAGCGGAACTTTATCTCCGTCCCGAGACCGCACAGGGAATTTTCGTAAACTTTGCAAATATCCAGAGAACTACCAGAAAAAAAGTTCCTTTCGGCGTTGCGCAGGTGGGAAAATCATTCCGTAATGAGATAACTCCGGGAAACTTCATTTTCCGCGTCCGTGAATTTGAGCAGATGGAACTTGAATTCTTCTGTAAACCCGGTACGGATCTTGAATGGTTCCAGTACTGGAGAGGATATTGTCACGACTTTCTGCTGAGTCTCGGTCTTAAAGACGAGCATCTCCGTCTCCGCGATCATTCTCCGGAAGAACTTTGCTTCTATTCAAAGGCGACAACCGACTTTGAGTTCCTGTTCCCATTCGGTTGGGGAGAACTCTGGGGCGTTGCGGACAGAACGGATTACGATCTTACGCAGCATATCAAGACAAGCGGCAAGTCACTTGAATATTTTGATCCCGAAACAAATGAGAAATATGTTCCCTATGTTATCGAACCGTCACTGGGCGTTGAAAGACTGTTCCTTTCGATCGTCTGTGAAGCATATGATGAGGAGACCATCGGTGAAGGCGATGTCCGCACGGTAATGCATTTCCACCCTGCGCTTGCGCCCATCAAGGCAGCCGTTCTCCCGCTCACAAAGAAGCTGAAAGATCAGGCACTTGAAGTTTACACCATGCTTTCAAAATATTTCAGTGTAGATTATGACGAAGCGGGACAGATCGGAAAGCGTTACCGCCGTCAGGACGAGATAGGAACGCCTTTCTGCATTACTTACGACTTTGACACTCTTGAAAAGGACGGCTGCGTGACTGTCCGTGACCGTGACACAATGGAGCAGGAGCGAGTAAAGATAGACGCGCTTGTAGACTATCTCAACAAAAAGTTAGAATTCTGATATTACAAAAGCCCCCGAACGGGGGCTTTTGGTTTGTTGAAAAACTGAAAAATAGGCGCGGACAAACTAAAAAACGAAAAACAAAACCTTGCCCGAAAAGCTGGTCCAGCGCAGCCGCGCTGGTGGGGTCTAAGGGAAAAACGAATGCTTCGCATTCGTCTAAACCCCTTGTCGTCGAAACGAACGCAGTTCGTTTTTCGCAGTACGACGAAATTCCCCTAATGCCTTTAGGAGCTCCGCAGGGGGTGAATTTGCGCCGCAGGCGTAAAGAGGGGGAAGCCTCTGCAAAAACCAAAACTTCGTTTGGTTGAGGGCTTCCCCCTTGGCATTAACGGTTATTATAATTTATGCCTTGCAAAACAGCCCGGTGAGCTGTTTTGCAATAAAGAGCAATTTGTTTTTCTAAAAAATGATCTGTTGTTTGACAACAAATTATATTATGCTTTATCGATAAGCTGAAGCCCCCGAACGGGGGCTTTTGATTTTCGACCGAAAAATGTTGAAAACTTGTGGAAAACGTTGAATTTATCCCTCATTTGCCGTAAAACCGCACTTCCGCTTTCAACATTTTTAACGAAATTTTCCACCCGCGATCGCTTTTCATGATTTCGTTTTAATTTCAACTTATTTTCACATAATTTACACAAAAAACAGTTATCATGTAAATGTACTCAAACAAAGAGTACGTTATCCCCCATAATGTGCTTTTATATTGCAGATCATCACCCCTGGATCTGCGCGGTGAAAACCATATAAAAGACCCCTATCCATAAGCTGTTTACCCCTACGGTTTATGGAAACCCCCAATAATCCTATATCATAATCTTCGGCTCTGCCTTACCCCAAGACAGAGCCACTTTCTTTTTTATCAACTTTCCCGTGATTGACATTCTTTTGTAAAAATGTTATAATCATAAAAACGGCTTTTTGAAAGGATCATGCGTTATGGCAAAGATAATTCTCGATTGGAACAAATACCTCAATACCGCCCGCAAAGCTGCCGCGGAAGGAATAGTTATGCTCGAAAATAACGGCGTTCTACCGCTCGATAAAAATTCCGTAACGGCTGTTTTCGGACGTATACAAAGCAATTATTATAAGAGCGGTACAGGCTCGGGAGGATTGGTAAACGTCTCTAAAGTGTGGAACTTGACCGAAGGCTTGAAGGAAAACGGCGCAAAACTCAATGCGGAACTCGAAAACGCTTATTCCGAATGGGAAAAGGAACACCCTTTCAGTCACGGTCTCGGTTGGGGAGAAGAACCTTGGTCGCAGGAGGAAATGCCCCTTGACGAAACCTTCGTTAAACATATTGCAGAAAATTCCGATACGGCTCTTGTAATTATCGGACGAACCGCAGGCGAAGAACTGGACAGCAAAAACGAACCCGGTTCATATCTGCTTACGGAACTTGAATATGATATGCTGAAAAAAGTCCGCAGAAATTTCACGAAAATGACGGTCGTCCTCAATGTGGGCGGTATCATTGATATGAAATTCGTTCACGATATAAGACCCGACGCGGTGCTTTATGTTTGGCAGGGCGGAATGATCGGCGGTCTTGCGGCGGCGGACGTTTTGTTGGGAAAAACAAGCCCCGGCGGAAAACTTGCGGACACTATCGCAGAAAATATTTCCGACTATCCGTCTCATCCGTACTTCGGCGACAGAGAGAGAAACTTTTACTCTGAGGATATTTATGTCGGATATCGTTATTTTGAAACTTTTGCACAGGACAAAGTGTTATATCCCTTCGGCTTCGGACTTTCTTACACCGATTTTGAGGTAAAAACACTTTCCGCTTCTCACGATAAAGAAAATGTGCGGCTTGAAATTTCCGTGAAAAATATCGGCAAATGTGCGGGAAAAGAAGTTATACAGATATACTGCGGCGCAGCCCAAGGCAAACTCGGCAAGCCTGCAAAAGTCCTCTGCAATTTTGCAAAAACCAATGAACTTGCCCCCGACAAAGAGCAAAAACTTTCTTTTGTGGTACCTCTTGCTTCCCTTGCGTCTTACGATGATTCGGGAGCATCGGGATATGCAAATTGCTACGTTCTCGAAGCGGGAGAATATAAAATTTTTGCGGGAACGGACGTAAGATCCGCAGAATGTGTCTACAGCTTCAACATCTCCGAAAATATCGTTACAGAAAAGCTTTCCGAAGCATATGCTCCCGTTATTGAGTTTGAAAGAATGAAAAACAGCGGCGGGAAAGTTATCATGGAAAACGTTCCTACCGCCAAGACCGATATGTATGCCCGCCGCAAAGAAAACCTTCCCGCCGAGATACCGCAGACAGACGACAAGGGCATAAAGCTTTCGGACGTTATGAACGGGAAAAATCCCATGGACGAATTTATCGCCCAGCTTACCGATGACGATCTTTCCTGCATTATCCGCGGCGAAGGTATGGGAAGCCCTAAAGTCACCGCAGGAACTGCCGCCGCTTTCGGCGGAGTCTCGGAACATCTCGCAGCACTCGGGATCCCCTGCGGCTGCTGTGACGACGGTCCTTCGGGAATGAGACTTGACTGCGGAACAAAAGCTTTCAGCCTGCCTATAGGAACGCTTATCGCCTGCACGTTCAACACCGAACTTATCACAGAACTTTTCTCCTTTACGGGAATTGAAATGGCTGCAAATAAAGTTGACTGCCTTCTCGGTCCGGGAATGAACATTCACCGCCACCCGCTGAACGGAAGGAATTTTGAATATTTCAGCGAAGATCCTTTCTTAACGGGAACCATGGCTGCGGCTGAACTGAAAGGTATGCGCTCCGCAGGCGTTACCGGAACTATAAAGCATTTCTGCGGAAACAATCAGGAGACCCTCCGCCGAACCGTTGATAATGTTATATCCCAAAGAGCTCTGCGGGAAATTTACCTTAAAGGTTTTGAAATCGCAATAAAAGACGGCGGAGCAGTTACCGTTATGACTACTTACGGTCCTGTAAACGGTATTTGGACGGCAAGCAGCTACGACCTTAATACAACTATCCTGCGCGGCGAATGGGTATTTGACGGCTTTGTAATGACCGACTGGTGGTCAACGATGAACGAACGCGACAAGCCCGCTTCGCCAAACGATTTTGCATCAATGGCAAGAGCGCAGAACGATGTCTATATGGTCTGCGCGGACAGCTCGAAAAATACTCACGGCGACAATACCCTTGCTTCGCTTGAAGCGGGAACGCTCACAAGAGGAGAACTTCAGAGAAATGCAAAAAACATATGCAAAATGCTTATGGGAACTCTTGCTATGAAACGTCTCCTCGGAACTGCCGATGAAATAGAGATCATAAACCGTCCTAATGACGGAGAAAATTTTGACGCGTCAAATGTGGAATTCCACAAGCTTGACGGAAGTCTTACCCTTCCTCTTGCCGGAATAAACACCGAAAAGGGTTCAAGCTATGTTTTCGCGCTTGACATAGTTCGCACGGGAAAATTCAGAGCCACCATAACCGCAAAGTCCGACAGCGGCGAAGTAGCGCAAATGCCTGTTACGCTTTTTGTACTCGGAACGCCTACAGGAGTTTACACATTCAACGGAACGAACGGCGAATGGGTATCTATAGATCGTGAGATAATAGCATTCTCGCGGTTCACGGCTTGCAGGTTATATTTTGGACAAAGCGGGCTTACGCTGAAAGACATACGCTTTGAAATAACGGAAGAATTCAAATAATAAAGAATGTCGAAAAACTAAAAATAGGCGCGGACAAACTAAATAGCGAAAAACAAAACTTCGCCCGAAAAGCTGATCCAGCGCAGCCGCGCTGGTGGGGTCAAGGGGTGAAACCCCTTGTCGTTGTCCGCAGACAACGAAATCCCCTTTACGAAGGCGCCTCTGCAAAGGAGTGAATTGCCGCCCCTTTGGGCGGCAAGAGGGGAACGCTCTGCAAGAGAGAGCGTTCCCCTTGGCATCAACGGTTATTATAATTTAAACCTTGCCAAACAGCCCGGTGAGCTGTTTGGCAATATAGAGCAATTTGTTTTTCTAAAAATTGATCCGTTATTTGTCAACGAACTATACTATTAAAAATTTAAATGCCGATGCTTTTGCACCGGCATTTTGTATCATTATGTATTTATCTCATTTTACGGTCTGTCGTTGAATATTCCCATAAGTACGGAATAATCGTCTATCGCCGAATGTTCCGCAGGCTCGGAACTGTCACCGCTGCTGCCGCTGCCTGTTGATGAAGATTCGTCAACGTTCGTTACCATTCCTTCACCAAGATTTTTAAATCCCGAAGCAATTACCGTAAGATTGATCTCGTCCTGCATCTCAGGATCGAAACTTGCACCAAATATCAGTTCAACATCAGGATCCGCAGCTTCAGTAATAAGTTTTGTAGCAGTGTCTATATCCGTTGAAAGCGCGTCCTCTGACATAACGATGTTTACCAGCAAACGAGTTGCACCGCTGATAGAAGTTTCGAGCAGAGGGCTTGTGATGACCGCATTTGCAGCTTCCGCAGCCTTATCCTTGCCCGAACCGTGACCTATAGCCATATGTGCATATCCCGCGTTCTTCATCGTAGTCTCAACGTCCGCGAAATCCAGATTGATAAATCCGTCTACCGTAATAAGTTCGGCAATGGATTTTACACCTGTTTTAAGGATATTATCCGCCAGAGCAAAACTTTCCTTCATGGTGAGCTGTTTTTCGCTCGTCGTGATAAGGCGTTCGTTAGGGA
Organism: uncultured Clostridia bacterium; assembly: GCA_947625915.1. Lineage (GTDB taxonomy): Bacteria > Bacillota > Clostridia > Oscillospirales > Ruminococcaceae > RGIG8773. The sequence goes on from CANQPX010000002.1 coordinate 98,451, forward strand.
TGACCACCAACGAGTCAACGTGCTTCATCAGTTCGGCAATACCGCGTTCAGCCTGTGCCATTTTAGCTTTTTGTTCAAAGTTAAAAGGTTTTGTAACAACGGCAACGGTAAGTATATCCATTTCCTTGGCTATTTCCGCAACTACAGGAGCAGCGCCCGTGCCTGTACCGCCGCCCATACCCGCAGCAATAAACACCATTGTTGAACCTTTCAGCGCGGCAGCGATCTCATCGCGGTTCTCCTGAGCGGAACGCTCGCCTATTTCGGGCTTATTGCCCGCGCCGCGTCCTCTGGTAAGTTTTTCACCGATCTGGACTTTTGTAGAAGCCTTTGAAGCTCTCAGAGCGGCGGCATCGGTATTCACCGCCACGAATTCAACGTCAAAAATGCCTTCGGTAGCCATGCAGTTCAGGGCGTTTCCGCCGCCGCCGCCAACACCTACTACCTTTATGTTAATGTCGGAATAGATCTCCTCATTATCTACCGCAAAACTCATTTAAAACGTCCTCCTAATTTATTTTTACATTCTGTAAAACTCAACACATATACAAGTTTATTGTACCACACTTCAAATAATTTTTCAAGTGGTTTTAAGAAAAAATATAAGTTTTAGAAAATATTACTAAAATGGGCTACTCAAAATTCAATTTTGTTGTTTCCGAAGCGTCTGTTACGGCGTCCGAACTGCTTTCAGAAGCGGGATCCGCGGCAGTTTCTTCCTGTGAAACGGAAGTTTCCATATTGAATTCGACTGTCTGTTCTATCTGTTCCAGATCCGACTTGCTAAGGAACTGTGCGCTGTTTTCAAGCATTCGCAGCCGTCCTTCCGCGTCGGGGGATATCTTTGTGGAAAGTATATTTTCCGCAAGCCTGTACTTGTAGTCTATATCCGCGATAACGCCGAGGTCTATCTCAATGCGCCCTTCGTATGTACAGCTTATGTTCAGCCTGTCGTTTACGTTGTAATCGGTTATTTTTGAGCCGAACTCGGAATTTGCCCGTTCCATAAGTTCATAAATGACTTCGGTCTTGTTTTCATCGGCGGAAACGAACTTCATTCCCTCTGTAAGCCCTTCCGCAGGTTCTGTTCCGTAGAAGATCGGTAATCCGCTGCCCGGCGAAGCGGAACTTGCAAGTATCTTGCCTGTTCTGCTTACGATACGGTAACCGTTATCATAATTATCCATACAAGCGGTCTCCTGACAAGGTGTAACGGATATTTCCAGCGATGAGGGGAAACGTCTTGTTATTTCCGCAGTTTCAATATATATCAGATCTTCGGTAATGCGTTTTTCGGCTTTGCCCATATTTTTCCGTATCATATTGTCGCCGCCGTTTATGCCGCTTGCCGCAACTATCTCTTCTGCGGTGTATATGGACGAACCTGTTACTATCACCGTCTCAACGTTGAAAAATACCGTTACCGCAAGTATTGAAAATATTATAATGACTATCGCCGCCAAAGTGATATAATAAAGCGACATATTTCGTTTGCGGCTTCTTCCGTATCCTTTTTCCGGATCCTGCATTTTAAATTTCTCCTTATTCCCGGGCTATCCCGGCGCCTATTGACGAAAGAACTTTTTCTATCTCTTCATAACCTCTGTCAATGTAATGAATGTCCGATATCTCACTGACGCCTTCCGCAGAAAGCGCAGCCGTCACAAGTCCCGCACCGCCTCTCAGGTCTGCGGCGCATACTTTTGCGCCGTAAAGGCGTTCGACCCCTTCTATAACGGCAACTTTCCCTTCAACAAGTATATCCGCGCCCATTCGGCAAAGTTCTCCAACGTGCTTGAAACGGTTCTCGAATATATTTTCCACAAATACCGATGTACCCTTTGCTTTACAAAGCGCAGCCATCAGCACCGCCTGTGCGTCCGTCGGAAATCCGGGGAAGACCATTGTTCTTATAGGCGCGACCGCTTTAAGAGGGTGATCCGCGCTGAAATATATCTTATCCGCAGCCGAGTGAACTATGCAGCCCATCTGCTCGAAAACATTCATTATGCTTTCCATATCCGCAGGACGACAGCCCGAAACTACCAGTTCTCCGCCCGCTGCGGCAGCGCATGAAAGATATGTTGCACAAACTATCCTGTCGGGCATTATCGTATATTCACAGCTATGGAGCTTTTCCACTCCGTTTATGACTATCCTTCCGCAGCCCGCGCCGCTTATTTTTGCTCCGCAGGAATTGAGAAATCCCGCAAGATCGGAAATTTCGGGTTCCCGCGCGGCATTCTGTATCACAGTCGTTCCCTCTGCGAGCACCGCGGCAAGCATAATATTTTCCGTTGTACCCACCGATGGGAAAGAAAGGTTTATTTTTGCGCCTCTTAATCCTTTTTCCGCCGTACAGTCAAGTACGCCGAATTCCTCGCGTATCGTGACTCCCATTTTCCGCAGTGCGGAAATATGCATATCTATCGGGCGGGGACCGAGATCGCAGCCGCCGGGAAGAGTTATCCTGCATTTTCCCGTTCTTCCGAGGACTGCACCCAGAAAGAACACCGAAGAACGCATTTCCCGCATAAGTTCGTCCGGGATATCATTCACAGAAATATTTTCGGCTTTTACCGAAAGATGATTTTTATCTTCAAAACCGACTTTACAGCCGAGATATGTAAGTATCCTCATAGCGGAATAAACGTCCGAAATACGCGGGCAATTGTGCAGGATGATCTCCCCGCCGCAGAGCGTACACGCTGCTATTATCGGCAGCGCGGCATTTTTTGCGCCTTGTATACGAATTTCTCCGCCCAGTCTTTTCCCTCCGTTTATGATAAGCTTTTGCATATGGGCAGCTCCCTTACGTTTTTACATTATGTTATGCGTAAGGGGGATATTGTGTGAAAAGCTTCGCCTTTCAGCAGGCTGAGCCTGCACCCATTAAGGCATTATTTTGTTGTTTCTTGTTTATTTAAACCGTGCATAAAGTATGTCGGTTTAACTGTCCGTCTCCCCAATTAGAGGAGAAAATATCATCGTATATTAAACGATACCGGATCTAAAAAAATTTTCTAAACACAAATCAATCTTTTGCAGTTGGAACTAATTTTTTTATAACAGAATAAATTCTGTCGGGCGTGTCTTTTACATAAGTTTCCGCAGCGCGTTTCGCAAGCGTATCGAGCCTTGCGGGATCGTGTATAAGTTCAAGAACTTTTTCAAGCAGAAGTTCATCTGTAAGATCTTTTTCTTCAATAACAACTGCCGCTCCCGCACGTCCGAGGACCATTGCGTTATGGAACTGATGATTTGCTGTAACGTTCGGCGAAGGGATAAGCACCGAAGCCCGTCCCATTGCCTGTAATTCCGATATTGTGGACGCTCCGCTGCGGCTGATTATAAGATCTGCGGCGGCTGTGCAAACGTCCATATTGTTTATGTATTCACGAACGATAAGGTTCGGGTTATTGTCGGGATCTATCCCAAGTTCGGCAAGCTTGGGGAGAAACGTTTCATGACCCATTTTTCCGAAACCGTGGATATGGTTCACGGGGAAGCCGTTTTCCTTTTCCCATTTCATAAGTGCGGCGGCGCTGTTGTTTATCGCGCCCGCACCAAGGCTCCCGCCGAAACTGAAAATACATATCTTATCGTCAAGACCGAGTTTTTTCTTTGCTTCGATCCTCGTCAGTCTGCCCGAAGAAAACCCGCTCCTTACGGGAAGTCCCGTTATGGTATACTTTGCCTTCGGGTCAATATGCTGAACTGCTTCTTCCACCGTCAGCATAACTTCATCTACTTTTTTTGAAAGCAGCCTGTTCGTTATCCCGGGGAAAGCGTTCTGCTCATGTATAGCGGTGGGTATGCCCATTTGTGCGGCTTTTGAAAGTATGGGATAACTTACATATCCGCCCGTTCCGATAACGATATCGGGCTTGAAATCCTCTATTATCTGATGCGAACGTATCCCCGAAACGGAAAGATATGCGGCGGCTTTCGCGTTCCTGACAAAATTTTTCGGAGTTATCTTCCTTTGGAAACCGCTTATTTTTATAGGTGCGAAATCGTATCCCGCTTCCGGGATAAGTTTTGCTTCCATTCCGTTGGGAGTTCCCGCAAAAAGGAACTCCGCATCGGGGTCATGCTGTTTTATTATTGACGCTATTGCAAGAGCGGGGTTTATATGTCCGCCCGTACCGCCGCCCGCAAGCAGCACTTTCATAGTTATCTTCCTTTCAGAAATATCCTGCGCTATGTTTCAATTATAGATTGTCGGGAAATATTCAGTATAATGCCCATTTGGACCAGCTGCATTATAAGCGCCGTTCCGCCGTAACTGAAAAACGGCAGCGAAACTCCCGTGTTCGGGATCGTATTTGTTACAACGGCAATATTCAGCAGCGCCTGCAATCCGATCTGCACCGTAAGACCCACGGCGATCATCATGCCGAACTTATCAGGTGCTTTTGATGCGATATAAAATCCTCTTGCGATGAATATAAGGAACAATATTATTACCATTATCGCTCCCACGAAGCCGAGTTCTTCACATACTACCGCAAAAACAAAGTCGTTCTGCGCTTCGGGAAGATACAAAAACTTCTGTCTTGAATTCCCCAGTCCCAAGCCGAAAAGTCCGCCCGAACCTATTGCGATAAGGCTGTTCCTTGTCTGCCATACATCGTTCTGTGCGGCGTCTTCGTTGAAAGGATCCGTCCACGAAAGCAGACGGCTCTCAAAGTATGAGAACTTTCCTACTTTTACCAGTACGAACAGTGCCAGTGCAAGAAGTGCCAGACCTGCAAGACCGAGAAAAAGCAGATGACTGAATTTTGTTCCGCCCACATACATCATTATAATGCCTATGGCGCAAATGATTATCGTACCCGAAAGGTGGGGCTGCCACATCATCAGCAGCACTACCACTCCCAGAAACATCATAAACGGCACAACACCGTATTTGAACTGTTTCATTTTTGTGTAGTTTACCGAAATAAGATATGAGAAAAGCAGTATTATCGCCAGCTTCATAAGTTCCGACGGCTGGAACGCGGGAAGCGGTCCTATCTGTATCCATCTGTGAGAGTAACCTCTTGTATACTGGAACGGTCCCACGCGGCACAATATCAGCAGCACTACGCAGAATGAATAAAATCCGTATGCAATTATAGGTTTTCTTAACCAGTGGTAGTCGAAAAACGACATAAAGAACATTCCCACCAGTCCGATCACCGCCATTATAAGCTGATGGCTAACATAGTTCGTTCCCTTATTGCCCTTTGCGATAGCCCATGCGTACCCCGCCGAGAACATCATGATTATCCCCATAACGAGCAGTATCATAACTACCAGAAAAAACGGGAAATCCATAGGACCTACAGCATATTTTTCCTTATAGCCTTTGGAAACTCCGCCGGAAGTTATCTGTTTTCTCCTTCCGTCGTCCGGAATGGCTCTCGCCGTATTCTGCATAAGGACGCACTCTCCTTTCCGCGGAAATTAAAATTATCTTTTTAAAGAAGATCGTATATCAGATTTGCCGCAATTCCCGCAATAAGCGCGGCAGTTGAAAATGTTATCACTATTTTATATTCGGAAAATCCGCACATTTCAAAATGGTGATGTATAGGCGACATTTTGAAAAGGCGTTTGCCTTTTGTTATCTTGAAATATGTTACCTGAATTACCACCGACAGTGCTTCGATAATATAAACTATCGCCACCAGCGCAAGCAGCAGATGTTTATGCAGCGCAAATCCTATAGCGCATACCGCTCCGCCGAGGAACATCGATCCCGTATCGCCCATAAATACTTTTGCCGGGTGAAGGTTCCATATAAGGAAGCCCAGACAAGCTCCCGCCAGAGCCATTGAGAATATCGAATATTCCCATTCGCCCATAGCCGCACAGAGCATTACGAAAGAAAGCCCCGCTATTACCGTTACCGAGCCGCAAAGCCCGTCTATGCCGTCGGTGAGGTTGACTGCGTTCGTAAGGAAGATAAGATAAAGCACCATCAGCGGATAATAGAATATCCCAAAATCAACATCTCCGAAAAACGGGAACGCTATTGCCGTTGAATGATCTCCCAACAGATACAGGACATATAAGAACGCACTGCTGAAAATGAACTGCATTATCATTTTCTGTTTCGGACGAAGCCCGAGGTTCTGCTTTTTTACCGCTTTTATATAATCGTCAATAAAACCTATCCCCGCGTTCAGCAGCGCAAATCCGAACCCCGCAAGCATTCTGTAAAGCCCGCTGTTGTCCGGTACCACCGCGTCGTCCGCACTTCTGAAACGGTAAAGCGCGTACCCTGCCGCTATCGCAAAAGCCGAGCCGATAATGAACATGAAACCGCCCATTATGGGAGTTCCCTGTTTGCTCTTATGCCAAGCGGGTCCTTTTTCATAAATAGTTTGACCGAAATGTATCTTTTTAAGCAGCGGAATGAGAAAAATTCCCGTTGCCGCCGATATCCCGAAAGCCGCAAGCGCGACTATCATATTTATCCAGAATGGCATAAGCTATCTCCTTTTTTGCTGTCAGCAGCCCTTGTAAAATTCCTCTATAAGCTCTTCCATATGCATACCTCTGCTGGCTTTGAAAAGAACTATATCGTTCGGTCTGAGTTTGTATTTAAGGAAGTTCATCACCATACGCTTATCTTCCGAACTTCCCGCGTGCATACCCAGTTCATCCGCCCGTTCCGCAATGAACTTTGCATTTTTTCCGTAACATACAAGTATATCCACGCCTTTTTTTACGATATACTCGCCGATCTGTTCATGAAGTTCCTGCGACTTATCGCCCAGTTCCAGCATATCTCCCAGAACTGCAACGCGCCTGCCGCCCTTGGCGGGCTTCATTTCGCAAAGAACATCTATCGCAGCTTTTACCGATGAAGGCGAAGCGTTGTAACAATCCGCTATCACCACCTGCTCGCCGCGCTTCTGGATATGCTGACGAAGAGAATCCGGCTGAAATCCTATAAGCATATCCGCTGCCGACACAGGATCGCAGCCCATAGTCACAGCAGTGCTTATTGCAGCAAGAGCATTGTATATGTTGTGCCGTCCGAGACTGAAAATAGTTACATCACAGACTATCTCGTCCTTATATTTCAAACGGAAGAACGATTTATCCACATAAAGCGATATATCCACCGCACGGAAATCCGCTTTCGCGTCGTCTATGGCATATGTTATCACCTGTCTTGTGTCGCTGTAATGTTCTTTCAGCGGCGCAAGGAACGGATCGTCGCTGTTGACGATGAGCGGAGCAGTTCTTTCCGCGCCTTTGAGGATCTCAAGTTTTGCTTGGAGGATACCCTCCTGCGAACCGAGATTTTCAATATGCGCGTAACCTATGTTCGTTATCAGGCAAGCGGTGGGGTGAGCGGCTCTTGAAAGCCTTTCTATCTCACCGAAATCGGACATTCCCATTTCGATAACAGCAGCGTCGCAGCTCGAATTCATTTTGAAAAGCGTAAACGGCAAGCCTATCTCATTATTATGGTTATTTTCCGTTTTGAAAACACTGTATTTTGAGGAAAGAGCCAATGCGGTCATTTCTTTTGTAGTAGTTTTTCCGACGCTGCCTGTTATGCCTACAACGATGGGATCAAATCTCATCCTGAAATATCTTGCCAGATCGAGCAAAGCTTTTCTTGTGCTTTTTACGACTATGCTCGGAGTTTCGGGAACGGTGCGTTCCGCTATCGCAAGCGCCGCGCCTTTTTCAACAGCCTGCGCGGCAAAATCATGCCCGTCAAAGCGTTCGCCTTTTATAGCTATGAAAACCCCGCCTTTTATGACATTCCTCGAATCCGAGAAAAAGCTCGTCATAGGTATTTTTCTTTCAAATTCCCTGAGATTTGCGGGTTTTCCTCCCGTAGCGTCAAGTATTTCGTTTATTGTTATGAACTCCTGTATATTGGGGTTATATCTTTTTTTCCGGTAACTGTGCAGGAACTCGGAGACTATCTCTCTTTCATCGAAATGTATATGCACACCGCCGTCAAGTATCTGATAATCCTCGTGACCTTTTCCCGCAAGTACGATAACGTCTCCCTTTTCCGCAAGAGTTATCGCTCTGCGGATAGCGGCTTTTCTGTCCGTAAGGCGGATATACGGCTTTGTAAGTTCAAGACCCTGTATTATATCATCTATTATCGCATTGGGATCTTCGTTTCTTGGATTATCCGATGTTATTATCAGCAGGTCGGAATATTTTTCGGCAGCTTTAGCCATAAGCGGACGTTTTGTCTTGTCCCTGTCTCCGCCGCAGCCGAAAAGTGTGATGAGCCTTCCCTTGCAGTTCTCCTTGATATACGGGAGAACATTTTCCAGCGCGTCGGGAGAATGTGCGTAGTCGCATATGACCATGAAATCCCTTCCTGTGGGAATGATCTCACATCTTCCCTTTACGCCTTTGAAGGAAGTCATTGCGGACATTATCGAATTCATTCCGAGACTGAGAACAAGACAGGCAGCTATCGCTTCAAGCGCATTTGAAACGTTATATGCGCCTATCATATTTATGCTGAACGGATATCTTTTTCCCGAAGTGCTTCCTTTTACCCAGAACTTTGTAGCTCCATCGGCAAATTTTATCGAATCCGCAGTAAGATCCGCATTCTGTCCTTTAGCGGAGCAGGAGATCCTTTTCACATTCGTTTTTGCAAGTTCGTTGTAAAGTTTAAGACCGTATTCATCGTCGATATTTATTATTGCATTTTCACAATGTTCCGTAAAAAGTTTTTTCTTTGCTTCAAAGTAATTTGACATACTTACATGGTAATCCAGATGATCCCGCGTAAGATTTGTGAATATGCCCACTCTGAACACCGCAGGACCTATGCGACTCTGAGCGAGGGCAAAAGACGATACTTCCATTACAACGCAGTCGCAGCCGTTTTTCGCCATATCGTAAAAAAGCTTATAAAGTTCATATACCCTCGGCGTTGTGGGAGTTGAACCGTCCGACTCAACGGGAACGCCGTTTATCAGCGGACCTGTAGTTCCGATAAATCCGACTTTGTGTCCCTTATCCGCAAGGATATCCTTTATCATTGTTGCAATGGTAGTTTTGCCGTTAGTGCCTGTAACTCCTATAAGCTTCATTCTGCGTTCGGGGTGGTTGAACCATATTGCGCAAAGTTCACCGAAAAAATCTCTTGAATCTTTTACGATAACTTGGTTCTCACAGCCTACGTCATATTCCGTTACAACGCACAATGCGCCTTTTGCGAGCATATCAGCGGCAGCGTCGTGACCATCGAACTTCTTTCCTTTTATGCAGACAAAGACAAAACCTTCATCAACTTCTTCGGTGTTATCAGTTATTCCCGCAACGATCGCATTTGTATTTCTGATATTTGCCTGTATGGGCATTGCTTTTGCGGCTTCTTCAAGAAGCTCATCAAGTCTCATCGGGTACATCCCCCTTGTAATATTTTTGCAGATCTTATCCTTGATCCTTAACCACAAATGTAACTTCTATTATAGTTCCCGACGGAACTATATTTCCCTCGGCGTAATTCTGGCTGTAAGCCACCGCTCCGCTCTGGTTCGCAGCGCCGTCTCCCACTTTGAAGTTAAGGTTTGCGTTTGTAAGTATCGCATTTACATCGGATACGCTGTATCCGATTATGTTAGGTACGGTAGTATATTCCGTCTCGTAATCTTCCTCGGTATAAAGTATCACCTTTCCGTTCCGCGGAATGGAACTTCCTCTTGCGGGGACTTGTGCCACGACTTTATCACCGCTGCCGATAACGGCTACTTGCAGCGACTGTGCTTCAAGAGTCTGCTTTGCAATATCGACTGTTTCTCCTTCTACCGAAGGCAGGGTAACGCCCATTGCTTCAAGTTCTTCCTCGGTGTATTCGGGGTAATATCCGAGATACGGCAGAGCTTCTTTAAGGACATTCGTCACCGCAGGAACGGCAACGATACTTCCGTAATACATAAGCGCACCGTTCTGATCCCGTGCGGTAGGTTCATCCACCATAACGAGCAGGATAATTTCAGGGTCGTCCGCAGGCGCGAAAGCGCAGTATGAAGAAACGTAAAGATTTTCATTTCCCGTTCTGTTTATCTCGTCCTGTTTTTCGGAAGTACCTGATTTTCCGCCTATCGAGTAACCTTTTATGTAAGCGTTTGAACCGCCCTTGTTATTTACCACCGACTCCAGAACTTCCCGCATTTCTGCGGAAGTTTCCTCCGAGATGACCTGACGTTTTATCATCGGTTCCGTAGTCTTAACTACATTCCCGTTCGGGTCAACTATCTTGCTCACCACATACGGCGTTACAAGATATCCGCCGTTCACCACAGCGGCATAAGCCGTTATCATCTGGATAGGAGTTATCTTGTTAGTCTGACCGAAGGAACTGGACGCAAGTTCAACAGGACCTTTTTCTCTTGTATCGGTGTAAATGCTTGTTGCTTCACCGGGAAGATCTATCCCCGTAGGTTCGGTAAGTCCGAAAGCCTTGAAATAGTCATAGAATTTATCCTTTCCCAGCAGCAAGCCTATCTGTATGAATACCGGGTTGCAGGAATTTGTCATAGCCGTGGTGAAATCCTGCGTTCCGTGGGAATATCCCGACCAACAGTGTATGTCCGTTCCCGCAACATCTATCACCGAATTACAGGTAAATGTAGAATTTACTGAAATGACCTTTTCTTCCAGAGCCGCAGAACCCGTAACTACCTTGAATACCGAACCCGGATAATAAGGCTCTGTAACGGCTTTGTTTTTCCACTGTTTTTCACGCAGAGCGGCATACATGGCGTTATATTCTTCTTCGTCCGTAATGCCCGCCAGCGCCGCGGTATCGGCAGGGTTATAAAGTGAATTCCTGTCGTTTATATCAAATCCGGGGGAACTTGCCATTGCAAGCACCGCGCCGGTATTGACGTTCATCATTATAGCGCAGGCACGGTTCGCGGGAGCATGGGCTTGTACCTGCTGCTGAAGGTATTTTTCCACAAGGTGCTGAAGGGTCTCATCTATCGTAAGGTAGATCGAGTTGCCGTCCTGCGCCTCATATATCTTATCATTTTTATAGGGCATAGCGTTGCCGTTGCCGTCGTGAGCGGAAATTATTTTCCCGTCAACGCCTTTAAGGTAATCATTATAGTATGATTCAACGCCGTAAACGCCGTCGCCGTCATAATTCGTAAAACCGATCACCGCTGCCGCAAGTTCTGATTGGGGATAATATCTTTTTGTATCGGGAGTCGTGTAAATAAGGTCGCCGAGCCCCTCTTCCGAAGCGCGGGAAAGTATATTATCCGCAACAGGTTTTTCAATGGATTTTGCGATGCACGCCCACTGGCTGTTTGCCATATTTTCCGTAAGTTTTTTTACCGCGTCCTCATAAGTTACATCGGCGATCCCGCCGAGTTCCTCACTGAGTATAGTTGCCGCAGCGTCTATCATTCTTTCCGATTCGGGGATATCATTATCCTCGGCAATACCTTTTTCCTCGGCTTTGAGTTCTTTCTGCTGCTGTTCATATATCCTCAGCGGGTTTACGATAATGGAATACACCGTAGCCGATTGAGCGAGTATATTTCCGTTAGCGTCGTATATACTTCCCCTGTTGGCTTTTACGATAGTGCTTCCGAACTGGTTCTCGTTGGCGAGGGTCTGATATTTAAGATTATCCGTTATCGAAGTACGGAAAAGGTTGACTATTATCCAACCCGTGAACGCAAGGAACACAGGCAGTATCACAAGGTTAAGTTTTAATCTCATTCTGTGTGTAGGCTGATATGACAAAGCGGAGAACTCCTTTCTCTTGAACGGCAGAGCCGTATCAAACAGAATTCGGGCTGTATTTGGAGCATGGTCCCGATGTACAGCCCTATTTTATACTATTTCGTCAGCCGCGTATATATTCCAGAAAGTCAAAGAAAGAATTCTTTATGCGAACGAAGATATTATCCTCTTCCTCCGGGATATCCGCAGAACTTCCGTTTGAAATGCTTACATATTCCACTTGGGATTTATCGAGTTTCTGCATACCGAGGATATTTTCCGCATAGTCCTCGATAGAACTTAACGCAGTTTTTCCTTCGATCTCCGACTGCATACGGACATTTTCGCTTGCGAGCATTTCGACATATTCCGTCTTATCGGCTATTTCTGTATGGATGGCGGCGTTTTCGACTTTTCCGTAGATCACCGCGCCCAGCATCAGTCCCGCCGATGCGGTGATAAGGATGATCTTCGGCACCGAACCCGTATCGCTGCGCCGTCTGCGGACTCTTATCTTAGGGGCTTTTTCCGGAGAAACGTCCTCATACTTGGTGAGATCGTACGCAAGATTATTTTTATTCATCCGAACCGCTGTTCCTTTCTTTTTTACTATCTTTCTTTATCTTTTTTGTTCTACAATTTTTCTATTATACGGAGCTTTGCGCTTCTGCTTCTGTTATTTACGGCAAGTTCCTGCTCCGATGCTTCTATAGGTTTTTTATTTATAAGTTTTCCCCTCGGAGTCCTTCCGCAGACGCACTGCGGGAAATCCGGCGGGCATATGCAGCCTTTGCAGAATGACGCAAAGCGTTGTTTTACTATCCTGTCCTCAAGCGAATGGAAAGTTATCACGCAGAGCCTTCCGCCGCTTTTCAGCAGTTCAAACGCCGAATCAAGACCCTTGTCAAGGTGTTCAAACTCGCAGTTAACGGCTATTCTCAATGCCTGAAAAGTTTTTTTGCATGGATTTTTTTCGCGTTTGAACTTTGCGGGAACGGCGCTGCCGATAATTTCCGCAAGTTCTCCTGTAGTTGTTATTGGTCTGATATTTCTTTGAGAAACTATTCCCGCGGCGATCTTCCTGCTGAACTTTTCCTCTCCGTATTCAAACAATATCCTGCTCAGTTCTTCTTCGGGGAGGCTGTTCACAAGTTCCGCAGCCGTTTCTCCCTCTTTTGACATTCTCATATCCAACGGAGCGTCGAGTTTATAGGAAAATCCGCGTTCCGCCGTATCGAGCTGATATGACGAAACTCCCAGATCCAGCAATATCCCGTCTGCGGAAGATATCCCTTCCGCAGCGGCGATTTCCGCTATATCCGAATAATTCCCGTGAACGACTTTTGCGTTATATTTTGAGAGCCGTTCCGAAGCGGCATTTACCGCGTCCGGGTCACGGTCTATGCCAAGCAGCCGTCCCGATGAGAGCGATCTTGCGATCTGTTCGGAATGTCCTCCTCCGCCGCAGGTGCCGTCAATGTAAACTCCGTCCGCTTTTACCGCAAGACCGTCTATTGTTTCCTGTAACAGCACCGGGACGTGAGAGAACGCCGATGAATTTATTTTATCCATAGTTATCCTTTTTATTTAGGTGGTATCTATCAAAACACACACAAAATGCGGAGCATATTTTTTCCTGCATTTTGGGTAATTTGTATCAGAAAGCAATATCCTCCAGAGCCTCCGCAAGTACTTCGCCGGTGATCTGATCGCTGAACGCTTTGAAGCTTGCGGTATCCCAGATCTCGGCATGGTTTATAACGCCTATGACGGTAACGTCATGTTCAAGGTGAGCGTGTTCCCGAAGGTACGGGGGAACGAGAATACGTCCCTGAACGTCGGGTTCAACGAGAGCGGCTTTTGCGATAAGTATTTTAGCGGCATTAGCTTTTTTGCCTGTAAGAGTGCGGAGTTTTTCGTTAAAAACGTCCCACTCGTCCTCCGAGTAAACATACAGACATTCGTCCACGCCGATAGTAACGATAAAGCGTCCGCCGAGCCGTTCGCGCAGCTTTGCGGGGAAAGCCATACGGCCTTTGGCGTCTATGGTATGTTCATAAGTACCCATAAGGGAATGACTTGCCATGCTTTATCACATCCTTCCGACGTAAATTTGAGTTTTCCACCGAGTGTGGAAAACCGTGTGGAAAATTCACCACTTTTCACCTTAAAGCAGTGATATTTCACCACTTTAATGATATTATACACCAATCCCGTACAAATTGCAACCTTTGAAAAAATTTGTTACGAAAATAAATAAAGAATTTTCTTAAACATTTTTATGCACTTTGACAATACGTCAATAACAGAAAGAATATTTTTGCTTATAATATACCGAATGTTATTCCTATAAACAAAAAAATAAGCCCGCGCCGATCGGCACAGGCTTTTTCTGTCGAAAAAGTTTTTAACAATTTTGCGCGCAGCGCAAAATTGAGCAAAAAGTTCGCCAGCCTTTCAAGGCTGCGGGGTCTGAGGGAAAAACGAATGCTTCGCATTCGTCTAAGCCCCTCGCCGCCGAAACGAACGCAGTTCGTTTTTCGCAGAACGGCGGAACTCCTAATGCCTTTAAGAGCTCCGCTGGGGTGTGAATAAAATGACGCAAGCGTCATTTGCGTCGCAGACAGCAAGAGGGGGAAGCCCTGCGATAGAGGGCTTCCCCCCTTGAACTAACAAATTATTTCTATTTCCCCCTTATCAAACAACCCTGTGAGTTGTTTGACAACGAACTATACCATATTTTTGTAAATACTTTTTCGACAGACTAAGCCCGCGCCAATAGGCACGGGCTTAACTCTTATCTATTTATCCCTGATATTCTTCAATGCGGACGCTTTCCATTATAACTGCCGTAAGCGGCTTGTCATTATCCGGGTTCGTCTCAACTCCCGCAATGGCTCTCACAACGTCCATGCCCTCGAATACCTGTCCGAAAACAGTATAACCGCCGTCAAGGAAAGGCACGCCGCCTACTTCGTTGTATTTTTCAACAACATTTGCAGGCCAGTTGTAACTTTCGGGATCGTAAGCGTGAAGCGTCTCACAGGAATTTTCCATATATCCGTCCGGAGTGTTTACGATATAGAACTGACTTCCGTTTGTGGAAGTAGCACCGCTGTTTGCATAAGCCACAGCCCCCGTAAAGTGATAAAGATGTTCGGAAGTTCCGCCCTCAAATTTATCGCCCCATATGGACTTTCCGCCTGTTCCGTCAGCGTGGGGATCTCCGCCCTGTATCATAAAGTTTGGTATAACTCTGTGGAAAATAAGTTCATCATAGTAACCCATATCCGCAAGACTCATAAAGTTCTCAACGCCTTTATCCGCGTCCTCGGGGAAAAGTTTTATTTTTATTTCGCCGTAGTCTTTTACCGTGATAACAGCTATCTTTTCGCCGATCTCGGGAGCGTCAAAATTGTGTATCTCCACATCGGGGAGCCAATTTATGCTTGACTCGTCAACATTTCCGTCAGGAAGTGTCACTGCTTCGTCAGGTTCGCCTTTGCAGCCCGTAAAAAGCATTGCCGAAGCTGCTGCCGCCGCAAATAAAGCGGTGATCTTTTTCATTGTCATATCCATCTATCCTTTTCAATAAGTTAAATTGCCGTTTTTCTTACAGCCGCGCCGGGAACGCTTTTCTTAACGATATCCGCACCCAGAGCACGAAGTTTTTCCTCAAAATTTTCATAGCCGCGTTCTATGTGGTAGATATCTTCCACTTCCGTAACGCCCCTTGCGGCAAGTCCCGCAATAACGAGCGCAGCGCCCGCTCTCAGGTCGGGAGCCGTAACAGGCGCGCCCATAAGATGCCCAACTCCTTCAATTACCGCGACTTTTCCGTCAACGGAGATATCCGCGCCCATTCTGCGCAGTTCGTCAACATATCTGAAACGGTTATCGAATATACCTTCCGTAACGATGCTCGTACCTTCCGCAAGACAGAGCAGCGTAGAGATCTGGGGCTGCATATCCGTCGGGAAACCGGGGTGAGGCATGGTTTTCACACTTGTTTTAACAAGCGGACCGTCAACGGAGATCCTTATGCTTTCATCGAATTCCTCAACATTTACGCCTATCTTTTCGAGTTTTGCGGTAATGCTTTCAAGGTGTTTCGGTATAACATTTTTTATAAGAACGTCTCCGCCCGTGGCGGCAGCCGCCACCATGAACGTTCCCGCTTCTATCTGATCGGGGATTATCGCGTAAGTTGCGCCTTTAAGATGTTTTACGCCGCGTATTTTTATCACGTCCGTACCTGCACCCATGATATCCGCGCCCATTGAGTTCAAAAAGTTTGCGAGGTCAACGATATGGGGTTCTTTCGCAGCATTTTCAATGACCGTCATACCTGTTGCCTTAACGGCGGCGAGCATGGCGTTTATTGTCCCGCCAACGGTCACCATATCAAAATATATCTGTGTTCCGTAAAGGTTTTCCGACTGAATGTCTATCATTCCGTGATCTATGGAACAAGTTGCCCCAAGAGCGGCAAAAGCTTTCAGGTGCTGATCTATAGGGCGGTCGCCAAGGTAACAGCCGCCCGGCATGGAGACTCTCGCTCTTCCGAACTTTCCGAGCAGTGTTCCGAGGAAGTAATAAGAAGCGCGCATATGTTTAGCCATTTCATAAGGAACTATAGGATCTTTTATGCCCGTTGCGTCTATGCGCACGGTATTTTTATCGGTAAAAACAACACTTGCGCCCATTTCATAAAGTATCCTGAGACTTATTGAAACGTCGCTTATGTTAGGGACATTTTCCAGAACGCAAGGTTCATCTGAAAGTATAACAGCGGGGATTATAGCCACAACGGCATTTTTTGCGCCGCTTATTTCAACTTCGCCGTGAAGTTTGCGTCCGCCTTTTATAATAAATTTTTCCAAATAAATTTCTCTCCCCAAGAGCCGCAAAGAATATGCGGCATTATTCCGCCTGCCGCCGCTGAAAAAACGGCATAAAAAAGCGGTGCTGTTTACACAGCATTAATATTATACCATATTCCCGTCCAAAATAAAAGAGTTTTGCAATGATTTTTATTACATTTTTTTTGATGAAACATTTACAACTTTCTGGCATAATGCACAAAATCGGCAAAAAAATTGAGTAAAAATATCTTTTTGAGCATTTGCGGGGCATTGATGCTGTAACCGTTTTGTAAACTTTATCCCGAGCATAAGACGCGTGAAACGTCACAGCTTGTCGAAAAAATTTTTAACAATTTTGCGCGCAGCGCAAAATTGAAAAGCTGGTCCAGCGCAGCCGCGCTGGTGGGGTCGAGGGGCAAACATAAATTGTCAAGTCAAGTGCAACGAAAAACATCATCGGGAGATTTAAGACCGAGGCAAAAACGAGGTCTTGAAT
>CANQPX010000003.1 GCA_947625915.1 uncultured Clostridia bacterium
TGAAGACATTTTTATTCCTCCTTTTTCTGTCTTCTATTATTTCATACTTGTCCACTTTTTTATTATATATCCAATTCGCCATAGACTTGTTATTGACCGTTTGTAACCTTTCTGCCGGAGTTTTATCCGGAATACGACCAAACCTGTATGTTTGTTCTTTTTTCTCATTCTTTTGATGAGTTCTATTTCCTCTTCTGTATGTTGGTTCGGATGACTGTGCGGTCTGTGGGAGCGATCCTGAAGTGATTCCAATGTGCCATCATAGCGTTTTTTCCATCTATATACAAATTGACGGCTCACATTGTATCTTCGTGCTGCTTCGGTCACACCTTTTTTCAAAGAATATTCAATTATCACTTGACGGCGGCGGGTAATTTGTGTTACAGTATTCATAGCGGTTCAGCTGACCTCCTGTTTATTTTTGTTTCGCAGCTTAATTGTAACACAGGTCTATGCTGTTCCGCTACTATTTTTTTATTTTTTTGTATCACTTCTATTGTAAACCTACAATGTTGCGGCGCAAAAATTGTCGGTTTGCTATTGCTTTATTTGGCGGAAAATGTTATAATTGATACAGAATACTAAAAAGGCTGTGATATTTTGAAAAGAGTGGTTGATATTTTTCTGCGGGCGCTGCTGACGGGTTTTGCCATAGGTATCGGCGGGATAGTTTATCTTTCCTGCGACAACAAATACATAGGCGCGTTCCTTTTCGGAACGGGATTGTTCGTGATACTTTCTTTCGGTTTCAATCTTTTCACGGGGAAAGTCGGCTACGCCGTGGAGAACAAGCCGCCTTACATAATTTACCTGTTGATAATATGGTTAGGAAATCTTATAGGAGCCATGGCAACGGGCGGACTTATCCTTTGCACACGAGTTTCGGGTATAAGCGAAAAAGCCGCAGGACTTTGCGAAACAAAACTTGCGGACAATTTATTAAGCATATTCATACTGTCATTTTTCTGCGGAATGCTTATGTTCATCGCCGCGGACGGTTTCAAGAAGATAGAGAACCCCGTGGGAAAAATACTTGCAGTGTTCCTGCCGGTAATGGTGTTTATCCTCAGCGGATTTGAACACTGCGTGGCGAATATGTTCTACTTCACCGCCGCGAAAATGTGGTCGGCAAAAGCATTCGGATACTTGATAGTCATGTCTCTCGGCAATTCTGTCGGCGGAATGTTCATACCGTTTTTAAGGAAATGGTTTGTGGAATAAAAAACGGAACTGCCACATACCTGCGGCAGTTCCCGATCTTATTCAGATGTCTGTATTTTTTCTATATCTTCAACAGGGATATGAAGCAATTCAGAAATTTCAGACTTTGAGTGTTTATCGGTCAACATTGTTCTGACTATTTCTCTGATCGCATCTGTCCTGCCGCGTTTTTCCGCATTATAAAGCCGTGACCTCTCCAAAGCGTCAGCTTCCTCGCGAAGCCTTATCATTTCGCGTATATTGTCATCATCACTAAGTCGGTAAATGGTGTTTACACTCTTTTGAATAATAGAAATATTAGTGTTTTCCAATTCTTCCAACTCCTTTTCATTATTTGCGTTAATAAGCTGTAACCATATCTTTTTTCTGTCGTTTATGTCAACTATGTTTCCAACTTTTTTAAGTTCAAAGAAATATAAGGACAATTTATCTGAAAACAGTTCATTCCTTTTATCTTCCCTTATAGAAAATGAAGATTGATATTCACTGCAATCAAACATATTAAAATCCAATATATTCAATGAAATAGCCTGATTGAGTTCTGCATACTCTCCGCCCTTTTTTATACCCTCACTGTACATATTTGCCCAATAGCAAAGAATACGTTCTCTATAATCATCATCGCGGGCTTTCTGCATTTCGATGTCAATATTCCTTGTTTTGGTTGCAAGCCTTATATCAAGTCGTGTAAGCTTTCCATCGGTGGTACTGGGAACTATTTCGGGATTTATGACAGTCAGACCGGAAATTTCAGACAAAGGAATACTTAATGTATCTGAAAGAAAATTCATAAGAATATCATCATTCTGTCCGAACAGTGCCTTAAAAACTATATCATTTTTCGGAGATATCACTCTGTGTTCCATATGGTTAAACGCCTCCGCCATCTCTTGTTACTTTTATTATAACACAATTTTTTATACTTTGCAAGTAAAATTAAAAGAGCCGCTTTGCAACGGCTCTTTTCTATTTACCACAAAGGTTTTGCGGCGGGACAATACCCCGAAATACGCGCAGCGCGGATCTCAACATAACAGCCGCACTTTCCGCAGACGCCGCTTATCAGGAAATCACATCTGCGGCATATTTCAAGACGCTCCCGATAAAGTTTTTCCTCCGCCTTGTTTTCTTCGGGAATAAGCGCGACTCTTTCCGCAACGCTTTTTGCAAGGTCTGCTTCTCCCGCCTGCTCCAACAGGCAGCGTTTACACGGTATTGGAAATTCCATATCAGTTAAGAATAATTTCCGCCACCGAACAAGCAGGCAGGACAACTACCGCTTTTCCGTCGGAAACTTTTACATCAAGAGTTTTTGTAACTACATTTTCCGGAGAATCAAAGTCATTCTTTGCATGAACTTCTCCCGTAAGGATACGTCCTTTTGCAGACTTTATCTCACAAACTCCGCCGATGTCAACGGAATACTCCCTGTCAAGAGCGCAGTTGGCAAGAGTTATAACTATCTCCCCTGCTTCATTTATGCTTGCACTTTGGGAAAGTGCGGGAACTCCTTCGGAAGCTTCCTCATTTTCAATATGCGAGTAAATGAGAGTGTTCTCCATATGCTCCTTGAAAAGATCAAAAGCATAGTATGTAGGCGTTTTAACGGTCTTTTTGCCCTCGGTAAGAAGTACCGCTTGCAAAACATTTACCGCCTGAGCGATATTTGCCATATACACTCTGTCGGAATGTTTGTTGAAGATGTTAAGATTTATTGCCGCAACAACAGCATCTCTCATTGTATTCAGCTGATACAGAAACGCGGGATTTGTGTCGGGTTCAACATCATACCAGCAGCCCCACTCATCTACGATAAGTCCTATCTTACGTTCCGGATCGTAACGGTTCATTATCTCACTGTGGCGGGTAACAAGAGTTTCCATTTGGAGCGTATTTTTAAGTGTAGAATAATATTCCGCATCGTCAAATTCCGTTGAACTTCCCTTATGATCCCAGTTTTCCGTCGGAACGGTGTAATAGTGCAGAGAGATGCCGTTGACCATTCCGGGATCAAGTTTTTTCATACAAACTTCCGTCCAGTTATAATCATATGCATTGGGACCGCAGGCAATTTTATAAAGCTTATTTCCGCTGTATTCGCGGCAGAATGTTGCATACTGTTTGTAAAGATCGCAGTAAAATTCAGGCGTCATATTTCCGCCGCAGCCCCAGCTTTCGTTTCCTATGCCGAGATATTTTACTTTCCAAGGTTTTTCCCTGCCGTTTTTCTTTCTCAGGTTGCACATGGGAGATTCACCGTCAAAGGTCATATACTCTACCCAATCTTTAAGTTCCTTTACGCTGCTGCTGCCAACATTTCCGCATATGTACGGCTCGCAGCCCACAAGTTCGCAGAAACGCAGAAATTCATGTGTACCGAAACTGTTATCCTCAACGATCTGTCCCCAGTTATTCGTTACTTTAACTCGCGCAGACTTATCACCTATGCCGTCTTTCCAATAATATTCATCGGCAAAACAGCCTCCCGGCCAGCGCAGTACGGGAAGTTTCAGCTCCCTGAACGCTTCCACAACGTCCTTACGGAAACCTTCTATATTTGGGATATCACTGTTCTCACCGACATAAATGCCGTCATAAATGCATCGTCCAAGATGTTCGGAAAAGTTTGAATAGATCTCCTTGTTTATTTTGCTTTTCCTGTCCAGAGGATTGAGAGTGAGTTTTACGGTTTTCATAGCGGAAAATTCCTTTCATTTTATATTTACGGAACAGGGGGAAATTTTCCCCCTGTTAGTCTGTCGAAAAAGTATTTGTAAAAAATATGTTTGTTTGAAAACGGACTGTTTATAAAAACAAATTGCTCTTTATTGCAAAACAGCTCACCGGGCTGTTTTGCAAGACTTAAATGGTATAATCCGTTAATACCAAGGGGGCGCCCTCTATCGCAGGGCAGCCCCCTCTTTACGCCTAACGGCGTAAATTCACCCCTTGCGGAGCTCCTAAAGGCATTAGGGGATTTCGCCATCTGCGGATGGCGACAAGGGGTTTCACCCCTTGACCCCACCAGCGCGGCTGCGCTGGACCAGCTTTTCGGGCGAAGTTTTGTTTTTCGTTTTTTAGTTTGTCCGCGCCTATTATTCCTCAAAGAACGATTTGAATGCTTTGTATGTCATGTAAACGTCCGCTTTCGCAACTACCTCGTAAGGAGCGTGCATCGCCAGAACGGGAACGCCCACATCTATTACGTCCATGCCGAGATTTGCAAGATATGCCGCAACAGTTCCGCCGCCGCCAAGATCGACTTTTCCCAGTTCGCCTGTCTGCCAGATAATGCTGTTCTTTTCCATCAAAGCGCGTACGCGTCCTACAAATTCAGCCGAAGCATCGGAAGTTCCCGATTTGCCCCTTGCGCCCGTGAACTTTGTTACCACAACGCCATGGTTCAGGTAAGCAGCGTTTTTCTTTTCCACAACATCGGGGAAAGTCGGATCGAACGCCGCGTTGACGTCTGCGGAAAGACATTCCGTATTTGCGACCACATCTCTGCCCTTTGCACCGAAGCTGTCCGCAAGATCATAAAGAAAGTTTTTCAGATATGCGGAACAAAGTCCCGTATTTCCGTCACTGCCTGTTTCCTCCTTATCTGTAAGGCATACTACAGCAGTCTTTGAAACGCTGTTACAGCCGAGGATCGCTTCCAGCGCGGTATATGCACATACTCTGTCGTCATGTCCGTAAGAACCGATAAGACTTCTGTCAAAACCGATATCCTTTGCCTTGAACGCGGGAACTGTTTCCAATTCCGCAGAAAGAAAATCCGATTCGATGATCCCGTATTTTTCGTGGAGCATAGACATAATGTTGAGCTTTACCTTTTCGCTGATATCGTCATCGCGGAAAGGTCTTGAACCAACGATAATGTTAAGTTCCTCGCCCTTTATGCCCTCACTCAGAGTTCTCTTTACCTGCTCCTGTGCAAGGTGAGGAAGAAGATCGCTTATGAAAAATACCGGATCGTTTTCGTCCTCGCCTATCTTGACAGTGATTTTTGTACCGTCCTTTTTGATAATAACGCCGTGTATCGCAAGAGGTATTGTCGCCCACTGATATTTCTTTATGCCGCCGTAATAGTGGGTCTTGAACAAAGCTACCTCATTATCTTCATAAAGAGGGTTCTGTTTCAGATCTATCCTCGGGGAATCGATATGCGCCGCCGCAAGGTGAACGCCTTTGCTGATATCCTCTTTGCCGATCACCGCAAGGATAACAGCTTTTCCGCGGTTATTGAAGTAAATTTTATCTCCCGCTTTAAGAGCCATTCCCTTTGTGTATTCCTTGAAGCCTTCCTCCTTGGCAAGTTCTATGGCTGAAGCCGCAGCTTCTCTTTCAGTCTTTGCGCCGTTGAGGAAATCCTTGTAGCTTTCGCAGAAATCGTCACATTCCGAGGTCTGCTCCTCGGTCATGATAAGTCCCGCGTGTTTCTTTTCCATAAAGAGCTGTTCTTTCAGCAGCGCGGCAGGTGATTTTTCTTTTTCATTTGACATATAGAACGATCCTTTCAAAATTAATTTTATTCATCGTCTTTATAAAGGTTAGTATACCCTTCATAAGCCGTCATAACCTTTTTGACATAATGCTTTGTTTTTCCCTCCGGCATATCGTCAAGAGTTTTTCCGTCCGAACTGTAATCGGGATCTTTCAGCCATTCGTTTACGTTCCCTCTTCCGGAATGATATGCGGCGGCAGCGGTAGTTTCATCACGGTATTCCTCATACAAAAGCTTTATCAGGTAACTTCCGTACTCGATATTATACTTCGGGTCAAACATATCGTCATAGGAAATATCTCTTTCATCGCCCATTCTGAATCTTACCCATTCGTAAGTATCTTCCGTAAGCTGCATAAGTCCACGTGCTCCGACGTCCGATACCGCTTTTTCATTGAAACCGCTTTCAGTTTTTATTACCGCGTAAATAAGGTATTTGTCAATACCAGTTTCCGCAGCAGCGGCTTCCACATACTCGCTGTAACCTGTGGGATAGATATATTTTTTGCTTACTTCCTCTATATTGAACAGCAGCCATATCAAGCAGCCGATAAGAATTATGATAACTGCGCCGCCGAGCTTTTTCAGCATTGATAATACTCCTTGATCTTTGCCGCAACTTCCTTTGCCTTTTCCACAAGGAGTTCTGCGGACTTATTATTTTTGATGATGAAATCCGAATGATCCACAAAAAATTTCTCCGTATGCTGTGAAGAAAACCTGCTTTTTATCTGTTCCGGAGAAAGACCGTCACGTTTTGCGATACGTTCGGTACGGTTTTTTTCCGAAGCCGTAACGCTTATTATAAGGTCGCAGAAATCGTCCGCCCGACTTTCAAAAAGCGTCGGAGCGTCAAGAAGAACATATTTCTTCCCTTCTTCGGAATATTTATTTATCATCTTTAAAATTTCCGAAGTTATGTAGGGATAGCTTATTGCATTGAGCTGTTCTAACTTTTCTTTATCCGTAAAAACGATATCCGCAAGCTTCTGTCTGTCAAGAGTCCCGTCACCGTTGAGAATGTCATCTCCGAAACATTCCACTGCTTCTTCAAGACAAGGATTGCCCTTTTCCATAACGTCACGGGCTATCCTGTCAGCATTTATTATCGCAAATCCGCATTCGTCAAAAACCCTGCAAACCGTGGTTTTTCCGGCACCGCTCTGACCTGTCAGACCGATGACCGCCGTATCGTGCGTTTCGCTCATATATGTTTTCATCCTTTCTTTGATACGTCGATAACATCAAAAATTTCCTTAAACTGAAATTATCTCAAATCCCGCTGCTCTGAGCAGCCTGTTATATACCGCAAGTCCAACTCCGTTTTTTAAAGGGCATCTTGCATAGACCTGTTTTGCGCCAAGTTCATCGAATTTCCTGAGTGCGGCAAAAAGTCTTGCCGCCTGTTCTTCGCTGCTGTCTCCGTACGGGATACAAGGGATCTCGCAGTAGCTTTCATCGCTGTCGAAAGGCATGGCGTATACACCTTCGCCGCTGTGAGAATTTACAAATTTTATATAATCCGTTCCGTTTCCTTCAATTATGGTAACATTTGCTTTCGGGGAATAGTGCTTGTACTTCATTCCCGGGGAAAGCACCCGTTCTCCGCTTTCAGCCGCCTCTGTAATGTGGCGGTCGATAATTACCTCCGCGAACTCCGACAGTTCCTCTGCCGAAACAAATCCGGGACGGAGCAGACGTATCTTCCCGTCTTCAAAGGCGATCACCGTACTTTCCACGCCCACCGGGCAATCTCCGCCGTCTATGACCGCGGGGATCTTTCCGTTCATATCGTTCATAACATGAGCCGCAGAAGTAGGGCTCGGACTTCCCGAAAGATTTGCCGACGGTGCGGCAACGGCTTTTCCGCTTGTCCTTATAAGTGCAAGCGCCGCCTTATGGCTCGGCATACGTATGCCCACCGTATCAAGTCCCGCGCTGGTAACATCGGGGATCCTGTCTCTTTTCGGCAGGACCATTGTAAGCGGTCCGGGGCAGAATTTTTCCGCAAGCTTATAAGCTGTTTCGGGAACATTCTTTGCATATTTTTCAAAGTCGGCTATATCTCCTATGTGGACTATCAGCGGATTGTCCTGCGGTCTGCCTTTTGCCTTGAAGATCTCAGCCACCGCCTCGGCATTTTCCGCGTCCGCAGCAAGTCCGTACACCGTTTCTGTAGGCATACCGACTATCCCTCCGCCTGAAATTATTTCAGCCGCTTTTTTTATATCCTCTTCCGAGGAAGTGAGCAGTTCTGTTTTATACTGCATATTATACTTTCACCTTTATTCGTCATTCTGAGCGGAAAGTTTTGCCGCCTGATCCGCCGTTGCGAGTGCGTCTATTATTTCGTCAAGACTGCCGTTCAATATATATTCGAGCTTATAGAGCGTAAGACCTATCCTATGATCGGTAACTCTGCTTTCGGGAAAATTGTATGTTCTGATACGTTCCGAACGGTTTCCGGTACCGACCTGCGCTTTCCTTTCGGAAGCTATTTTTTCGTTCTGTTTTTCCATGAGCGACTCATACAGTCTGGAACGGAGTATCTTCATTGCTCTGTCCTTATTTTTGTATTGGCTGCGTTCGTCCTGACATTCCACCACAACGCCTGTAGGGATATGTGTTATCCGCACTGCCGATTCTGTTTTGTTGATATGCTGACCGCCTGCGCCCGACGCGCGGAAAACATCTATTTTCAGATCGGTGGGAGCGATCTCAAGTTCTACTTCATCTGCTTCCGCAAGTACGGCAACGGTCACCGTTGAAGTGTGTATCCTTCCCTGAGATTCGGTCTCGGGAACTCTCTGGACGCGGTGAACGCCGCTTTCATATTTCAGGCGTGAATATGCGCCTTCTCCCTCAACGCTGAAACTTATTTCCTTGAAGCCGCCAAGTTCTGTAGGATTTGCGTTAAGGATCTCAGTTTTCCAGTGTCTTGCTTCAGCGTACATTGAATACATACGGAACAGTGAATTTGCGAAAAGAGCCGCTTCCTCCCCGCCTGCGCCGCCGCGTATCTCAATGATAACGTTCTTCTCGTCATTGGGATCTTTGGGCAGGAGCAGGATCTTCAGTTCTTCGCTGAGAGCTTCCAGCCGTTCTCTGCTCTCATCGAACTCCATTTGAGCAAGTTCCTTCATTTCCCTGTCTGAGCCGCCCTCATCGAGAAGTTCGCGGGCGTCCTCCATAGTTTTCCTGCACTTTTCATACTCATGGTACTTTTCCACCACGGGAGTAAGGTTCTTATATTCTTTCATAAGCGAAGCGTAAAGCTTATTGTCCGATATGACCGACATATCCGTAAGTTTTTCGCCTATTTCGTTATATTTCTGTTCTGTAAGCTTTAACTTTTCAAACATTCGTATTTTCCTTTCAAATTATTTCCATAAAAAAAGAAAAACACGCTACGGTTCGGAAGTTTCCGTTCTTTGGACTTTTTTTACATTTTTTTCAATTTTGCTGCGCGGGGTCATGAATTCGTGACCGCAGCCGCAGCAGCGCAGCTTGAAATCCATTCCCGATCTCAACACCAGCATACGGTCATCGCCGCAAGGGTGTTTTTTTTTCATAACAAGTATATCCTTTGGGCGAATATCCATAACAACATCTCCGAAACAGCATAAATTCACATACATAAGCATTATACCACATTTTACTGTCAAAGGCAATAATTTTCATCAATATTTTCAGAAAATTTATTTACACTAAACAACAGTAAACGACTATCTGAAAGGAGAAAGCTTGTACGCTGTGCCGTTCAAGCAAAATTATCATGAAAATAAGAGCAAGTTTTGATTCCCCTGACAGTGCGGATCATGCTGCAGGCGCATTAAAAAAAACTTTATCGCCACTTGCGTCTATTGAAACGCGGGACGTAAAGCCGAAACAGACAGTAAACGGTATGAATGTTTTTGCATCATTCAACACTCTTTCCGGTACTTCTCCGACTTACTCCATGCCCATATACAACGCGGCATATCTCAATGACGTCAATGGCAGTGAGCGTGACTATATCGGTTCGGATCATATCCTTGAAGTTGTCTGCCGCCATGATGAGGAATCCATAGCGACAAGAATAATTATCGGTCACGGCGGGAGAAACATTTCCAAATTATAGAATATCCGCCGCTTTCCCGGCATAGAATTGAAAAGCAAACCGTTAAAATTCTATAGAACTTGTCTTGGCAGTGCGCTGTCAAGACAAGTCCTTAAAATCCGGGAGGTACAAAATGAAAAAATACAGTCCTGAGGGTACGATATATGCGTCGCCCGAAAATCAAAGCTGCCTGAGATCCATTTTTGCTCTTCAGGAAGCCATGCTTCAGGAAAAGATCCTTGAAGCCCGCGTACTGATCTGCGATAACGATCACGATCTTCACCTTGATATCCCCTGCGCCAAAGCAATTATCCCCCGTGAAGAGGGTGCTATAGGCATTGCCGAAGGAACTACCAAGGATATTGCACTTATCACAAAAGTAAACAAACCTGTCTGCTTCAAGGTGAAACAGATCCGTAAAGACGAAAACGGCGCATATACTGCCGTTCTTTCGCGGAGAGCCGCTCAGGAAGAATGTATGGCAGAATTTATTTCCGCTCTTGCTCCCGGCGATGTCATTCCCGCAAAAGTGACTCATCTTGAACAATTCGGCGCGTTCGTTGACATAGGCTGCGGCATACCGTCGCTCGTTCCTATAGATACTATCTCCGTCTCGAGGATATCTCATCCCTCGGATCGCTTTCAGTCAGGTCAGGATATTTTTGTTGTCATAAAAGATATCAAAGGCGACCGCGTATGGCTTTCACATAAAGAACTTCTCGGAACATGGGAAGAAAACGCTTCCCGCTTCAATTACGGAGAGACCGTTTCAGGCATTGTCCGAAGCGTTGAAGATTACGGGATATTCGTGGAACTTGCCCCCAATCTTGCAGGACTTGCCGAGCCCAAGGAAGGCGTTTCCGCAGGGCAGCACGCCAGTGTTTACATAAAAGCGCTGATCCCCGAAAAAATGAAAGTCAAGCTTATAATCGTTGATGTTTTCAGCGGGACGCATATACATCGTCCGCCTGAATATTTCATCACCGACGGGCATATTTCAAGATGGAGATACTCTCCCGAACTTTCTCCCAAACTTATCGAAAGCTGTTTTGACGGACAATGAACATCTATCCCCTTTTATTTTCATGAACAGACCGAGGGCGGTATGCTTCTGCAAACTGCCCCCGGCTTTTTAAAATGCCTTGCTCATTTATTTTTTATCTTATCCCAATACTGCTTTGCAGCCTGTTCGGTCTTGTTTTCGCCGTACTCATAGTACACTCTGTCCTTTATCGGATCGGGCAGATACTGTTGTTTTACATAATGATCCGGAAAATTATGCGGATAAAGATAATGCTGACCGACTACTTCCGCTCCTTCGCCGTCAAGATGCTTATTCTGAAGATGTCTCGGGAAGTCACCGCATTCTTTGTTTCTCACATCGTCAAGGGCGGCGTCTATTGCCATTATTCCCGAATTTGATTTCGGCGCTGTGGCAAGAAGTATCACCGCGTCTCCCAGCGGCAGCCTTGCTTCCGGAAGTCCCAGCTGCATCGCGCTGTCAACGCAGGCTTTTACGATCGGTATCGCCTGAGGATATGCAAGACCTATATCTTCCGCCGCTATGACAAGCAGTCTCCTTGACAGTGAAATGATATCTCCCGCTTCGATGAGCCTTGCGGCATAGTGGAGCGCGGCGTTTTCGTCCGAACCCCGTATAGACTTCTGCAGCGCCGACAAAATATCGTAATGCGAATCTCCGTCCCGATCGTAGCGCATATTGCTGCGCTGGGTCAATGTTTCGGCTGTTTCTTTTGTTACGACTATCTCATTATCCGTTCCCGCAGCCGAAAGAATACAAAGTTCGGCAGTATTTATGGACTTCCTCACATCACCGCCGCAGCCGTTTGCGATATGTTCCACAACGCCTTTTTCGACTTTTACTTTTATTCCTGTTTCCTCTGCTGCAAGTCGGAAAGCCCTTGTAACGGCAGGGATAAGTTCTTCCGCCGTAAGGGGTTTGAACTCGAACACCGTGCAGCGGCTTATTATCGCATTATAAATATAAAAGTACGGATTTTCCGTAGTTGAAGCAATAAGAGTTATCTGTCCGTTTTCGATATATTCCAGCAAAGACTGCTGCTGTTTTTTGTTAAGGTACTGTATCTCGTCCAGATAAAGCAGGATGCCGTTAATGCCGTCAATGGTGTTCGTATCGGCGATAACATCTTTGATATCGGATATCGAAGCGGAAGTGCCGTTCAGCTTATGGAGCTTCATGCCTGCATTTTCGGCAATTATGCGGGCAACGGTAGTTTTTCCTATGCCCGAACTTCCGTAAAAGATCATATTCGGGATCTTTCCGCTTTCGATGATCCTGCGGAGAGGTTTTCCTTCGCCGAGGATATGTGCCTGACCCACAACATCGTCAAGAGTTTTCGGACGTATCCTGTCCGCAAGAGGAGTATTCATTTCCGCTCACCTGTCTTTCCTTTGACCCCGTACTATTTTATAAGCACAGCAAGATACGCGGGAGAAACTCCGTTATACTTTTTGATAAGTTCGTCAATGATCTTTACATTGTTTTCATTATGTGAAAATGAACGGCTTACATACGCCAAAGCTGCTTTAAAGCCCTTTACGGGATCTTTTCCGGAAGCAAATATACAAGCGCCCAACATCTTTGCGGCGGCAATAGCCGCAATATAGTTCCCGTAATTTTCAAAAAGAGTCATTGAGTCATTTCTATAAGGCATCTTGATCTCAATCCAGAGATTGAGGGCTATATTGCGGAGAACGAACGGGTTTTCCTCTATGTACTTATTGAACGCATTTTCTCCCTCGATATATTTAGGAAGATAGAATTTGCCGTCCGACTTCACATTGTCAAACAGATTTGACTTTATGATAAGCTTGTTAAGTTCAAACAAGAACGGCATTTTGTGCATATAATTAGGCTTTATATTTTCAATGGAAGCCAGTTGTTCCTTATTTCCCAACTGTCCCCTTAGAGCTTTGATGATATCGGGGATCATATCCGCTTTGCCTTTGCCGATATATTCCGAAAGTTTCTGAGCGGCAAGCGCACCCAATATGACCGATGTTTCTATACTTACGGACTCATCTGACAAGATCTCATAAAAGAATTCAAACAGATCACTGCGGTATCTTAGTTCCGGATAATTTATAAGGTCAAGTTCCTTATCCTTGTAAGCTTTTTCCCTGATCGCCTGACTTGATTTAGGAAGTATATTTTCCAGTTTCATACAGTCTTTATCATTGCAAAGCGTATCAACAACATGGTAGCATGACAGATTACAGCATCTGTACATAACTCCTCCGCTAAGTATGCTGCGTCTCGGATATACCTTACAAGTATATGAAAGGTAATCTTCACCAAGTTCCCTCTGAATACTGCAAAAATTGTCCTCTGTCAGGAACGGGCATCTGTTTTTCTCGTCCATATGAACAATATATTTTTCACTGTTTTCCATCTTATTGAATGAGGAATCAATAAGACTTTTCAAATGTTCCGAACATTCGGCATTTTTCAGTTTTTCGACTTCGGCAGCAGTCCAGTCAACTCTCCATACAAGGCAGCAGCTTATGGGACAAGCTCCGCCTATGCAGGAAAAATCCTTGTAATATGCGGGCTGTCTTAAATAACGGGCGCGTGCTTTCTCATTTTTCATAAATATCACCATATAATAAAAATTTATTCCGCATTAATTCCCGTTTCAAAGCATATGCGCCTTGAAACGGGAACGGCTTATTTATTCATAAAGCGGATATTTAGCGCAAATCTCATTTACGCCTGCGCGGATCTCATCTGCTTTGTTTTCAAAATCCTTTGCGGTCAGATAGATGAACTCCGCGATCTTTTCCATATCCTCCGTACCAAGTCCGCGGCTCGTAACAGCGGGAGTGCCTATTCTCACGCCGCTTGTGATGAACGGGCTTTGGGGATCGTTGGGGATAGCGTTCTTGTTAACTGTGATGTAAACTTCGTCAAGGCGGTGTTCCAGTTCTTTTCCGGTTATATCGAAAGGACGGAGATCGACAAGCATAAGGTGGTTGTCCGTTCCGCCCGAAACAAGATCAAATCCTCTTGAAACAAGACCTTTTGCAAGTGCCTGAGCGTTGGCAACGATCTTCTTTCCGTACTCTTTGAATTCGGGTTTGAGCGCTTCGCCGAAGCATACGGCTTTTGCCGCGATAACGTGCATAAGAGGTCCGCCCTGTATTCCGGGGAAAACGGCTTTGTTTATCTTCTTGGCAAGTTCTTCGTCATTTGTGAGGATAAGTCCGCCTCTTGGTCCTCTTAAAGTTTTGTGAGTGGTAGTTGTGGTGATATGAGCATACGGAACGGGCGACGGATGAACTCCCGCTGCAACAAGTCCCGCGATATGCGCCATATCGACCATAAGATATGCGCCCACGGAATCGGCGATCTCACGCAGCCTTGGGAAATCAATTATTCTCGGATAAGCAGATGCGCCCGCAACGATAAGTTTTGGTTTATTTTCCTTTGCAAGTGCTTCAACTTTATCATAGTCTATCGTCTCATCATCGCCCAGACCGTAGGAAACGAAGTTAAAATATTTTCCCGAAAGGTTTACGGGGGAACCGTGTGTAAGGTGTCCGCCGTGAGCAAGGCTCATTCCCAGAACGGTATCACCGGGTTCAAGGAGCGCAAAGTAAACGGCAGTATTCGCCTGTGCGCCGGAATGTGCCTGAACGTTTGCAAATCCGGCGCCGAAAAGCTTTTTAGCACGTTCGATAGCAATATTTTCCACAATATCCACACATTCGCAGCCGCCGTAGTAACGTTTTCCGGGGTAACCTTCGGCGTACTTATTGGTAAGCACCGAACCCATTGCCGCCATAACAGCCGGGGAAACGAGGTTTTCGCTTGCGATAAGTTCCAGATTTCTTCTCTGGCGGGCAAGTTCCTTTTTCATGCCCTCGCCTACTTCGGGGTCGGCAGCGGCAACGAAGCCTATAGTATCCATAATATCGTTATACATGGGAATTCTCCTTTACAAAAAATAATTCTCTATTATTATACAACATCTCATTACAAATTTCAACCATATTTTGAAAAAATATTGTCAATAATTCCTTGGCAGATATAATTTCAAACTTAACCGATTGACATTTTATATAAATTATGATATAATTATTAAAAATTTTATTTTTGTAAAAGATATATTGCCTTTCCTTACATCTCAACTTCCGGTATGTTTACAAATATCTTCGGATAATGTACAATTAAAGCAGAAAGGAGGTCACTTCGGTATGGATCAGGAGAAAACAGGAAAATTTATTGCCGCGTGCCGAAAGGACATCGGGCTTACCCAAGCCGCTCTTGCCGAAAAACTCGGCATAACCGACAGAGCCGTTTCAAAATGGGAAACGGGACGTTCCCTGCCCGACGCTTCGATCATGCTTGAACTTTGCGGAATACTCGGAATAAGTGTAAACGAACTGCTTACCGGAGAAAAAATTGCCATGGAAAACTACAAGGAGATAGCCGAAAAAAACCTTGCGGACATTTCGGAGCTTGAAAAGGACAAAAACACAAAACTTACAAAAGCGGAATTTTTCATCGGCTTGTCGGGAGTATTCATTTCGCTGATAATGGTCGTCTGCGGGGTATTTATAGCCGAAAGCGAGCCGTTTGTAACCATTTTTCTATGTATTTCCGGAGGTATTATTGCAATAGTATTTGAATTTTACGCCGTACTGCTTGAACGGGATTCCGGATATTACGAATGTCAGAATTGCCGCAACAGATATGTTCCGTCAAAAAAAGCGATCATTTTTTCCGTTCATTACGGCAGCGACCGTATTCTGAAATGTCCTGAATGTTCCAAAAAATGTTGGCACAAAAAGGTAATAACAAAGTAAAAAAACGCCCGTCCGGATATTTCCGGGCGGATTTTTTATAAATGTATTGAATTTGTGTAACAAATGTGATACAATATCAATAAAGGAAGTGATATTATGCCCAAAACCGAAACACTGCATATCAGAGTAAACGAAAATGTCAAACATAATGCCGAGGAAACTCTTGGATTATTAGGTCTTTCAATTTCCGAAGCGGTAAATATGTTCCTTTGTCAGGTAGATCTCACCGGCGGAATACCCTTTGATGTAAAAATACCCGCGCCCGAACGGGTCATAGTTCGTTCCAAAGAAGAACTGTCGCAAAAACTTTCCGAAGCTATGGAAGATGTCAAAAACGGAAGAACTATACCCGCCGAAGAAGCTTTCAAAAGGTTAGAAGAAAAGTATGGAATATAAAGTTATTTTTTCGGAAGAATTTGAAAATGACCTTGACCATGTTATTAACTATATTTCAAATAAACTATTCAGTCCAATTGCAGCAAAAAAATTTTATGCACAGATAAAAGAAAAAATAAATTATCTGAATGACTCCCCTTTTATCTACCCTGTTTATCATGATGAAAAACTGTCAAAAGAAGGGGTGAGATATATCGTTATATCAAATTATCTTATGTTTTACACTGTAAATGAACCAAATAGAGAGGTCATTATGCTTCGATTATCATATGGTAAAAGAAACATTACGGATATTATAGATAAAACATAAAAAAACGCCCGTCCGGATATTTCCGGGCGGGCGTCAGGGAGATTGGCAGACAAGTCCAGGGAAACCTGACTGCCATGTAAAGTGAGTAAATGCATGAACTGTTGTCATACATCTCGGATAATAGAAGCGTCAGATCAAACTCTGAAAAGAAGATCCGCATATGTCGGGAACGGCCACATCTTTTCGGGAGCGATAGTCTCCAGTTCATCAACTACGGCTCTAAGTGACTGCATTGCAGCAAAGATAACGTCTCTGTAGTATCTTGCAGCAGGTTCGCCTTCCTCGTAATTCTTTACTTCAAGCAGTTTGCTGTCAAGAGCATCGGTAGCTTCAAGAATACTGTTTGTCAGACCGGAAGCCTTGTCAATAAGGGCTTTTTCCGCATCGAAATTAACTCCAAGCGATTTCTTTGCCACCATTGAATCAGCAAGGCTCTTGGTGAATTCCAGTCCTGCGGGAATGATCTGCTTTCTTGCCATGTCGACCATTGTAAGAGCTTCGATATTGATGATCTTGGAATAGTTTTCAAGGAGTATCTCCTGTCTGGACTCGATCTCGGTCCTTGTAAGAACTTTGAATTCCTCAAAGATAGCAACGTTCTTATCATCTGAATAGTGCGGAACGGCGTCAACGGTGGAAACGAGGTTCGGAAGTCCTCTCTTCTTGGCTTCTTCGATCCAAGAATCATCATAACCGTTGCCGTTGAAGATGATCTGCTTGTTTTCCTTGATAGTATCGATAAGCAGCTTGTTGAGATCGGAAGAAAAATCCTTGGAATTTTCAAGCTTGTCGGCAAATTCTTTCAGAACGTGTGCAACGATCGTGTTAAGTATCATATTTGTGCAGGCGATGGAATCCGCAGAACCGAGTGCTCTGAACTCGAACTTGTTTCCGGTGAAAGCAAAAGGCGAAGTCCTGTTTCTGTCGGTGGTATCTTTCGGGAAGTTAGGAAGTGCGTCAACGCCGATAACAAATTCCTTATCTTTGTTTGTGGTTATCATCTTTCCTGTTTCCAGAGCGTCAAGTATAGTCTGGAGCTCATCGCCGAGGAATATGGAAACTATTGCGGGAGGCGCTTCGTTTGCGCCGAGTCTGTGGTCGTTGCCCGCAGAAGCTACTGAAAGTCTCAGCAGATCGGAATAATTGTTTACAGCTTTGATGACTGCAACAAGGAATGTAAGGAATTGAATGTTGTCCTTGGGATTTTCGCCGGGATCGAGAAGGTTCTGACCGTCATTTGTGGAAATAGACCAGTTATTGTGCTTACCCGAACCGTTTACGCCCGCGAAAGGCTTTTCGTGGAGCAGACATACCAGACCGTGTTTGAGAGCGGTCTTTTTCATTATCTCCATGGTAAGAGCGTTCTGATCGGCAGCAACGTTTGAAGTTGCAAAAATTGGAGCAAGTTCATGCTGCGCGGGAGCAACTTCGTTATGCTTTGTCTTGGCAAGTATGCCTAATTTCCAGAGTTCTTCGTCAAGGTCTTTCATGTAAGCGAAAACTCTCTCCTTGATGTTTCCGAAATAGTGATCTTCCAGTTCCTGACCCTTGGGGGCTTTCGCACCGAAAAGCGTTCTTCCTGTAAGGATAAGATCGCGTCTCTGATCGTAAAGCTTCTTGTCAACAAGGAAATATTCCTGCTCGGGACCGACTGTTGTTGTAACTCTTGTAGCGGTAGTATTTCCGAAAAGTCTGAGTACGCGGATAGCCTGCTCGGAAACAACGTCCATCGAACGGAGCAGCGGAGTTTTCTTATCGAGGATCTCGCCTGTGTAAGAGCAGAAAGCTGTAGGAATGTACAGCGAGCCGTCCTTAACGAAAGCGGGAGAAGTAGGATCCCAAGCGGTGTAACCTCTTGCTTCAAATGTTGCTCTCAGACCGCCCGAGGGGAAAGAAGAAGCGTCCGGTTCGCCCTTGATGAGTTCTTTTCCGGAAAATTCCATAATAACTTTTCCATCGCTTGTAGGCGAAATGAAAGAGTCATGTTTTTCGGCTGTGATGCCTGTCATGGGGTGGAACCAGTGAGTATAGTGGGTAGCTCCCTTTTCAACAGCCCACTCCTTCATGGAATTTGCGATAACTTCCGCAACGTCAACGTCCAGTGCAACGCCCAGTTCCTGAGTTTTCAGCAAAGACTTATACACGTTTTTCGGAAGTCTTTCTTTCATGGTCTCCTTGTTAAAAACGTTGCAGCCGAAATATTCGGGAACGCTTTTAACTCCCTGATTTACTGTTTCTGACATAATAAATTCCTCCCTTAGAAATTTGAATGAAAAAAGGCGCCTTGGCAGACAGTTTACCCGTCCGTCAAAGCGTCTTTGCTTTTCAAACTTTTAACTATGTATACATTATACAACGGTTTTTCCTGTTTGTCAATACCCTTTTTGAAATTTTGCAAGATTTTTTTATTTTCCTGCAAAACGCACTATAATTTCCTTATTTGTGGGCTTGTTTTGTGGTAAATGTGCAATAAAATTATTTTTATATTTCATTTATTAATAAAATACACAATAATTTTACTGTCCGTTCAAAGCAAACGGAGCGTAAAAGGTTTATTTTATTGGAAAATTTTTTATAAAATTCTTGACAAAATATTTTAAAAATTATATAATATTTAAAAGAATAATACTAAAAAGGAGAAATTATGCAATGAAAAAGTTTATTATAGCAGCAATTTTGTCGCTTTCAATGCTTACTGCTTGCGCGGATACGGAAACAGCCGAAGTTCCCGAAACTTCTGCCGAAGTCACCACCGCAAGCCAATCTGAAACAGAAAAAACCGCCGAGGAAACAGCTGCAGCAGAGGAAACAATTACCACCGAGGAAACCACAACTTCCAAAGAAACAACCACTGCCGAAAATGTCGATCATATTATTATACAAGGTGTGGAATATTCCACAAGTCTTACCGAGCTTGATCTATTTAAAAAAAATTTGACTAATGAAGATATTAAAGACCTTGATAAAATGACTAATTTAACACATTTAGACTTGAGTTCTAACCAAATCAGCGATATAAGTCCGTTAAAAGATCTGACTAATTTAACATATCTGAGATTGAATAACGATAAGATCAGTGACATAGAGCCGTTAAAGGATCTGATCAATTTAACGTATCTGGACTTGTGTACCAATCAGATCAGTGATTTAAGCCCGTTAGCCGAGCTGACTAATTTAAAAGAATTGTTATTGGAGTACAACCGGATCAGCAATATAGATCCGTTAAAAAATTTGACTAATTTAGAAGAATTATGGTTGTTTAAAAATCAGATCAGCGATATAAGCCCGTTATCCGGTCTGACTAATTTAACAGAATTGCATTTTGGTCAAAATCAGATCAGTGATATCAGTCCGTTAGCTGATCTGCCTAATTTAACAAGATTGTTATTGGAGTACAACCAGATCAGCGACATAAGTCCGTTAGCTGATCTGCCTAATTTAACGGATCTGAGATTAGATAAAAATCATATCAGCGATATAAGTCCGTTAGCTGATCTGAATAGTTTAACAGATCTGAAAATGAAAAACAATCAGATCAGTGATATAAGTCCGTTAGCTGATTTGGCTAATTTAACATATTTGAGATTGGATAACAATCAGATCAGTGATATAGACCCATTAGCTGATTTGACTAATTTAACATATTTGAACTTGGGCGACAATAAGATCAGCGATATAAGTTCGTTAAAGGATATGACTGATCTAACAGATTTGGACTTGGGTGGAAATCAGATCAGCGATATAAGCCCGTTAAAGGATCTGACTAATTTAACATATCTGGTTTTGAAAGAAAATCAGATAAGCAATAATGATATTGCAGAATTAATTAAGTCATTTCCAGATGGTACAATAATTTTTTAAATGATCTTTTCTGACAGGTTCTTAATAAAAACAGCGAGGGGAAATTTCCTCTCGCTGTTTTGTTATGTTTCCTTACAATTTTACTTATCGCACAAAAATCCCGCAAAACCGAAATCATAGAGAACAACTTCCTTGTTCCCGAAAACTTTTTCAGGTTTGCCCTCAGCTTTTCCTGCAAGGATATCCTTTGCCGCGTCGATAAGCTTGGGGATAAGTTCCTTTGAAACGTTAAGAGAACCGTGGGACGGATATACTTTTTCAAATTCGTCCGACATATCCCACAATCTTTCAAGGCTCATTATGTAAGCGTGCATTTCTCTTTGGTCGCCGAACATGAAAATTTTTCCGTCCTGTATCGGGTCGCCGCTAAATATCATCCACGAGTCAATGTCAAATACCGCAATACTTCCCGGAGTATGTCCCGGCATAGCGATTATTTTGAGCGGTCTGCCGCCGAGGTCGATAGTATCGCCGTCCCACACGGGTATGACCTTGCCGCTGCCGCCGTTGTGGAAATAATTAGGGCATTCCGACGGGTTCATATAGAACTCCTCAAACCGGGAATTACTTCCGATATGATCCATATCCGCATGAGTATTGAGCAACGATATAGGCAGCTTAGTAAACTTTTGCGCAAGATCCTTAGCGTTTTTTGTTGTCATTCCGCTGTCTATCAGCAGTGCGCGCTCCATTCCTTCCAACAGGAAAAAGCGGACGGTACCTTCTTCAAATGACCATGTATGCTCATTGATCTGTATAGTTTCCATAACATTACCTCGATACAAATTATTTTATAATCATTTTACCATATTTTCTGCTTAAAAGCAATACATTTATTTATATTTTTTCTGAATTTTATGTCCGAAACTGATTTTACATATTATTGAAACAGCTGTAACAACTCCTCGGGAGAATATAATTTAATACCAAAATTTACAAAATCTTTTTTATTTCTTGTAACGATACCGTCGCAGCGATTATTTTTTGCACAAACCGCCATCAGACAATCTTCAAAATCCTTTGCGTGTAATTCTAACGCTGTTTTAACATCATCATTTGTAATTACAAGAATATCAACAATATCAAGAATAGCTGTTACAAGTCTATATGTTTCATCTATATCCGAAAGCGTCCTGCGAGTTATGTAAAAAATATCTGTAATAGATGAAGTTGTAGTAAAACCTTGAATATCCTTATTCCTGCAAAGTGTCAGGACAGCTCCGGAATTGTCATAAAATTCTTCTCTTCCGATAAGAACGTCCAGCAAAATATTAGTGTCGATCATCAATCGCATATTTTTTTAACCTTTCTTCACGCAAAGAATGACGATCTGTATCGGCAGGAACTTTGCCTTTAAGTGCGCCCGATATTATTGATACAGGGTCATTAGGATCACATAATTTTGCAATGACCTTCCCGTTAACGGTTATCATAATATCTTCTGTTTTAACAAGATCAAGATATTTCTTGAAGTTCACTTCAAATTCTGTAGAAGTGACCTGCATAAGATCATCTCCTTTTAACAAAATGCCGTAAGCGTTTATTTCTGTTAATATTATAGCATAGTATGGCTTTGTTTGTCAATCTATATACACATTTTTCAGTAAACGAAAACAGACCCGCAAACTGCGGATCTGTTTATGTTTTACGGAATAAGCCTGTTCAGATCCCTTGGGAACATCGAAGCCTGACGGACATTCTGCTGTCCCAGAAGTTTCATTACCAGACGTTCCAGTCCTATGCCGAGTCCTCCGTGAGGCGGCAGACCGTACTTATGAACTTCAAGATATGACTTGAAATCTTCGGGATCAAGTCCCTGTGCTTTCATTTTTTCGATCTGTTCCTCATAGTTGTGGATACGCTGTCCGCCCGTTGTAATTTCAAGTCCCCTGAACAGAAGATCGAACTTGCAGGCAGTTCTCGGATCGTCCTTATCGTTCATAGCATAGAACGGCGGTTTTGACGACGGGAAATTTGTTACAAAGATAAACTCCGTGCCATAATTTTCCTTTGCATAGTTACAGAGGAAAACTTCATCTTCCGGTTCAAGATCGAACTTGTTTTTCGCCTTTGAACCTTTGATTATCGCAACGGCGTCCTCGAATTTTACCGCAGGTATCTCCCCCACTTCGGGAATATCCGCGCCGAGGATATTTATCTCATGTTGATAATTTTCTTTAAGGTACTTCATAAGGTAACGGAGCATTGCCGTTTCCATGTTCATGACATCGTACATATCCTTGATGAAGCCCATTTCAAAGTCAAGACCGATGTATTCGTTAAGGTGGCGGGAAGTTGCATGACGTTCCGCACGGTAAACGGGCGCTATCTCAAAAACTCTGTCGAAGAACGCTACCGCCGTTTGCTTGTAGAACTGGGGCGACTGGTTCAGGAACGCGTCTTTCTGGAAATAGTCCAGATGGAAAATGTTCGCGCCGCCTTCCGCGCCCTGCGCAACTATTTTCGGAGTGTGTATCTCGGTGAAGCGGTTATCCAGCATAAATTTGCGGAAACCTTCCACAACTCCCTCCTGAAACTTGAAAACAGCTCTTTCGTAAGGATTGCGCAGCGCAACGCTTCTGTTATCAAGATTTATCTCCAGTGAGCAGCCGAGACGTCTCTTTGAAACGTGCAGCGGGTAATCCGCCGACGGCTTGGACATAAGTTCAATTGTTTTAAGAGTAAGCTCTATGCCGTTTCTTGCTCTTTCTTCCTTTTTCACAATAGCCGTTACCTTTACATAGCAGCCCTCGCGGATATCGTCAATGGGATCTCTACATTCATCGGCACTGTATACCGATTGCACAACGTATCTTGCCGTTCTCAGTGAAATGAAGGCAAAACCGCTCATCTGCTTTACGCTGTGTACACAGGCGTAAAGAGTGATAGTTTCCCCTACTTTTGAAAGAGCATCTTCAAGATCAAATTCTTCAAGCAGGTCTGTTCCGCCAACTTTTATCATTCCGATCATCAACCTTTCGTTAAAAATTGGACTGCCGCATTATTCCTCGTCACCGCAGCATTCATCACAGCAGTGATCTTCATCATCACTGTATGCAAAGTCGCTGAGAAGATTTGAAACGGAAACGCAGAGCAGTGCCATGATAAGACTTCCGACCTTTTTCTTTTCACTGAAAAGGCTTATGATCGAGAACGCGATGCTTGCCGCAGTAAGACCTATCCTTGAATATCTGATAACTTCTTTTGTATCCATAGTTTAAACCCTCCGTAATTATAATGATTTCAGCTTCTTTTCAAGCTCTTCTTTTATGACCTTGGGAGTGCATACGCCTTTAAGTTCTTTCGTACACTGTCCCATAAGGAACCCGAACACTTTCCGGTCGCCGCCCGTATACTGAGCAACGGCTTTTTCGTTTGCCGCAAGGACTTTTTCGATAACTTCCGCAACTTTTCCCGTATCGTTGGAAATGAGCAGTCCTTCGGCTTTTGCGATCTCCTCGGGATCGCCGCCCTTTTCGCACATTGTACGGAAAACGCTTTTTGCGTCGTTCTTGGAAACTTTATCGGTATCCGCCATTTCAACGAGCTTTGCAAACTGCTCTGCGGTGAAAGGCAGATCTTCAAGGGAAACTTCGCCCAGATTTATGCGGCGCATCATTTCGCCTATGAGGAAATTGCATACCGATTTAGGATTATTATACGCCTTTACGGCTGCATCGAAAAAGTCGGAAAGTATCTTCTGATTTACTATTATCTTTGCGTCCGTTTCGTTAAGACCGTTTTTCAGATATCTTTCAAGACGTTCGTAAGGCATTTCGGGGAGTTTTGCGCGGATAGCGTCCAGATCCTCGTCCGTGAAATTCACCTGCAAAATGTCAGGCTCGGGGAAATAGCGGTAGTCGTGAGCGTCTTCCTTGGAACGCATTGACTTTGTTTCTCCCCTGTTGTCATCGAAACGTCTTGTTTCCTGAACAACGCGCTTGCCCATGTCCAGAAGTTTTCCCTGACGGTATATCTCAAAATCTATCGCTCTTCCGATAGCCTTGATAGAGTTAAGATTCTTTATCTCGGCTCTTGTGCCGAACTCGGTATCGGTAGGCTTCATTATGGAAATATTTACATCGCATCGCAGCGAGCCCTGTTCCATTTTACAGTCGCACACTCCCGCATACTGGAGCAGCAGGGAAATTTTCTCAACGAACGCCTTTGCTTCTTCGGCAGAACCGATGTCAGGCTCTGTAACTATTTCGATAAGAGGTATTCCGCAGCGGTTATAGTCCGCAAGAGAAACGCCGTTAAGGTCGTCGTGGATAAGTTTTCCCGCGTCCTCTTCGAGGTGGATACGGTTTATGCGGATATTTTTTTTCTTTTTCTCACCGTTTTCCTCATACTCAATAGGAACAAGTCCGTTTATGCAGAGCGGAAGATTGAGCTGTGATATCTGATAAGCTTTCGGAAGATCGGGATAGAAGTAGTTCTTTCTGTCGAACACGGAGAACTTATTTATCCCGCAGCCGAGGGCAAAGCCGGCTTTTACCGCATATTCGACAGCAGTCTGATTGATAATAGGGAGAGTTCCCGGCATACCGGAGCATACCGGACAGCAGCGGGTGTTCTTGTCGCCGCCGAATTCTGCCGAACAGGTACAGAATACCTTTGACTTTGTAAGAAGTTCGGCGTGTATTTCAAGACCGATAACAGGTATATATGCAGACATATTCAGACTCCCCTTTCCTTATATTTTCGCGGGAACGCGTTCAAACTGCTTTTCGTAAGCGTCCGCCGCCTGAATTATAGACGCTTCGTCCCAGTGTCTGCCGATGATCGACATTCCAATGGGCATACCCTTTGAGTCATAGCCGCATGGAGTTGAGATTGCGGGCAGCGAAGCGATATTCACCGTAACGGTGCAGATATCCGCCTGATACATCTTTGCGGGATCGGAGATATTTTCGTTCACGCCGTAAGCAACTGTAGGTGCGGTCGGTGTAAGTATTATATCGCAATTTTTGAAAATACTCTCATATTCCTCACGGATACGCTGTTTCAGAGCCATTGCCTTGCCGTAATATGCATCGTAATATCCGCTGGAGAGCGCATAGTTTCCGAGGAGGATACGTCTTTTCACCTCATCGCCGAAGCCCTCGCTCCTTGAATTGCATATAAGGTCGTTGTATGAATCGCCTTTGTCGGAACGGTGTCCGTACTTTATGCCGTCATATCTGGAAAGGTTTGAAGAAGCTTCCGCGGAGGCTATCAAGTAGTATGCCGCAACGGCATATTTCAGCGACGGCATTGAACAATCCACAAGCACAGCACCCTGTGACTCGTACCACTTAGCAGCTTTCTCAACGGCTTCGCGGACGTCCGCATCTATGCCGTCAGCGTAAAATTCCTTGGGAAGTGCGATCTTCATTCCGGAAATGCTCTGTCCTATTTTTTCGGTAAAATCGGGAACATCGCGTTTTGCGCTTGTTCCGTCGTGGTAATCGTAACCCGAAATTGCATTTAAAATTATAGCGCAGTCATGAGCGTCCTTTGCAACAGGACCTATCTGGTCAAGAGAACTTGCAAAAGCCACCAGACCGTAACGGGAAACTCGTCCGTAAGTAGGTTTCAGTCCCGTAACTCCGCAGAAAGAAGCGGGCTGTCTTATAGAAC
The DNA here is from genome assembly GCA_947625915.1 of uncultured Clostridia bacterium. GTDB lineage: Bacteria > Bacillota > Clostridia > Oscillospirales > Ruminococcaceae > RGIG8773. The sequence goes on from CANQPX010000003.1 coordinate 25,867, forward strand.
CGCCTGTATCCGAGCCGAGAGCCGCCGCACAAAGAGACGCGCCCACTGCGGCAGCGGAACCGCCCGAACTTCCGCCGGGGACTCTGCCGAGGTCGTAAGGGTTCTTTGTCTTTTTGAAAGCAGAAGTCTGTGTAGAACCGCCCATAGCAAACTCGTCCATTGAAGTTTTCCCGAGCATCACTATATCTTGCGCGTTCAGTTTTTCCATGACCGTAGCGTTATACGGGGGAACGAAGTCCTCTAACATTTTAGAAGCGCAGGTAGTTTTAACTCCGTCCGTGCAGATGTTATCCTTTATTGCAAGAGGTATTCCGGTAAGAGCGGAAGCCTCGCCTTTGTCAATGATCTGCTGAGCCTTTGCGGCAGCGGCATGAGCTTCTTTCGCAGTAACGGTAATGTAGCTTTCAAGTTTTCCGTCCACATCATTTATTCTTTCAAGATACGCGTCTGCAAGTTCCGCAGCGGAAACTTCCTTTTTATCGAGCATTTTACGCATATCCCGTATTTTCAGAGAAGTAATATCCATAAGTTTACACACCTTTCAGAGTTATTCCACAACTTTCGGAACTACGAAGCAGTTCTCGCTGTTGACGGCGTTTTGAAGGATCTTTTCCGTTGGGAAAGACTCCATAGCCTCGTCTTTTCTCAGACCGCCGAGATAAACGTTATGGTTATCCTTTAAAGGATCGTAAACTATGTCGATTTCTTTAATAGTGTCCATAATTTCGATAATGCTTGTCATATCCTCGGCAGCTTTTTTCAGTTCATCGTCGGTGAAACTGAGTTTTCCGAGCTTGGAGAGATATTTTACCATTTCCAGGTCCATAGTTTTTACCTCATTTCCGTATAAAATCGCAGGGAAGATCCCAAATCTTACAACAATACAAAATACATTATACCACATCTGCCGAAATTTTGCAACACTATTTTTGCTAAAACACGGCATTTTATATAAAAATGTACTGTTTGGACTGAAAAAATTATCATATCATGAGTCAAAGCCATTGTAGCTTCCAAAGCCAAGCATATAGACCGCCATTGCGATCGCAATATCTTTGTCTTTTATCTTTTGCTTACCGGCAAGTGCTTTAAGTTCGTCAACAACCGTATCATTCGGAACGGTACTGTCATTCATTGTTTTAACAGCTTTACCGATAATTTTGGGAAGAACCATGCATAACTGATAAAAGGCATCTTCTTGCCCGGTAACAAGTGCATAAAACCTATCTATACTAACGCGGCGTATAAGTTTATGACTGACCTTGCTTCTGTCGACCGTAGTTTCCCATTTTATATTCTGTGATTCTTTTGCGATAGCTTCAACCAGAAAACAAGCACAATCATCATCGTTAAGCAGCTGATTCTGCATTTTTATAAATGTTCTTCCGGCTGATGCTGAGTTCATAGTGTTATGCTTATTCTTCATTTCAACATAGATCCTATGTACGACACTTCCGTCCGGAAGCTTTATGCCGTCCGAATCTTCAAATATAACATCCCAACCGCCCTCTTTTCCGTTATCAGGGACACGGCATTTATCTATATAACTGAATATACGCTGATGGAAATATCCTATATCATTATTGTTTGACTTGTCCCGTTGGCGGAATATTTCATTGCTGACAATTTCCTCCCATGTTGCCTGATAAACAGTTTTATCAAATATAAGCTTTATAGGATCAATGATATTTTTATTAAACCGTTTCAAATCAAATGATTCCAATTTTTCGCCATATTTTTCAATTGTAGCTTTAACATGGTTTGTAAGATCTTCTTCACTTATAAACGACAATGTCCACATTATGATAAACTCTCCAATGCAATTTTTATTTGTTTCGCAATATCAAATGCAAGATTGACAGGTACAGCATTTCCCACTTGTTTATATTGTGAACCGATACTTCCGCAGAATTTCCAGTCATCGGGGAAACTCTGACAGCGTGCATTTTCCCTAATAGTAAAAGGTCTTGCTTCAAGAGGGTGACAGCGATCTGTCTGTTTCTGGCTTGGAGAAGTCAGAACAGCAAGAGACGGTTCATCAAGACTCAATCTGCGAAGAATACCCGTTCTGCCTCCCTCCATGTTCCAACAGCTTTTCATATATTCTTTTGCAATATCTTCCGGAATATCTTTCCAATATCCGCCCGGAGGAACAAGTTCAAATATCTTACGTTTGTATTCAGAATAAGGCGTTCCTTCACTTTTGGGGCAATCAAGCAGAATATCCCGAAGAACAGGTTTATAATCATGTGGTTTTGGAAAATCAAAATTTATTTTGTCTGCAAGGTCATTCCTGATACCTATGGTAATAAGACGCTCTCTTTTCTGAGCAACTCCGTAATCCCATGCGTTAAGTATCTTTTTTTGAATGGTATATCCCGTACTTTCAAATATATCGGTAATTGTCTTATATGTTCTGCCTTTATCATGTGTAAGCAATCCCCGGACGTTTTCAAATAAAAACATTTTGGGCTGCAGCTGTTCCAGAAACTTTGCATAGTGGTAAAACAGCGTTCCTCGGGCATCTTCCAGACCGAGCCTTTTTCCGGCATAGGAAAAACTCTGACAAGGAGCGCCGCCTGAAAGCAGATCAAGTTCACCGCACTCCAAACCAAAATATTTCTTAAGATCAAGACATGAAATATTTGCAATATCATCATTGATAACACGCCATTTAGGTCTGTTAATGCGCAAAGTATCGGAAGCATCTTTGTCTATCTCTATAAGACCTAATGTATCAAATCCTGCTTTTTCGATCCCAAGTGCAAGACCGCCTGCACCTGCGAAAAGTTCGATCGCAGTAAATGTTTTACAGCTGACATTTATTTGTATACCTATCATATCTTGTGTTGTATAGCTTACAAACATTTTTACAATGCTCCTCTCCGATCTGACAGCAGTACCCCGATCACTTGATATTATATCACAAACAAACAAATAAGTCAAATTTTCTCATGGAGCATAATGTCTTTTCATGTAAAAAATGCTTATATCAGAACAATTTCAAACAGTGCCTGTCAAACATTTCCTGTAAAGCAATAAGTATGCCCATTCTTCCCGCAGCAAAGGTCAAGCCGCCCTGAACGTAGGCTGCAAAAGGTTCCCGAAGCGGCGCGTCCGCCGAAAGTTCTATTGACGAACCCGTGCTGAACGTTCCCGCTGCCATGATGACCTGTGAATCGTAACCCGGCATATCCCACGGCTCGGGAAGAACATAGCTGTCTATGGGCGAACCTTTCTGCACGCCCTGACAGAAAGCAATAAGGCTCTCCTTGTCCTTCATAAGCACGGCGGTAATGATATCTCCGCGTTTTTCGTCCTTTTCGGGATAACATTTAAAGTGACAAAGCGACATTATCTCTTCTGTAAAAACTGCCGTTTTAAGCGCATTCGCCACAACTTCCGGCGCAAAAAATATCCCCTGATACATGGACTTGTTCTGGTTCAGAGAACAGCCGACTTCCTTGCCCATTCCCACGCAGGTAAGGCGATATGCGCACTGTTCGACAAGTTTTTTGCTTCCCGCGATATAACCGCCCGTTTCGGCGATCCCCGCGCCGGGATTTTTTATAAGCGAACCCACTATCAGATCCGCTCCCGCCTGTAAAGGCTCTTTGCTTTCTACGAATTCTCCGTAACAGTTGTCCACAATAACGTAAATATCGGGATTTGCGCCCTTAGCCGCCTTCACAAGTTCGGCAATTCCGTCAACAGTGAGCGCGGGACGGAGAGAATATCCCCTTGAACGCTGTATGTAAGCCACTTTAGCGTCCTTTGCCTTGTTGAATATCTCCGCAAGGTCGGGTTTTCCGTCAGGGAGAAGTTCCACCTGATCGTAAGAAACTCCGAAATCCGCAAGGGAACCGTTACCCTTGCCTCTTATGCCGATAACTTCTTCAAGTGTATCATATGGCGAACCTGTCAAGCTTACAAGCTTGTCACCGTTCCTCAGCACGCCGAAAAGCGCACAAGTCAGTGCATGAGTTCCCGAAACAAAATTATGCCGCACAAGCGCGTCCTCGCCGCCGAATATCTGAGCGTAAACCGCGTCAAGAGTGTCACGTCCCACGTCTCCGTAGCCGTAACCCGCAGTTCCCGTCATACAAGCTGCGCTGACCTTGTTGTCGATGAAAGCTTTCAAAACCTTTTCACCGTTGATACGAGCCGTTTTTTCTATTTCGGCAAACCTTTCGGAACAGTTCTTTTCCGCCTGTTCCGCAACATTAAGTATTCTTTCGTCTATCTCAAAGCCTTTATCAACAACAGGCTTCGGATCAAAAATTTCCGCCATTAAAAATCACCTTTCCATTCATACAATATATCTTCTCCCACAGGAACAAAACCTATTGACTCGTAAAATGTTTTCCTGTGTTCAAGAGCATACAGATACATACTCTTTTTTTCTTTTTCAAACTTTTCCGCAAGGCAGCGCAGAACACGCCTTGCGCAGCCCTTTCCTCTGTCTTTTTCGGCAGTTGCTATTCCCGAAACGAACACAAAACCGTCTATATCGAAACATTTTGTCACTGTTGTACTGTTCCAAAGGTACAGTTCGGCAACTCCATGCCTTATCCTATGAGAAATATCCACATACCATTCATCGAATTTCCCGAAATTCTCAAAGCCTTCTTTAAGTATAGCGTAACATTCCTCAAAATTACAGTTTGAAACGATATCGCTTATGGAAATATCCGTTTCTCCCGTTTTTGCCATAAAAAGCGTCCTGTTCCGCCGCTCGTAATCATCGGGTAACTGTAAAGTATAATTGCTTGACATTTCTGCGGTGATCGGTCTTGACATATGAACAAGAATAAGGATATCCTCCGGATCGCAGTTCCCGTCAATTACCATCGAGGAATTGTATATGTGTACCGTTCCCGAATATCCCTCGCCTTCACAGGCATAGAATTTACAGAAATCGTGACCCGTTCCGTATGCAATATATGCCGCCAGTATCTTTTTACCGTAATAGCTTTTGGTGAGCCTTTCGGGAACGCCTTCATAAATTCGTTTTATCAAAGCTGACACATCTTTTCCAGCATTGCCGCCGCAAGCTTTTCACAGTCTTTCAGATCGGAAAGCCTTGCGGCGCAGACGGGAGAATGGAGATATCTGCAAGGCGCCGATATCGCGATAGTCCGAACGCCGCCCTTTGAAATGTGTATCGCGCCGCTGTCGTTGCCGCCCGCGACCATGGTCTTGGTCTGCCGACCTATGCCCTTTTCCGAAGCGATCTCAGCGGAAAGCCTGTACAATTCCTTATCATAGATAGTTGAACGGTCCATATAGGAAACTACCGCGCCTTTTCCCAGTTCGCAGCAGCGTTTTTCGCCTTCCGCAAGAGGGATATCCGCCGCAGTCGTTGATTCCAGAACTATTGCAAGATCGGGATCAACGGTAAATGCCGCCGTTCGCGAGCCCCGCAAACCAACTTCCTCCTGTACCACAAATGTGAACGTGCAGTCATAGGGAAGTTCCGACCGGATCATTTCTATCATTGCCGCGCAGCCGAAGCGGTCGTCAATGGCTTTTCCGCTGACAAAACCGTTCTCCGTTATTTCAAATCCCGACTTGAAATACACTCTGTCGCCGAGTTGAACGTATTTCTCCGCTTCCGCCTTGTCTGCCGCTCCGATATCCGCATATATCGTGCTGAACTTCGGAGCTGTTTTCTTTTCCTCATCGGTCATATTGTGAACGGCTTTCGAACCAATAACGCCGCAAAGTCCGCTTTCGCCCACCACAACAGGTCTGCCTATAGCAACGCGGGGATCTATCCCGCCCACAGCGGAAAGCGTCAGCGTTCCGTCGGCTTTTACGGAAGTTACGATCATTCCCACTTCGTCCATATGTGCTGAGATCATAACTTTATTTTTCGCTCTGTCTGCGCCTTTCTTTTCGGCAATAATATTTCCCAGCGGGTCAACTTTGTACTCGCAGAAGTCTTTTATCTTTGAAATTATATACTCACGTACTTTGTCCTCATCGCCGGAAGTTCCGTTTATAAGGCAAAGTTCTTTCAGAAGTTCCTTATCCATTACTTTACCTCCTCAAGATATGCTGCAATGAGACGAGCGGTATTTTCCACATCGGAAACAGAAATAACTTCCGCCGGAGTATGCATATACTTTAATGGAACGGACAAAGTGACCGCCTTTGCGCCGCCTTTGTTCACCGAGAACCTGTCCGCGTTAGTTCCTGTACTTCCGTTCATGACTTCGATCTGATAAGGGAGTTCATTCCTTTCCGCAATTTCTTTGAATTGCTTGGAAAGTTCCCTGTCAAGAGAAGGCGCAAAGCCTATCATACAGCCTTTGCCCATTTTTCCGCATTTCAGCTCCGAATCGTCCGAAGTAAGAGCAAAGCTTACGTCCACCGCAAGTGCAATATCCGGCTCGATATCGAACGCGGCAATTTTTGCGCCCCTTTCCCCCACTTCTTCCTGCGTGGATAACAGCACGGTGACCTCACACTGTAAAGTTTTCTCCTTTACAATATCCATCGCTCTCAGGACAGCTGCCACGCCGCACCTGTCATCAAGGGAAGTTCCGCTTATGCGGTCGCCTAAAAGTTTTTCACAGTGCGGAGTGAAAACTATCTTATCTCCAAGGGAAATGACCTGCTCAGCCTGTTCCTTTGACATTCCCACATCTATGCATATATCCGACATTTCGGGAACTTTGCTCTCGTCGGTTTCCAGATGGGGCGGAACAGAGCATATCACGCCGTTTACGGGAACTTTTCCCATCACGATCACCTGCTGCGCCGCAAGTATGCGCCTGTCGATGCCGCCGCAGTTTGAAACTTTCAGAAATCCTTCCTCTGTGATATGCGTCACAACAAGTCCTATCTGGTCGATATGGGCGTCAATGAGAACATGGGGCTTTTTGCCCTTTGCACCAAAATGACCTATAACATTTCCGTTTTTGATATAACAGTCGTCCGTATACTCTTTAAGCATCGAAATGGCAAGTTCAGCCGCTTCCGATTCGTCCCCCGAAACTCCCTTTGCAAGGCAAAGAGACATTATGGTTTTTTCAAGATCCATGATAACTCCTTCTTTATTCAAGAGCGTTTACGATGCTTTTGTAGTGTTTTCCGCGCTCTTCAAAATTTTTATACATATCAAAACTTGCGCTTGCAGGTGAAAGTGAAACAACATCTCCTGTTTCCGCGGACATTCTTGCCGCTTTTACGGCTTCTTCCATTGTCTGTACACGGATAATGCGGCAGCTGTCCATATCGTAGCCCGGGTAATTTTTTACCGCTTCTTCTATCTTATCCGCCGTTTCACCCAACAGCACAAGAGTTTTCACATATTTGTTTATCGGTTCCGCAAGCTGACCGTAGTCGAGTTTTTTATCCGAACCGCCCGCAATAACTATTATCTTCCTTCCGAAAGAGTTCAGTCCCGCGATAACGCTAATCGGGCTCGTTGCAATGCTGTCGTTGTAATATTTTACCCCGTCCAGTTCACGGACGAACTCTATCCTGTGTTCAACGCCGCCGAACTCCCTTGCCGTTTCCGCAATTGCCGAAGTAGGTACTTCTCCGTAAAGCATCGCTATCGCCGCAAGGTAATTCTCAACATTATGCATACCGGGAATGCGTATCTCGTCTTTATTTACTATCCGTTCCGTAACTCTGTCCTCATAATAGCAAAGCCAGCCGTCTCCGTCAAGGAACGCTCCCCTGTCGGGCTTTTTCCTGCGGCTGAACCAATTGAGTTTGCCGCGTACAAGGCTTTTCAGCATTACGGTATCGTCGTTGTCGGCGTTTAAAACTGTTTTCGAGAACGCGTTCTGGTGAGAAATTATATTTGTTTTTGCGTCTATATACTCCTGCATGGAACTGTGAACGTTCAGATGATCGGGATAAATGTTCGTTATCAGCGCATGATCGGGCGATCTTCTCATGCTTATGAGCTGAAAGCTTGAAAGTTCCACAACGGCAATATCGTCCTCGCCGATCTCCTCCACTATCGGGAGCAGCGCTCTGCCGATATTTCCGCCTTTATGTACCTTTTTGCCGCTCCTTGAAAGTATCTCGGAAATTATCGTAGTAGTTGTGGTCTTGCCGTCCGTTCCGGTTATTGCATAAATTTTGCAGGGGCAAAGCTCGAAGAAAACTTCCATTTCGGAAGTAACAACTTTACCTGCTTCTCTTGCGGCTTTAAGTTCGGGAATGTTGTAATACACGCCGGGGGCGCGGAATATAACATCGCATCCGCAGGCAGTTTCGAGGTAATCATCTCCGAGAGCAAGTTTTGCTCCTGCTGCTTTGAATTCCTCTGCGATCTCCCCAACGTCCTCGCGGGATCTTCTGTCGCAGACTGTAACGTCCATTCTTTTTTTCAGGAACATTCTTACGGTATCGTTATTTGTAACGCCGAGTCCTATGAAGGCAATACTTTTGCCTTTCATATCCTCAAAAAATTTTTCGGCTTTTGTTTTTTCCATGACCGTACTCATCTCCAAACCAATATTTGCATACATATCTTATTATATCCAATTCCTTTAAAAATAGCAACAGATTACACAGAATGTTAAGTTATTTTCATAAAATATCACTAAGAAACAGGTGAAAAACTTGAAATTTTTTATGAACCGCATAGCAAAAGACACCGCAAAACTGACTATTGTGTCGTTTTTTTTGCAAGGTCTTGGTCTTTTGATGAACATTATCATTTCCAACAAGTTAGGAACGGCTTCCGTCGGCATAATGACGCTTATTTTCTCGCTTTTCAGCTTTATAATGGTACTGGCGAACGGAAATATCTTCATTTCCACCAGCAGGTTCGTTTCCGAAGAGATAGGCTCGGGCAACGGAAATGTCCGCAGGATAATGCGGCTCTCATTGTCATTTTCCCTTGTGCTGTCGATGACATTTGCAGTTATTTCCATATTCCTTGCCCGCATCATATCCGAAAAAGCGGGCGGCGCGCCGGAACTTGCCGTTTCTGTAAGGATCATCGCGCTTTCTCTTACGCCTGCCGCTTTAGGCTCATGCATAAGAGGATATTTTAACGGCATACGTGACGTAAAAGTTCCATGTAACGGCGATATCATCGAATTTGCCGCAAAATGGACGTCTCTTATGGCGGGAACGCTTTTCCTGCTTGACAAAGGTCTGAGCGTTTACATAATGATAGCCTCGTCCATTCTCATAGGCGAGGCTGTAAGCGGCATATACTATGCGGTAAAATATTCGGCGGAATACAAGCGTTTCACCGCCTTGCCCGAAATTTCGCCAAGGATAACGAAAATTTCCTCTTATCTGAAACTTTCCCTTCCCATAGCGGCAAGCGGATATGTGCAGATGATAATGTCCACCGCAAACGAAGCGTTAGTTCCCATCATGCTCCTTGAACACGATCCTTCCGCCGAACGCGCAATGAGCGAATACGGTATGTTCGAGGCAATGATAATCCCCGCCGTATTCTATCCCGCCGTTATACTGACAAGTTTGTCAAACATCATGATCCCCGAGATCGCCCGTGCAAATTCCGCCGCAAACACCGTCCGCGTGAAAAGTCTCATCGGGAAAATTTTCGACCGTTCTTTCTGCTATTCCTTTTTCATATCGGGAATGCTGCTTACGGCGGGAAAGAACATCGGCAATATCCTCTGCCCTTCCGACAGTCTTGTGGGCGAAACTCTTGTAAAGATGTTCCCGGTAGTGCCGTTCATCTATCTTGAAATAGTTCTGGAAGGCATAATAAAGGGGCTCGGCAAGCAGAACTTTTCCACCCTTAACAGTCTGTGCGAATACATTATAAGGATAGTGTGCGTTGTGGTGTTTGTAAAGCTTTTCGGCTTTACGGGAGTGCTTATTTCATATTACGCAAGCAATATTTACAGCAACATAGTCCGTATAGTCTTTGTATGCAGGACATCCGGCGTTCCATTCAACATCACGGGATATCTTATCAAGCCGTTCGTGCTGTGTTTTTTCTGCTGTCAGCTCGCATCTGCGGCAGTAAAATTCATTGATTTCTCATCGGTATTTTTTGAAACGCTGATCTACCTTTGTATTGCCGCGATAATTTTTGTTATAATGTATGAACTTGACAAAAAGCTTTTTGTTCGCCGAAAAGTTCCCTCTGCGGGATAGAACGGACTCACAGCTTTGTCATCTTCGCGAAATTCGCCATTATCTTTTTTGTTCCCACATCGTCAAATGCAACTTCAAGCATAGCGTCGTTGCTCATTTTCTTTACCGATATAACGGTACCGTCGCCGAAAACATTGTGCCTTACCCTGTCTCCCACCGAATGATCGGCACTTGCGGAACGTTTTTCGGCTTCGGCTTTGCGTCCTGCTATTTCACTGCGCAGATTTAGTTTCGGTGACGGCGAATAAGAAACGTCACTCATCTGCTCGCGGACTTTCACCGTTCCGTCAGATCTTTCAACATACTCCGCGGGTATCTCTCTTGCAAATCTTGAAACAAGGTTCCTGTTGAGACTGCCGAAAAGCATTCTTTGCACGGCATGGGTTATGTAAAGCCTTTCTTTTGCGCGTGTTATCGCAACATACGCAAGACGGCGCTCCTCCTCCATATCCTCCAAGGAATCCATGCTCCTTATCCCCGGGAAGATACCTTCCTCGGCACCTGCGATAAACACCGTTCCGAACTCAAGACCCTTTGCGCTGTGTATAGTCATCATAGATACCGCGTTATCGGTTTCGTCAAGTCTGTCGATATCGGTGTAAAGGCTTATTTCCTCCAGAAATCCCGAAAGAGACGCTTCTTCACCGTTTGCTTCTGTATACTGGTTCATGGTCGTTTTAAGTTCGCTGATATTTTCGAGCCTGCCAATGCCTTCATCTCCGAGGGCTTTCATTGCGTCGGCGTAACCTGTTTTATCCAGTATCTCGTCCAGAAGGTCTTCAAGACTGTTGTTCTCGGAAAATTCCGTCAGTTCAATGAACATATCCGCAGTTTTTCGGAGCAGCGAAGCTTTTTTCGACAACACCGGGTAATCGCCGCTGTTTTTCATAACTTCTACAGGCGACATATCAAGGTCTAAAGCGATCTGTTCTATCATTGCAGCGGTAGACTCGCCTATGCTGCGTTTAGGTTCGTTTATTATCCTGCGGAACCTGAGCATATCGCGGGGATTGTTAAGAACGGAAAGATATGCTGTCATATCCTTTATTTCCTTTCTGTCATAGAAACGCAGCCCGCCTATGACTCTGTAAGGTATGCCCATATTCGTGAACGCTCTTTCAAGGCTGTTGGACTGGGCGTTCATTCTGTACAAAACAGCATGATCCTTATATTCTTTGCCGTTTTTCACATCGTCGAGGATAACGTTCGCTATGAAAAGCGATTCTGCCATTTCGTCCGATGCCTTATATTGAAAGATCTTATCTCCTCTGCCGGAAGCGGTCCAGAGGTTTTTTTCTTTTCTCGCGGTATTGTTTGATATCACCGAATTTGCCGCATCAAGTATATTTTGTGTTGAGCGGTAATTTTGTTCCAGTTTTATCACCGAAGCATTTTCAAATCTGTCCTCAAAATTAAGGATATTTTCAATAGTTGCGCCGCGGAATTTATATATCGACTGATCGTCGTCGCCAACAACGCAGATATTTTTATGCTTTTCCGAAAGCATTGATACAAGCTTGAACTGGGCAACGTTCGTATCTTGATATTCGTCCACCATTATATATTTGTACAAATTTCTGTAATGATCGAGAACATCGGGTTCACGTTCAAAAAGTTCCACGGTAAGGCGGATAATATCGTCAAAATCGAGGGCATTTGCTTCTTTGAGCTTACGCTGATAAAGCTTATAGAGTTTTGCGATACCTGTTTTGCGGTAATCGCCGATCGCTTCCGCTTCAAATTTATCGGGATCTATGAGTTTATCCTTTGCGGAAGATATCGCCGAAAGGACAGATCTCGGCGGAAAAGACTTATCGGAAATATCCAGCGGGTCATAGCATGATTTTATAAGTCTTTGGCTGTCATCACTGTCATAGATCGTAAAGTTCGGAGCATAACCGTCAATATGCTGTATCTCGCGGCGAAGTATCCTGACGCAAGCCGAATGGAAAGTTGCGGCGCAGATATCATCGGCTTCTCTCCCGAGCATCGCTTGAAGTCTTTCTTTAAGTTCGCCTGCGGCTTTATTTGTGAAAGTTATGGCAAGAATGTTCCACGGTCTTACTTTCCCCGAAGAAACTATATCCGCAAGGCGTGATACGGCGGCATCGTCCCTGCAGCCGTCATAATTTTCCAGAAAAGCGATATCCTCCTCTGATATCCCCGCGGGAACAAAGTCATCGTGATAAGCGTTCCCGAATTTCACCATATTGGCGATCCTGTTCACCAGAACGGAAGTTTTTCCGCTTCCCGCGCCTGCGAGGACGAGCAGCGGACCGTTCACCTTAAAAACGGCTTCTTTCTGTTTATTGTTCAGTTTTTCAAAATATTTTTCAAGAGCCTTTTTTTTGGCGCTGATATAAATGTTATTATCTGTCATAAAGACCTCCCGGATCGTTATTTTATCAAACAAAACAATTATACCATATTTTTGCGGTCATTAAAAGCAGGATTTTTATTTTTTACATTTTTATAATATTTCGGAACTGAATATTGTTCGCGGAATTGTCAATATTATACATGAGAAAATTTTCCTTTTTATGTAATTTATATACTGCATGATATTAAATTTAAGCATAATTTGTTAAAAATATAAAAAAGTCCTTTACTTAATGGAAAAAAAGGTGTATAATATGGTAAGTATGTTCATGAAGGGTCGTAGTGGCATGAAAGTTGATTTCAATAAAAAATATGATACCATTGCAGTATACTGCGTACTGACATTCGCGGTCTGCCTGCTGTTGGTCATCATATTTGTAAAATTTTCCACAGTTTCGGGCTGCATAAAAGAATTTTTCCGAGTGATCGCACCTGTGATCTGGGGCATAGTGATCGCTTACATCTGTAACCCGATAATGAAATTCATCGAAACCAAACTGAAAAAACTTATCGACAGAAAAAAACCTCACCAAAAGCTTACAAGAGGTCTCAGCGTTGCTTTGAGCATGGCTCTGCTGACGGCTGTAGTCGCCGCGCTCGTTGCCATGATAATAAACCAGATAACTTCAAGCGTAGTGGAAATATTCTCAAGCATACCGGAATACCGCCGCCAGATCGAAAGCCTTATAACAAAATTCCTCGGCGATTACCCGAACGTTGTATCAGCTATCGAGACCCAACTTGATAACATTTATCCCAAGCTGATAGATTATGCCAACAATATCATTCCCAAATTAGGAGATCTGTCATTAAAACTGAAAGACAGCGCAATGAGCGTTATCGTAGCGATAAAGGATTTCATAATCGGCTATATCGTTGCTATATACCTGCTTTTCAGCAAGGAGACATTTGTTGCACAAGCAAGAAAAGTCACATTTGCCATCTTCCCGCGGAGAGCAAGCAAAAATATACTTCTCATCTGCTCAAAAGCAAACAAAACCCTTTCGGGATTTCTTTCGGGGAAATTGCTCGACTCATTTATAATCGGTCTTATCTGCTTTATCGTAATGACGATCATGCAAATGGATTTCGTTGCACTGATAAGCGTTATCATCGGCGTAACGAACATAATACCGTTTTTCGGACCGTTTTTCGGAGCAGTACCGAGCGCGCTGCTGCTTTTAATGGCAGCTCCCAAACAGGTTATACCTTTTATAATTTTCGTCATCATACTTCAGCAGTTTGACGGAAATATCCTCGGACCTAAGATAATAGGCGATTCAACGGGACTTACACCGTTCTGGGTAATGTTTGCGATATTCGTAGGCGGAGGATTGTTCGGCTTTGCGGGAATGTTGTTGGGAGTACCGGTATTTGCGGTAATATATGCATTGTTCAGTGAATTCATAGCATATCTTCTCAAAAAGAAAAAGCTTTCCCACCGCACAAAGGATTACACGGACGATATGGACGTCAGCGATCCTCCTTCAGCCGACCCGCCTAAGCAGCAGACGGAAAAAGAAGTCAGCCAAGACGCGGGAACGGCGGGGCAAACTTAATAACGCAGGAAGAGACAGGCGAAAGCCTGTCTCCTCAGTTTGTCGATAAAGCATAATAATAGTTCATTGTCAAACAACGGATAATTTTTTAGAAAAACAAACTGCTCTATATTGCCAAACAGCTCACCGGGCTGTTTGGCAAGGCTTATATGGTATTAATCGTTAGTGCCAAGGGGAACGCTCTCTCTTGCAGAGCGTTCCCCTCTTGCCGCTTGCAGCGGCAATTCACCCCTTTGCAGAGGCGCCTTCGTAAGGGGAATTTCGCCATCTGCGGATGGCGACCAAAGGCTCTGCCTTTGGAAACCGCCAGCGCGGCTGCGCTGGACCAGCTTTTCAATTTTGCGCTGCGCGCAAAATTGTTAAAAACTTTTTTGACAAACTTAAAGGAGACAAGCTTTCGCCTGTCTCCTTTTTCACTTTTTATAAGCCTAACAAACTTTTTATCTCCGCTGTAAGTTTTTCAGCCGCTTTGTCATGTGTCGTTATGGATGGGTGCCAGTCGGCGGAATATCCGTCCGCAGGATCCTGAACATCAAACTTCATGGTCGAAATATTCTTATCCCCTGTCTCTGCCGAATAATCGTCAACAGCTTTCTGAACGCTCGGGAAAAGTCTGTCGCCCATTACTCCGAGCGTGCAAAGTATTTTCGCGTCGGGATTTTTTTCGCGTATAGTTTTCAGGAACTCCGTATATGCTGCGGAATATTCAGCCTGCTTATCCGCGTCGTTCTGTGTGTAGCTGTCATCATTGGTTCCGAGATTAACAACTATAAGATCGGGCTGACGTTTTGAAAAATCCCATTCAAGATCGGACGGCTTGAAGTTTCCGTTTGCAGACCATGTATATCCGAGTTTGGTGTAATACTGAGGTACAGTCTGTGCGGAAATCTTTTTATCGCCCGTTGTATATCCCGAAATAATGCCGTAACCGCTGAATGATACCATGCTGTAATCTGCTCCGAGGTTCTGAGCGGTCTTATAGGCATATGCTTTTGTAACGTCCTCGGTCTTTGTGGAAAAATGACTGTCTTTGTTCGGGTCGTCTGCACCGTAGCCGCAGGTTATCGAGTCGCCGATAAATTCTATGAGAACATCTTTATCCGCTGTAGGGCTTATTTCCGTTCCGGTAACGGCAATCTCTTTTATGGAAAACGTTGACATCGGCGATTCGGAAAGCTTTACTATTGAAACGGTAACATCTTCAGGCTGATCGCTTGAAAAAACATCATATGTTTTCTGGTAATCGTCTATCATATCATCTATCTTCCGCTCGCCGTTGACATAGATGCCGATACGCGTCTGATTATCGGCTTGCGCCGCGCCGCCGAGAGCCGTTGAGTCTCCGGAAACGGTGACGGAACATTTTGTGCCGGTAAATGAAAATTCCGCGCCTGTGCCGGAAAGAGCGCAATAAAGTTTATCATCGCTGAAATATGTACGCCCGATGGCTTTGACGTTATCGTAATTGGCTTTGTAAACAGTTTCGGTGTTCATATCGTGAGTTACCTCCGTTGTATTTTCTGATGAAGTGCTGTCTGCGTTCCCGCAGCCCGTCAGAACGGCGGCAGTAAGCGCCGCTGCGCCGATAAATGAAAATATCCTTGAAAATTTCATAATATTCCTCCTTGTTACATTTACAATTCTACCACATTTTTTCCCGAAAATCAATAGCAAACAAAATTATTTTCAGCATTTCTTTGCATAAAATTACGGGCAGCGGTATATATCCTTTTTGTCTGTGCATAATAGCTTTAAAAACAGCCGAAAGGAATGGTAATTTATGTTTGCAGCAAAAGCGGTAATTGAACGCGTTATCGGTCGTGAGATACTTGATTCGAGAGGAGCGCCGACTGTTGAAGCGGAAGTATGGCTCTCGGACGGAACGGTAGGCAAAGGCGCCGCGCCGAGCGGTGCGAGCACAGGCATATTTGAAGCGTTGGAACTGAGAGACGGAGACGAAAAGCGTTACGGCGGGAAAGGCGTTCTTAAAGCAGTATCGAATATCAACAGTACGCTTAATATGTCTCTCAAAGGAATGGATCCTTCCGACACGATGCGCGTTGACAGTACTATAATAAATGCGGACGGAACGGAAAACAAATCAAAACTCGGCGCAAATGCAATGCTTGCCGTATCTCTTGCGGCGGCAAGAGCGGCAGCATACCATTATCACATTCCGCTTTACAGATTTATCGGAGGAATAAACGGCACAAAGCTCCCGATCCCGATGATGAACATTCTTAACGGCGGGGCTCATGCGGCAAATAATCTTGATGTTCAGGAATTTATGATAATCCCCTGCGGTGCGGAAAATTTCCGCGAAGGACTGAGACAATGCTCGGAAGTATATCACAGCCTTGCAAAACTCCTTAGATCAAAAGGTCTCGGAACGGGAGTCGGCGACGAGGGAGGATTTGCGCCCGATCTCAGCGGAGAGACCGAAGCGGTGGAACTTATCCTTGAAGCGGTGGAACGCGCAGGCTACAAAGCAGGAAAGGATTTCTCCATCGCTCTTGACGCTGCCGCAAGCGAATGGAAAACAGGCGACGCGGGACAATATCTTTACCCAAAAAAGAAACTCCATCGAAGCACGGAAGAACTTATCGAAGAGTGGAAAAGCATTTGCGGAAAATATCCTATCTCCTCTATAGAAGATCCCCTTGACGAAGAGGACTGGGAAGGCTGGAAACTTATGACTGAACAGCTCGGCGGAAAGATCGGACTTGTGGGAGACGATCTTTTCGTCACAGACCCCAAAAGGCTCAAAAAAGGCATTGAGAATCACTGTGCAAATTCCATACTGATAAAACTAAACCAGATCGGAACGCTTTCCGAAACTCTTTCGGCAATACGACTTGCAAAAGAAAACGGTTACGGCACCATCATTTCCCACCGAAGCGGAGAAACGGAAGATCCTTTCATTGCCGATCTTGCCGTTGCGGTGAACGCAGGACGGATAAAGACAGGCGCTCCCTGCCGAAGCGAACGCACCGCCAAATATAACAGACTTATCCGCATCGAAGAACAGATATACGGCTAAGACCGCCCAACGCATATCTTCTCCCGTGATATAAGAGAAGATATGCGTTAAAACTATTTCATAATATATACACAAATTGCCTGCATAATTGTGGTATAATCAGTACGGGAGGCGATATTTTGTGAATAGTAATACGCTTATAAATGATAATTGGGAATTCCTGCTTATGCCAATAGGCTCGGAATATGAACTTGCTATGAAAAGTACGGACTGGAAAACTGTGGATATTCCCCACGACTGGCTTATCTATCAGGCGAAAGATCTGTATAAAACCTCTACCGGCTGGTACAGGCGTACCTTTGATCACCGTAAAAAGCCTTCCGTCCGCGCCGCGATACGCTTTGACGGCGTTTACATGGACAGCAGAGTATATGTTAACGGAACTCTTGCGGGCGAATGGAAATACGGTTACTCAACATTTGAATTTGATATCACCGACCTGCTGAATGACGGGGAAAATCTAATTGCCGTACGCGTTGACCACCGAAGCCCCAATTCAAGGTGGTATTCGGGCGCAGGTATCTACCGCAATGTTTGGTTCAAGGAATACAACGAGTGCCATATTGTCAGCGACGGGATCTACATAAGCTCGGACATTGACGGAAATGTGACCGTTTCCGCAGAAACAGAACGCCCCGAAAATGTTCCCGTAAGCGAACTTTCCATACGAATGGCAATTAGGGACGGAGAAAAGATCCTTGCGGAAAAAACTTCCCTTTGCTGCGCTTTCGACAAAAGCTGTATGCCCGTCGTTCGTGACGGCTGCAAATATTCCTCAAATACCAACGTTCTAAAAATAAAAGATCCCGTTTTATGGGATATCGGCGATCCGCATCTATATACGCTCATATGCGAACTTATCCGCAGCGGCGAGACAATTGAACGGCAGGAAGTCCGTTTCGGCATCAAAAAAGCGGAATTTACCTCCGATAAGGGATTTTTCCTCAACGGCAGACACGTCAAACTCCACGGTTGCTGCGAACATCACGACCTCGGCGCACTTGGAGCGGCTGTGAACCGCCATGCCATAGAAAGAAAACTTAAAACTCTCCGCACTATCGGGATAAACGCTATCCGAACGAGCCACAATATGCCCGCTCCCGAACTTATGGAACTTGCAGATGAAATGGGTTTCCTCATTCTTTCGGAAGGCTTCGATATGTGGGAAAAGCATAAGACCGAATTCGACTACGCGGGATATTTCCCGGAATGGATAGAAAAAGACGTCGCCTCTTGGGTACGCCGTGACAGGAACCACCCTTCTCTTATAGGCTGGAGCATAGGAAATGAAATTTACGACACTCATGAAAGCGAACGCGGACAGGAAGTGACTTCCCTGCTTATGTCGCTTGTCCGCAGACACGATCCCGGAGGAAACGGGATCGTTACGATAGGTTCTAACTTCATGCAGTGGGAAAACGCTCAAAAATGCGCCGACATTCTCAAAGTAGCGGGCTACAACTATGCCGAGCGGCTTTATGAGGAGCATCATGCTGCTCACCCCGACTGGATGATATACGGTTCTGAAACGGCGTCCACGATCCAAAGCCGCGGCATATATCATTTTCCGCTGTCGCAAACGGTCCTTGCGGACGATGATGAACAGTGTTCTTCTCTTGGTAACTGCGCAACGGGCTGGGGCGCAAAAAACACCAAAGCCTGCATTATCCCCGACCGCGATGCGGAATTCTGCGCGGGACAGTTTATATGGACGGGCTTCGACTACATCGGCGAACCTACTCCCTATTCCACAAAAAACAGCTATTTCGGACAGTTCGACACGGCAGGTTTCCCCAAAGACAGCGCGTTCATCTACCGCGCCGAGTGGACAAGTTACAAAGCTTCGCCTTTTGTGCATATTTTCCCATACTGGGACTTTATCGAAGGTCAGGATATTGACGTTCGAGTAACTTCCAACGCGCCGAAAGTTGAACTCTTCTTCAACGGCGAAAAAATTGCCGAAAAGGACATAGACCACCTCCACGGCAAGGAACTTACTCTTGATACTGTTATAAAATATCAAAAAGGCGAACTTCTTGCAATTGCCTATGATGAAAACGGAATGGAGATCGCCCGCGATATCCAAAGATCTTTCGGCGATACTGCGGAACTGCGGCTGATCCCCGATAAGACTGAACTTTCCGCAGACGGCACAGACCTTATCTTTATGGAAATTTCAGCATACGATAAGGACGGCAATTTCACCGCAAACGCCAACGACCGCGTTTTTGTGGAAGTTACGGGCGCGGGAAGGCTTATCGGACTGGACAACGGCGATTCCACCGACTATGAAGAATATAAAGGCGTTTCACGCCGTCTGTTCTCGGGAAAACTCCTTGCGATAATTGCCGCAAAGACCGAAGCGGGCGAAATAAATGTAAAAGTTTCCTCTCCTGCGGGCTTGGAAAATTCCGTTAAACTGAAAGCAGTTCCCGCAGAGGTGCCGCAGGGAATTTCCGCAGTCATGGAAAATTCTCACACCGAGGCAGACTGTCCTAATGAAAAGAATGATATCCCTATCCGTAAGATAGAATTTACAGGCGAAAGCAGGACTTTTACTCCGGAAATGCGGGAAATAACTTTCAAAACGAAAATTTACCCCGAAAACGCATCCTATAAAAAAGACGTGGAATATCGGGTAACTACCGTTCTGGGGATAAACTCCAACCTTGCGGAGATAGTTTCTCATGACGAAAATTCCGTAACGGTAAAATGCAAAGGCGACGGAGAATTTTATCTGCGAGCCCTTTGCAAGAACGGAACGGACAAGTATCATATCCTTACGCCGATGTTATTGAAAGGCGAAGGACTTGGTGCAGCGTCCTTCGATCCGTACGGATTTGTTATAGGCGGACTTTTCACCGTTCAAAGCGGCAATGCGGGCAACGGCATAGAGCGGGGCGCGGCTTTCGCTTGGGAAAACAGCTGGTTCGGCTTTGAAAATGTTGACTTCGGCAGCTTGGGAAGCGACACGGTGACCGTTCCCATTTATGCCAACTGCACAACGCCCGTGCAGATACGTTTCTATGACGGGATACCAAATGACGGCGGAGAACTTATAGGAGAGTTCACTTACCACGAGCCGCCCGAATGGCTCACCTACAAGCCGAACACATTCAAACTAAACAAAGTGCTGAAAGGCGTTCATACTTTTGTTATGGAGTCGTCGGACGGTTTCCATGTAAAAGGTTTCAGCTTTGAAAAGCCCGAAAAGGAATTTGCCGAGATACGGGCAGTTGACAGCGACCGCATTTACGGCGACAAATTCACCGTTGAGAGCGATGCGGTAACGGGTATCGGAAACAACGTGCTTTTAGAGTTCGGCGAGTTTGATTTTACCGAAAAAGCACCTTCAAAGATCATTATTACAGGACGTTCGGAACTTGAGCTCAACAGCATACATATCATTTTTGACGGTGAAAGTGAAAAACGTGTGCTTGCGGAATTTGCGGGAGCGGATAATTACACGCCCAGAGAGTTCCCCATAAGCGGCATTTCGGGGAAATGCAAGGTTTCTTTCGCATTCCTGCCGGGAAGTAATTTTGATCTTGAAAGTTTCAGATTTGAATAACAAGGAGAACATTCGGACTTATGAGCGAAATTAAAGTCAGAGTCATAGTTCTGATATTGTGTATTGCCGTGCTTGCGGTGGTGGCGTTCGTGCTGACGGATAACGAAAATGAAGGAACTCCCGATGTTTCCGACGCATACGCGGAAATTTCCGAAAGCGAAACGTTTTCCGCCGCTTCGGAAGAGGAAACTTCCGATACCGAGCCTTCCGGGGCCGTTACCGAAAGCGAGAACACTTCTGTTCCCGAAGAAACGGAAATTTCTTCCGAAAGCAGTGAAAGCACTTCCGCAAGCAGAACGATAATAACCAGCCGTGTGCGAAAGGAATATGACAGCAATTCGGTCTACATAGATATGGAAAATATTCTACAATTGCCCGAACTGCCTGTGGGCTGTGAGATAACGGCACTTACGATTTTACTGCGTTACTGCGGATTTGATGCGGAAAAGACCGATCTTGCAAAAAATTATCTTCCCACGAGTTGGGGAAACGCGCGTTATGAGGACGGGAAAACTTATAAGGACAGTTTCTTCGACTATTTTATAGGCGATCCGTTCAGCAGAGGTTACGGCTGCTTTTCAAATGCCATTGAAAAAGCTGCAAATGATTACATAGCCGACCACGGCGGCGGTTTTGAGGTAAAGAACATTTCGGGTTCGCACCCCGATGTGCTGTATGATTACCTTGCGGCGGGAACGCCCGTTCTCTGTTGGGCAACGGACGGAATGATCGAGCCTGAATATTACGAAACTTGGTATGACAACGCTACAGGCGAACAGCTTGACTGGTACCTGAATGAACATTGTTTCGTGCTTGCGGGATTTAATATGAGCGGAGACCTTGTTACACTGAACGACCCGATGAAAGGCATTATCGACTACAATATAAACAAGTTCGAGACACGTTACGATCAGATGCACAGACAGGCGATCGTGATACTTCCCACAGGCGGCGGGGAAACTTCTTCGGATATAACGGAAACGGTATACACCGAAACGGAATACTCAGAAACAGAAATTTCCGAAACTTGGGAAAGCTTTACGGAGAAGGAAGAAATTCCCATAGAAAATGAATAAAAAATTTTATCGGGCTGCAAATTTTTGCTTTGAAAGTTTGCAGCCCGATTTACTGTTTCGTAACAATTTGAAATTATTTATGCAATAAAAATTTTTATTTCCTGCAAATAAGTTGAACAATATATCTAAAAAGCTTTTAAAATGCAAGTTTAAATATTAGAAATTGCATAAACTTTAAAAAAGCCCTTGACATTCCGACGAAAATGTCATATAATATAAACATAGAAAACAGCAAGGGTGCTGTGAGTAAATTGCAAAGGCGCAGTTTACTTACAGTACCCTTTTTGTATTTCTTAAATTTCCCAATATTTTAGGAGGGGTAAAATATGGACGCAAATATACTTGACACCATTGCTTCCGAAGTCAACAGCGGAGTGTTCTCCATATGGTATCTTATAGGAGCGGCACTGGTATTCTTCATGCAGGCTGGCTTCGCAATGGTAGAAACAGGCTTCACAAGAGCCAAAAACGCGGCTAACATCATCATGAAGAACCTTATGGACTTCTGTATAGGTGTTCCGATGTTCATTCTGATAGGTTTTGGACTTCTCATGGGAGAAGATGTTCTGGGATTTATCGGAAAACCCGGTTTTGACATTTTCACAGCATATGAAAATTTCGACTGGTCATCATTCGTATTCAATATGGTTTTCTGTGCAACTACGGCGACTATCGTTTCCGGCGCAATGGCTGAAAGAACAAAGTTCCTTTCATACTGCGTATATTCGGGCGTTATAAGTGCGCTGATATATCCTATCGAAGCACACTGGATCTGGAACCCCGATGGCTGGCTCGCACAGCTTGGTTTCCATGATTTTGCGGGTTCATGCGCTATCCATATGGTAGGCGGTATCTCTGCTCTTATCGGCGCAAAGATCCTTGGTCCACGTATCGGTAAGTTCGTTACCGACAAAAAATCCGGCAAGGTAACTAAAGTAAATGCTATCCCCGGTCACTCACTTACACTCGGCGCACTGGGCTGCTTCATTCTCTGGTTCGGTTGGTACGGATTTAACGGTGCTGCCGCAACAACTCCCGCGCAGCTTGGTTCTATCTTCCTTACAACAACTGTCGCTCCTTCCGTTGCAACGGTGGTATGTATGATATTCACTTGGATAAAGTACAAAAAACCTGATGTTTCAATGTGTCTGAACGCGTCTCTTGCAGGACTTGTAGGAATAACCGCAGGCTGTGACGTTATGGACGCGGCAGGTGCCTGCGTAGTCGGCGCGGTATCGGGTCTGCTGGTAGTATTCGGCGTATGGCTCCTTGACCATGTACTTTACATCGACGACCCTGTAGGTGCGGTTGCGGTACATATGATGAACGGCATATGGGGAACAGTTGCTGTAGGACTTCTTGCAAACCCCGCAGTTCCCGAATACGGTATCGCAAACAAAGCAGGCGAAACCATAGGCGGTCTGTTCTACACAGGTAATGCTGAACTTCTCGGCTTACAGTGCCTTGGTGTACTGACAGTTGCAGCATGGACAGCAGTTGCTATAACGATAACATTCTTAATTATAAAAGCAACTATCGGTCTCCGTGCTTCCGTTGAGGAAGAAACAAGAGGTCTGGATATCACAGAACACGGTCTTGCTTCTTCTTATGCAGACTTTATGCCTGCTCTTAATGCAAACAATATCGCAGTATTTACAGGAGCAACAACTTCCGAAACAGCTCCCGCACCTGTTGCTGCGGCAGTTCCCGTAACAGTTTCGGAAAGACCTCATATAGAGAGACTTTCCGACGCAAAGAACAAGTATACCAAAGTTTCCGTTGTCTGCAAACAGAACAAGTTTGAAGATCTCAAACGTGAACTCGGCGATATCGGCGTAACAGGTCTGACGGTAACTCAGATACTCGGCTGCGGAACTCAGAGAGGCGCAGGAGAAATGTACCGTGGTGTTCCCGTTGAAACGACGCTGCTGCCTAAGGTAAAGGTAGAAGTAGTTGTCTGCAAAGTTCCTGTTGAGACGGTAGTCGAAGCCGCAAGAAAGGCATTGTATACCGGTCATATCGGCGACGGAAAGATATTCGTTTACGATGTTGAGGACGTAATAAGAGTAAGAACAGGCGAAAGCGGTTACGATGCACTTCAGGACGCCGAAGAAGATCAATAAAACATAAAGATTTTCCCGATAGGAGATCTTACAAACAGTCCCGCGCAGATATTTCTGCGCGGGACTGTTCAGTTTGTCGATACGAATTATTTTTTGGAAAAATCAATTGCTCTTTATTGCAAAACAGCTCACCGGGCTGTTTTGCAAGGCTTAAATGGCAACAACCGTTAATGCCAAGGGGGAAGCCCTCTATCGCAGGGCTTCCCCCTCTTTACGCCTGCGGCGTAAATTCACCCCCTGCGGAGCTCCTAAAGGCATTAAGGAATTTCGCGCTCTGCGGAGCGCGACAATGGGCTCCGCCCCTTGACCCCGCCAGCGCGGCTGCGCTGGACCAGCTTTTCGGGCAAGGTTTTGTTTTTCGCTATTTAGTTTGTTCGCGCCTACTTTTAGTTTTTCGGCAGTCAAAACAGTTCTGTGCATATATTTCTGAGCAGGACTGTTTTTTGTCCCTCAGGCACAAAAATCCTTTGCTTTCATAATATAATAAAGGCAATACCGCAAAAAGCGGTCTTTCCTTAAAATATTTATGGAGCTGATATAATGAACTGTCTGACCTGCTTTCTCGGCGGAAGCTCCCCCACCGGCTTCCGCTCACATTTCGGCAATATGATCGCCGATACCGATTTCCATACCTACATAATAAAGGGAGGTCCCGGAACGGGCAAATCCTCACTTATGAAACGTCTCGCAGATGCTTTCCCCGATGACAGAAAGGAAATATATCACTGTTCAAGCGACCCTGATTCACTTGACGCAGTGGTTTTCACGGATCGTAAGGTGATATTTGTTGACGGGACTCCCCCTCATGTTTTTGAACCCGAATACCCCGGCGCTGTTCAGCAGATCATCGATCTCGGCGCATACTGGGATATCGGCAGACTGAAAAACTCCAAAAATGAGATAATTTCCGCAAATTCGGCTTACTTACAGCACCACGCAAGATGCAGGCGCTGCATTACAGCACTTTCCGCAGTCATAGGCGACACTTGCCAGATAGGCATTTCCGCGCTCAATAAAGAAAAGCTGGACGGTTTCATTTACCGTACAGCAAAAAAACTTCTTCCCAAGCGAACCGATAACGCCGCAGGAAAAATAGAATTCCGTCAACTTTCGGCTCTTACTCCCCAAGGATATCTGACAAATATTCCCTACGACTACACGATATATCTTCTTAACGATAATTTATATGCGGGCGCGGAACTTTTTCTCAGAAAATTTTCCGATATCGCCGTATCAAAAGGTTTCCGCGTGAGCATAAGCGTATGCACTCTTTACGGGAATGAAAGCTTTGAGCATATGCTTATCCCCGAAATAAAGACTGCATTTATCACAGCAGATCCGATAAACGATATCACCATTGCAGCAAAACAGCCCGTAAATTTCAAAAGATTTTATGACAAAAGCGTCATTTCCGGCAAAAAAATGCGTTTAAAGTTCAACGCTTCTGCTGCAAAAGATCTCCGTGATGAAGCCGTTATATCCCTGAAAAATGCCAAGACCGATCATGATTCTCTCGAGCGGCTCTATATCCCCGCAGTGGATTTTGACGGTGTGAACAGGCTTTGCTATGACCTTATATCAAGGATAAAAAGTCTCGGATAACGGAAAACAGTTCATACAAAAATAGAAAAACCGCTCCCTATGCAGACTCGGGAACGGCTTTCTAAACGAAATCAAAAGCAGGATCTGTGTATTTCAAGGTATGTATGAAGAAACGATCCATACACAAGATCACAGCTTATATATTATTATACCATATTTTCTGTAAAAGTCAAGGGAAAATTATGAAAAAGTTAAAAAATTTGCAGAATTGTCTTATATTTGTTGTTATTATCGGCTCGGGAAACATTTCGGAGCCGATTTTTTTGTTTGAACTTGCGGTTTTCCTATTGACATCAGGAAATATATGTTTTATACTATTATTAAGTTTTATTGACAAAGGAGTATGCCTTTATGAAGGAAAAAATAGGTAAAGCAGCTGCTTTTTTGGTTTCTGCCGTTATGTGCATTTCCGTATTCGGCGGCTGTTCAAAAAATGAAAGCGAATGGTCATACGGTCAGGTCGCGATCAGCGGCGGCGGATTTGTGAGCGGAGTGTATTCCACTCCCGAGCAGGACGTTTATTACGCAAGGACCGATGTGGGCGGTGCATATTACCGCACGCCCGAAACAAACAATATGTGGACTTCCATGAACTACTGGGTATCCGCAGATGACAGAGGACTTCTCGGGATAGACGGACTTGCGTTCGACCCGCAGGATCCGAACAGAGTCTTTCTCCTTGCGGGAACAGAATATTTCAGCAACGGTAAGACAGCAGTCATAATTTCCGAGGACTACGGAAAGACCGTTTCGGTAGTCGATGTTACCGATAAAATAAAAGTCCACGGCAACGGCATGGGACGCGGAAACGGCGAAAGGATCGCTGTTGACCCGAATAACGGGGATATTATCTTCGCGGGCGGACGGACAGGCGGAATGATAAAAAGTTCCGACGGTGGAAAAACATGGGAAAGCGTTTCAAGTTTTCCCGTAACTTCCACTCAGAACGGCAACGGCATAAACAGTATACTTTTCGATCCCGCTTCGGCTAAAGACGGAAAAACCATGAAGATCTATGCTGCCGTTTCCTCAAAAGACACTCCCGAGGGAAATCTTTTCATTTCGGAGGACGGCGGAGAAAGCTGGAAAAGATTTGAAAATGCTGTGAACGATCTTATGGTACAGCGTATGAAACTCGACAGCGAAGGGGATCTTTATGTTACTTACGTTGACCAAGAGGGTCCGTGGAATTGCAGCAGCGGAGCGATCTACCGTTACAATACCGACGGTACGGCGGAAAATATTTCCCCAACGTCGAACCCCTTCGGAGATATCGTTATCGACCCTAACGACAATAACAAACTTACAGCTGTAACTTCCAACACCTATGAAGCGCAGCCGAACGGTTCTTACGGTGACAAATTCTTCACTTCCACCGACGGCGGCAAAACATGGACAAACATTATGAGCAATATGACCATGAGCACTAACGGCATAAACTGGATAGAAGGCTATGCTATACATTGGTGCAGCAGCCTTGCCATCGACCCGTTCAACACCGGCAAAATAATGGTAAATTCGGGCAACGGTGTTTTCTCCTGCGACAATATCTGGGCGGACGCTCCCGAATTCTACTTTGACGCGCGCGGCATAGAGGAAGTCGTTCCGCTGGATATAATTTCCTTAAAAGACTATCCCCTTGTTTCCGCTATAGGAGACTATGACGGATTTGTCCATGAGGATATTTTTACTCCTGCCGAAAGACATAAGGATCAGATCGGCACAACAACGAGCATCACAATTGCTCCTCAGAACACAAATTATTGGGCAAAAGTCGGCGGCGACGCTTCAAATATGCTGCTGACATATTCCACAGACGGCGGGAACACATGGACGCGCATTACCAATTCACCCGAAGCGGGAAAAACTTTTTACGGCGGACGGGTAGCCTTTAACGCTGATGGAATGATCCTTTTATGGCGTCCCGAGAACGGCACGATGTTATATTGGACAGAAGACTTCGGCAAAACATGGAACGCATCGGAAGGCATTGTCGGAATGGACGCATATATCATCGGAGATCCGAGCAATGCAAATTATGTTTACGGCTGCGGAAAAAGCGCGTTCTTCATCAGTGAGGACGGCGGAAAAACTTTTACGAGGAATTCTTCCATAGCACCGAGTTTCAGCAGGATATGCGTTGACCCGACAAAAGAGGGACGGATATTTTTTGCCAACGGTGCAGGACTTCTGCTTTCGGAAGATCACGGATACACAGCGGATTATGTCCAAGGTATAAAGAGCTGCGAAGCAGTCGGACTGGGAAAAGCCAAAAATGACGGTGACCCGCTTGTTATCTACATCTGGGGCATGACTCAGGAAGCTGAAAAGCCCGGAGCATATATGTCCGAGGACAACGGCAAGACATGGGAACGGATAAACGATGATGAGCATAATTTCGGCGGCACGGGCAACGGTGAGTTTATTTGCGGAGACATGAACGTTTACGGAAGATGTTACATGAGTACCGTTGGTTTAGGAATAGTTTACTTTGACAAAAACGAGAAGTAACGAACATGATCGAAAAGCAATTTTGCGCTTTGCGCAAAATTGCTTTCAGCTTGTCGATAAAGCATAATATAGTTTGTCGTCAAGCAACAGATTTTTTGGAAAACAAATTGCTCTGTATTGCAAAACAGCTCACCGGGCTGTTTTGCAAGGCATAAATCATAATAACCGTTAATACCAAGGGGAACGCTCTCTCTTGCAGAGCGTTCCCCTCTTGCAACCTTCGGTTGCAATTCACCCCTTTGCAGAGGCGCCTTCGTAATGGGGATTTCGCCATCTGCGGATGGCGACAAGGGGTTTCACCCCTTGACCCCACCAGCGCGGCTGCGCTGGACCAGCTTTTCGGGCAAAGTTTTGTTTTTCGTTTTCTAATTTGTCCGCGCCGATTTTTTAGTTTTTTGATAATCTGAATTTTTTAGAATTTACCTACCCTTTCCCGCATATAATTAATAATAATAATAATAATATCGAATTTTATTGCGGGAGAAAATAAAATGAACATCAAATTGCAGTTAGAAGCCTTGGAATGGGTCTACAGCCTTGCAAAAGGCTCTGAACCAAACGGCATTTATATCCCACAAAAACCTTATATCGAAAATTCTCCGACAGACGGCGTTTTTGAAGAACTTATCCCCGAACAGACAGGCGTACGCTCGGAAGCTTTGCTGAAAATGTTCTCGGATATTTCCAAGGAAAACGGCATACGTCCTCATCTTGCTGTTGTTCTGAAAGACGGAAAACTTATCGCAAAAGCCGCTTGGTCGCCCTATGAACTGCAAACTCCGCACGTTTCACATTCCATGAGCAAAAGCGTTGTCTCAATGGCTGTAGGTCTTGCGGCAAAAGAAAATAAATTATCCTTGGACGAAAAAATAATCGATATTTTTTCCGATGATTTACCCGAAAAAATAAATGAAAAAATGAAAAAAATATCCGTTGAAAATTTACTTACAATGTCGAGCGGCGCGGCGTTCAACGAAGCAAAAGCATTAATGAGTTCGGATTGGGTAAATAATTTTCTTTCGTCAGATGTAATTTTTGAGCCGGGAGAAAAATTCCATTACAACAGTTTGAACACATATATGCTCTCCGCAATAATTTGCAAACGCTGCGGCACTTCCCTTTCGGGATTTTTAAGCGAACGGCTTTTTGCTCCGCTGGGGATAAATAATTTTTACTGGGAAAAAAGTCCCTGCGGCATTGAAAAAGGCGGTTGGGGACTTTATATGAGCATACTCGATTACGCAAAACTCGGTCAGCTTTATCTTGACGGCGGGATATGGCACGGCAAAATGATCATTGATGCGGAATGGATAGCAAATTCCGCTTCAAAAAAAATTGATGTGCCGAACAATGTTGACAGGAACGGTTACGGCTATCAGATATGGATATTGAAAAATAATTCCGGCTATCTTTTCAGCGGAATGTTCGGGCAGAACGTTTATATTTTCCCCGGAAGAAATATTGTGATAGCAATAAATTCCGGCAGCACAGGGATATTTCCGCAGGGAAAACTTTTAAATATCGTCACGGGATTTATAAATGAAAATAAAAATTTCGATGATGCTCCGATAAAAAATTTCAGATACGGATATGCTGCGGAATTAAGAAATTCTCTTGCAAATGCGCGGTTCGGAAATATTATTTCCGAAGAAATAAAAATTCCATTTACTGAAAGGCTGCGCCGCAGTATTTTTTCTGCAAAAAAAGAAGAACATCGCGAAGAGATCCCGCCTGCGGCAGCCGTTCTTGCGGGACATAAAATTATTTTTGAAAATAATCACTGCGGTATACTGCCGGTGCTTATCCAGATAATGAACGGGAATTTTGAAAGCGGGATAAATTCGGCTGATTTTTTTGTTAAAGACGGAAAAATAATAATGAAAATTTCCTGTGATGATGAAACGCACGATATCCCTCTTGATTTTTCCGATAAACCGTCTTATACAAATTTTGAAAAACGCGGGGATATTTTCCGCGCGGGTATTTTTTCGGCTCTGACTCTTGACGAAGATGAGATCCCCGTTTTGAAAATCACAATGTGCTTTACCGAAACCAGCTGCACAAAAATTTTCAAATTTATTTTTTCTTCCCATGGAGCAATTTTAAAAGTTAGGGAAGATCCTCCGCTTTACGACGCCATAGAAGACGCTTCCGGAATGATAATGCCCGCCTTCGGAGATAAAGTGCGAAAAACGCTTGAAGCCGTTATGGAAACGGATATTGCGGAATATAAAATAAAAAGTTTCCTCGAACCTAACATCAAAGGAGAAATAAAAAAATTATAGGCAATGCCGTAAATTTTTTTGCGGCATTGCCTATTAAATTTTATTTTATTCTTTATCTATGTCAGACAAATTCACAGCTAAAGGTTCTTCGGAATTTTTGTAGATATGCGAAAAAATATCTTCCTTAAAAGTGTATATCTCAACGCCTTTATTTTCTTCAAAAGGATAAACAATAACGCGTTTTCTTTCGGTATCTACTATCCAATATTCCCGCACGCCGTTTTCCTTGTAAAGTTCCATTTTTCTTGAAAAATCCTTTGCTGCCGTGGACGGAGAAGTTATCTCAATGACCCAATCGGGTGCGCCCTCACAGTATTGCTCTTTTATCTTGTCCTTGTCACAGATCACAAAAATGTCGGGTTGGACTATCTCACCGCCTTTGAGTTTCACATCGGCAGGAGAAGAAAAGACCTTGCATTTTCCTTTGTTCCTTTTGATATAGTTATAGACTGTGTTGGATATTATCATAATAATATCCTGATGGAAATAGTTAGGTGCGGCGGACATTTCAATAGTTCCGCCGTGAGTAGGAACTATCACGCCGTCAATAAGTTCACAGCATACGGGCAGATCTTCCATTGCAAAAAATTCTTCCGCAGTATAGCGTTTTATTTCCGGTGCAGCCATAGCGATGCCTCCTTTATCAGACTTTCTGTTTTAATTATATCTTAACTTTTTTATTTTGTCAATATCCCAAAAAGATATTGACAACGATGTATACTATGGTATATACTATAATCAGGAGGCGATGCTATGGACACTGCAAAAATTTTTGAAAACGGCAGAAGTCAGGCAGTACGGCTGCCAAAACAATTCAGATTTGACAGTGATGAAGTTTTTATCAAAAAGATCGGGAAAAGTGTTATGCTTATCCCAAAAGAGGAAGATGCTCTCTGGGAAACATTTATAAACGGGCTGAAAGGCTTTTCCGATGATTTTATGAAAGACGGAAGAATGCCGGAAACACCATCAACGAGGGAAGAACTATGAAGTATATGTTAGACACAAATATTTGTATATATGCTATCAAAAAACATCCTGAAAATATTCTGAAAATGATCGACCATAACAGAATACACGGACTTTGCATTTCAGCAATAACACTTGCAGAGTTGGAACACGGAATATCCAAAAGTGATTATCCCAAAAGAAATGCTGATGCTTTAGCTCAATTCCTTTCAATAATTACAGTTTTGCCGTTTGGAGACAGTGCTGCAATTGAATATGGAAAAATTTGTGCTTACCTTCAAAAAAAAGGAACTCCTATAGGCACTATGGATATGCTTATCGCAGCACACGCATTGTCTGAAGAACTTATTCTTGTAACAAATAATATTCGTGAATTTGAAAGAATACCAACACTTACCATTGAAAATTGGATATAAAGCAAAAGCGGAGATCAAATGATCTCCGCTTTAATTTTACCTATTCTCCGCGATATAGTTTGAAACGCGGTTCTGGATTATCTCTGCAACGTCCTTGGCGGACTTTTGTCCCTCAAAGAAAGCTCCCGCTTCTTCGTTGATGATCGTAAGTGCCTGCTGATCGTAACGTCCGGAATTGTTTACCGACTTTATAAAGTCCATCATTCTCTGATTGTCCGCATCGGTATTTACCGGGATAGGTATACGCTCTTCTCCGAGCCAGTAATAATTGTCATATTCCTCTTTTGTTCCGTCATCGTTCAGCCAGTAAGGCTTCTCCTTGTACGATTCCGCCTGCTTTTCAAGTGAAGAGATCTTTACGGGGAATGTGTATGAATTTCTTGTTGAAAGCAGATCCTGAAAATCATCGGAATAGAAATATTTTACAAAATCCCATGCACCGTCAGCGTTTTTAGCCTTAGAGGTTATTGCCATAGACGTATCCGCATTGATAACAGAGCCGTTACCTTCGCTTGTGGGATAACCCTTAACTGTTATCGGCTCGCCGAACGTACCTGTTTCTTGCTGAACAAAGAAATCAAAGCTTGAAACATATGCCTGACTGAGAAGCGCTCTGTCCTCTCTGAAACGGCTTTCATACTCGTTCCAATAATTCGGATCCATATCCATCGCCGAGTCGTCCTCATATTCCTTGGGGAACTTGTTGCAGAATTCAAGCAGATTGATAAACTCGTCCGTATTGAACTTGCACTCGCCTGTTTCCTTGTTGATAAAGTTTGAACCGTTATAATAGATCATATTCTGGAGCATAGACGCTTTTGTTCCCCATCTGTCGCCGAATACCTGATCTACGGACTCGGTATTCTCCTCACAGAACTTGATAAATTCTTCCATTGTCCAGCCGCTTTCGGTTCCGACTTTGGAAGTCTTGCCCACAAGTGTATTTATAGTAAAGTTCGGAACGACTTCATACAGTTTTCCGTCGGTCTCATAAGCCTCGAAAACATTCTGCAAGTAATCTTCGCGGTTGAAGGTTTCGTCCTTATCCATAAAATCATACAGATTTGCAAGCAATCCCTTTGAAATATAGCTGTCGACAGGGAGCTGGCTGTCTATAACAAGGATATCCGGCAGATTTCCCGCGATCATATCATTATTCAGTTTTGTAACAGCATCATCATAGCTGTTTACTACATAATCCTGATAGGAAGTGAGTTCTATCTCATATTCGGTGCTGTTCTTGTTGTATTCCAGTATCTGACGTTTTATAGCTGTATCAAGATAGATAGCATACATTTTGATGAGTTTCTTATCGGGGATATCTGCGGGATCGACTTCGGTAAGGATATTTACTACCTGATCGTCGCTGCTCCAACTGTAACCGCCTCCGCCGTTCCAGTCATAATCATAGGTTATGAGGAAAATTCTTCCGTCAGGCAGAACGCTTATTCCTGTCGAAGTATCCATAGCAGTCGTGTCAATGCCTGATTTCAGCCAGTCAACTATCGTCTCGGTAGTATCAGTCTCTATATCGTATGCCGCAAGTCCCGAATCTCTTGTAAGGAGAAGATCGTACTTGTCCGTACCGTTCATAAGTGAACCGTTGGCGGTGTAAGGATATTCCGTGCCTAATTTTCTTCCGGCAACATCTATTTCAACAAGTTTTGACTCGGAAGTATAAATTTCGCCTTCCATCTTACTTGTAGTCACCACAGTAAATATCCTGCCGTCACTTGTTTTATATGCGCCGTTCATCCATGTATTGTCATTTACGGCTTCGTTCTTGATAGTTCCAAGCAGATCGCCCTTGTCATTTGTAATGAAAATAGATGAATTACAAGGCAGGACGAAAGTTCCGTCGTCTGCTTCAACGATGTTCCTGAAATAAATATACTCATCTTCCGAAGCATTAGCTGTGAGCTTTTCAAGGCTGGCTTCGGAAATTTTGCTGCCGTCCTCGGAACTGTACCTTGAAATATAGAACGTTTCTTCCGACTCACCTGTTTCCATGTCCCAATTGTTATATTGTTCAAGGAAAATAAGGTCGCCGTTATTAGCAACGATGATATTTGTTATCCAACGGCTCCCGTCGCTGTTTGACTCGTCGGAAAGCACGATCTCTTTAAGAAGGTTTCCTTCCATATCGACTATCTGCATTTTTCTTTCGCTGTGCCAGAATGTTTCCTCTGCGGGTACAGCGGCGTCGTCCGTACCAACGTCAGTAACGACTATCTCCTCTGCGTCAATAACTTCATCTGTGCTGCCGTCTGTTGTATCATCATCGTACGGGATAGTATCCTCCCAACTATTTTCACCGATAATAAACAGTTTATCGTTGCTGTAGATCACTTGTTGTCTGTAGGTCATACCTTTCGGGAGTTCAATTATCTGTGAGGAATAGACGTGCTCCTTTGAAGCTATGACATCTTCGCTCTTGCCGCAGGAGGAAAATCCCACAGCCATTGCTGCAGCCATTACCGCAGCAGTTATTCTTGATGTTAACTTATTCATCTAAATAACCGTCCTTTCTTTAAATAGTATATATCATTACTTGTATTTTGTCAACACAAGTTACGATCCTTTTATAATTTGGCAAGTCGGCGGTCGGTAGGGGGGCTTTAGTTTGCTTTTCTTGATTTTTTATTTTGTTTATAACCCTCTTTTTGAGTTTTTGGGGCAAATTTAAAAGTGACGAAGTTTGCTTTTCTATTAAAAGCATAGTAAAAATTTTTTCGTTTTTTTCCTGTGATGGGGCAGACAACCATAAGGGACGGGGAAACCCGAGCGGGGTGGGTGGGAGACGGTCGGTGGGGTTCTTTAGTTCGCTTTTCTTAATTTTTTATTTTGCTTATAACCTTCTTTTTGAGTTTTCGGGGGACAGAACCTTTAGGGAAGGGAGAACCCGAACGCGGGGCGCTTTTAATAAAAGCTTAGTAAAAATCTTTTCGTTTTTTCTTGCGAGGGGCAGACAACCATAAGGGACAGGGAAACCCGAGCGCGGGGGCTTTTAAGAACGCTGTTCTTATCCTTTATTTTGTTTAAATCTCTTAGTTTTATGTTTCGGGGGACAGAACCTTTAGGGAAGGGCGAACCCGAGAAATTAACGGGGACGCTCGCACGGGTTCTCCCTTCCCCTGCGGTTCTGTCCCCCGAGCCCCCTACTCCCCAACCCTATCCCTCTCCACGCTCGCTATGCTAAAGCTAATATTATATAAAAGGCTTTTTAGTACTCTTGAACGGAGATTGCGTTGGCTACGGGTTCCTTAGTTTAGCTTACCTTAGTACGAGCGTTCTAATATTAGATGAAAATTAAAGAAGAATAGTATTTCTAAACAATATAATTTCTTTTTTGGAGTCCTTTCCCGTGTAGAACTCTATAATTGTTGAATATCAAACTAACAGTAGAACTCTCTTACCAAGATAAACAAAACTAAGGGTCACTGTTGACTCCACAAATTTTGTTATAGAAATCTAAAAAATCTTTTCTATAATCTCTACTTTAGGATAGCGAGCGTGGAAGGGGAAAGGTTGAAGGAAAGTGGGGAGCGCGAGGGGAGAAAAACTAAGGGAAGGGGAAAACCGTGCGAGCGCCCATAGGGGCGGTCGGGTTTCCCCTTCCCTTATGGTTGTCTGCCCCTCGCATGAATTGGCAAAAAGGGTTATATTCAAAATAAAATATAAGAACAGCGTTCTTAAATGCCCCGTTTGGGTTCTTCCTTCCCTGAAGTGTCATCCCCCCCCGAACAATTTGGCAAAAAGGGTTATATTCAAAATAAAAAATCAAGAAAAGCAAAATAAAGAACCCCACCGACAACTCCACTCTCAACTCCCCACTCTCAAAACTGTCCGGCAGGCTTCGCCTGCCCCGTTAAAACTGCTCCGCTAAATAGTTCGCCGCTCGGTTCTGAATGATCCCCGAAACTTCTTCCGCAGACTTCTGCCCCGAAAAATATGCCCCCGCTTCTTCTCGTACAATGTCGTAAACATAACTGTTGTAACTGCGGATCTCTGTAAGCGAATTTATAAAATTCATCATTCGTTCGTTGTCCTCATCGGTATTTGGCTCGGCAGCAGACCTGCCGGAAAAACTTTCAGCGTCCGCGCTCAACTTTGCACTTGCAGCAGCACGTTCCAGAACGGATTTTTTTACAGGGAAATTATAACTCTGCGCTCCGAGATATTTTGATTGGTATTCATCAGACCAGAAATATTTTATAAATTTCCACGCACCTTCGGGAGCTGCCGCTTTTGATGTTATTGCAAGGGAAAAGTCCTCCGAAATAAACGAACCGCTGCCGCCGCAGGGATAACCTTTGAACGTCACACTTTCGCCGAAATCAGTCTGTTCAAGTGTTTTTATGTCACGGAAACTTCCGATAGTTGTTGTCATGAGCAAAGTCCTGTCCTCACGGTATGCACTCTGTTCGGAAGAAAAATCAATTTTGTCTTTGCTTACGGTCTTTTCGGGAAATCTGCCGCAGAAATTTAACAGCTTTACAAAATCATCGCCGTCAAAATAACATTCTCCCGTTTTTGCGTTCATATAACTTCCGAAATTAAATGACATGAAAGTTAAAAGCATATTCATTTTAGAACACGATGTAGTCTCAAAAAGTCCTTGCCATGAACCGTCCGAAGCATTTTCGTCCGCAAATTTTATGAACTCGTCCAT
Organism: uncultured Clostridia bacterium; assembly: GCA_947625915.1. GTDB lineage: Bacteria > Bacillota > Clostridia > Oscillospirales > Ruminococcaceae > RGIG8773. Next base: position 62,183 of record CANQPX010000003.1, read on the forward strand.
TGTCCAGCCTTGGGAACTGCCGACTTTTGAAGTTTTTCCCACAAGCGTCTGTATGCTGAACCCCGGAACAGCCTTGTAAAGTTTTCCGTTTGTTTCATATGCCTTGAAAATATTCTGCAAATAATCCTCTTTATGAAAGTCCGCATCGTTGTCCATAAAATCGTAAAGATCTGCAAGCAAGCCTTTTGCGGCATAGCTTTCCGCAGGCATAGAACCGCTTATCGCAATTATGTCGGGAATATTCCCCGAAGTCATTTCCATATTCATTCGCGAGAGCTTGTCCTTATAATCGCCTGATGTATCATAAAAGTCGGTAAGTTCTATATAATATTCGCTGCTGTTTTTGTTTAGATCGGTTATTGCACGTTTTACATCTGAATTTACAGCAAGCGCATAAATTTTAACAAGTTCTTTATCGGGTATCTTTTCGGGCGGGATCTCGGTAAGCACACACGCCGAAAGATCCAATGCCGAATAAAAACCGCCGCCGTTAATATTTTTCACCGTAAGAATTATCCTGCCGTCGGGAAGTACCGTTATGCCGTTTTCCGCGGAAACAGAGCCTGCGTCTATTCCCGAAGCGGAAAGGTCAATAAAAGTCAGCATCTCTTTATTTTCGATATCGTAAGAAAAAATTTTTGTGCTGCCGAGAATGAACATATCATATTCGCCGCAGCCGCTTATTATTTGTCCCGAAATATCAGCGGAAATTTCCAACGGTAAAATTCCCGCATCAGTAATTTCCGCAAAACTTCTGCTGCCGCTCGGATCGGAATATTCAGCAAATATCCTGCCGTCTCCCGCTTTTATAACATTATCAAAATATTTATCCGCACCGCCCGAAATTTTTCTCACGGAATTTTCATTTGCTGAATACAAACTGCCGTAAAACGTCATGAAAAGCGTTCCGTCATTTGAAACTGCTGCGGAAGTAATATATAAACTCCGCTCCCCTGTTTCATTCGTAATATTTTCAAGACTTGTTTCGGAAAGTTTATTGCAGTTTTTATCATATTTCACCATAAACGGAGACGTTTCGGAATTTTCAACCGTAAGAAAACCGTCTCCGAAAATTGCGGCATATTCAATAAAACGCTGTCCTTCCGACTCTGAAAGGATTTCGACCGTATTTTCAAGTTTTCCGTCAAGAGAATATGTAAGGAGCTTTCCGTCCGCAGCGGCAAAAATTTTTTCGCCGTCCGAAAAAACTCCGCTCACAGGCTGCATCCCGCTTGAAATATTTATGTTTTCCGCTGAAAAAATATTCTCCTTTGAAGCAATTTGTCCGCTTTTATTTTTTTCCTCTTTTTTTGCGGAAAATATCCCGCCTTTTTCTTCTGCGGCGGAAGATATATTTCCCGAAATATCTCCGCTGTTCGCGTCTGTTTTGTTACAAGCGGAAGATCCCGCTGCAATTAACGCAGCAAGCACTGCTGCCGCCGATCTTGAAAAAAATTTTTTCATGATTTACCTCCGTTTTTACCGATATTTTGTGAGTGAAATTCCTCACTCCCTAAAAGACGAAATTTTCTTCTTTTTCTTACAGTAAAAACAGAATTTTTACGAAAAATTTTATTTTAAATAATTTTTCAGCTTTTTACGGCAGCTTTCTTTTTCTCCGATGATGCGGCACGTTTTTCCCTGTATTTTAAACGGTTTTTTTCAATTTTATTGCTTAAACTTTCTCGTATTTTTTCAAATATTTTCTTTCTGCTTTTTATAAGCAGTCTGAAAAGATATAATATTGTAAATGTCGGTGTGACAAGTCCTGCGATCTGCATAAGCAGCAGCGTTACCGACCTGTCCTCGGCAATTCTTGCGGCATTTTCCCAATAAGGATAAACGACCGGGATATCCACCACCGAACGGATATTTTTATCCGAAAGCAGTTCAAAACGTTTTTTCAGTCCGTATCTTGAAGAATTTTCAACTAACCTGTAATTTTCTTCATTAATGCCTATGCAATCCGAAACGATCTGCTTACCAAGCCCGCTTACAGGCTCGGGCAGGCAGGCTTCATAGCAGGAAAATTCTGCTCCCGCTTCGTTTATAAGCGAATATCCCTGATAAGGCATATATGCTCTCGGCTTTTCGCCGTAAACTTTTTCGATATCCTTATTTTCGCTTTTATTGAAAACTCCCGCAATATAAAAATATTTCCCATTTATCGTCACAGGCATACCTACAACATCCGATGAACCGTACAGCTGCCATGCCAGAACGTTATCCACGACTATCCTGTCATACATCGTATCGCTGTCGGAATAGTAATATCCGCTTATCATATCCTGCGGGTGAAATACGAAAAAATCACCGCCCGTAATTATAACTGCCGCATCTGCGCTTGCTCTGTCGGAACTTATATTCATCTGCATCTGATATGACGAAAACGCGTCTGTCCAGACCCTTGCGCCTTCTTTTTCGGAAGCAATGGAATTTTCCACAAGCTTTTTTTCAATATCTATCCTTGTCATAAATATCGAATCTGCGCTCATTTCATCGTAACTATCCGTATAAACGCTTATTTGAGAATAGTCCGTTCCATCGCCCCAACGCTTTGCAGCCTGTTGATCCGGAAGAGAGACCGCCGTAAAATATGCGGCAAGCGTCATGCATACAAAAAATACTATCGACGCTGTATTTATCATAAGCAAAATTATATGCTTAGGCTTCATATCATCATTCCTTTAATGCTTCGGATACGGTCAGACCGCTTATTGATCGACGAGCCTTACCTGCATACCGGGTTCTATAGGTTTTGTTGAAGTGGAAATTATGAATTCTGAGCCGATAAATCCGCCCGATACCGCGGAACGTGTATCGTCCGATGCAAGTACATTGACGTCGATCCTTTCCGCAACATATCTGTTTCCCAACGGGCTGCTCTTTGCAACTACCGCAAGGACAAATTTACCGTTACTGTCTTCCCGAACAGCACTTTTCGGAACTATGTAATCATATCTCTGTCCTTTTGAGCCCATTGCCAGCTGAAGATTTTGTCCCGGAGTAATATCACCGGTAACGGCAAATTTAAGAATTTTTCTTTGCGACGGATTATCCTTATCGGTATCTATGGATGTAAGAACAGCTTTTGCATCGCCGTAAAGGAAATATTGTATCTCCGCTTCATCGCCGACACTTACTTTGCGGGCTTGTTCCATTGTAACGGGGAATTCAAGGGTATAACCTTTTTCGGACATTTCTATAGAAGCTACCACCGTACCCATTTCCGCAGTTTCTCCTGCCGAATACGGGAGGGAAGTTATTTTTCCGCCTACTTTTGCAGTAATTTCCGCTCCTATTGATCTTGACTCAAATTTTTCAACATTTTTTTCTGCGTCTTCCACCGACGCGAGCAGATCTTTCAGCATAAGATTATTCTTGCTGACCTGCACGGCGTCATCTTTCTTTTTCTGTTCAAGGGTGAGTTTAGCGACTTCAAGAGCATTTTCCGCTTCTTTGATCTCTTTTTCTTTTGCGCTTCTGTCTCCTGTTTCTTCAATTGTTTTATTAGCTTCTTCTATCTGTTCGTCAATAATTTCCACAGCGTCTTCAAGTTCGGATATTCTGTCTTTCTGTTCATTTTTCACTTCCGCGATAATGTTATCGAAAGATTTCTGGAATTTGCTGAGATTAGTTTCATTTGTTTTAAGAGTTTTCTTATAAGAATCCAGCTGCTGCGAATTAGAATTATACTTAGATGATTTTTCGACCGCGCTGTTATACATTTTCTGAGCGTATGACAGATCGTTGTTAAGACCGCTCAGTTGGTTCTGTAACTGACCCAGCTGACTCATATAGTCCTCCTGTTTTTCGGGAGGATATATCATGAGTTGAGTTATCTGTGACTGTACATTGTTTATCTGATTGACGATATCAGCAACATTTTTTTCGGCTGCGGCGACCTCTTCGGCACTGCCTCCTCCGGCCATAGACTCCTCGATCTCCTTGATCTTTTCCTCGGTATTGCTTTTGTTTTTTTCTTCTCTTTCAACTTTTGACAAAGCAGTACTTATTTTATTATAAATGCTTTCATCAAGAGAAGTGTATTCCTTTGCTTCTATTGCCGTAAGGGCATCATTGCAGTTTTTTATTTCTCTTTCATGATCTTTTTTTTCGCTTTCGAGGGTCTTTATCAATGCTTCAATATCGTCATTGTTTTCGGGTATTTCGGACAATTCTTCTTTGAGAGTCTGTAAATTTTCTTCTTTTTTCTCAATATCGAGTTCATCAAGGCTGTAATCGTAACCCTCGGAAATAAGCGCTTCATCGTAAGCTTTCTGCGCGGCGCGAAGTTCTTTCTGCGCGGCTTCAAGTTCTGCGCTCTCGCTGTCCTCGAGCCTGAACAGTACTTGATCCTTTTCGACAACATCTCCTTCTTTTACTTCAACGGAAGATATCGTCCTTGTTTCATCGATCGTTATATCGTAGATCTGGTTCGCTTCAACTACTCCGCTGCCGCGGATCTGTTCGGAAAGCGTTCCGCCGTCAACATACTGTGCCGAAACTTCCGGCAGCGAATAGTTCATTATCGTATTTGAGAAAAATGTCAACACAAGCATTATAACAAGAAAAACTATTGCCGCATTTTTCACCCATTCTCTTTTTTTATTCATATCCGTTAACTCCTTATTATAGAATTTATCCCTTTATGCCGCCGGAATAAGCTATTCCTTCCACAAGGTAATCCTCACCGTAAAGGAACATCAGCAAAGTCGGTATCATATATATCGTTGCGACTGCAAAAGCAAGTCCTATCTCTCCGCTGTTTATCTGTGAAAGGAACACCGACAGCGGGTATAAGTTCGTATCCGAAAGCAGCACCAGCGGTTGTTCGACCATGTTCCAGTAGTCTATGAAAACCAGTATCGCCACCGAAAACAGCGCGCTTTTACAAAGCGGCATACATATGTGAGCAAATATCTGAAATTCCCCTGCGCCGTCAAGCTGGGCAGCTTCTATCAGCGAAACGGGGATCCTGCGCATTATCTTTGACAGAATGAACACCGCAAATGGTGTGAAAATTCCCGGCAGGATTATTGCTGCCCGTGTATTGAGGATATGCAGCCAATCGGAAATGAGATAGTTCGGCACGAGCGTTACCTGATAGGGCATAAGCATTACAACTATGTAAACAAAGAATATCAGTTCTTTCAATCGCCCTTTCAGCCTTGCGAATGAATATGCCGCAAGTGACGCCGTCACAAGCTGGAACACGACTATCGGAACTACCAGTATCACCGAGTTCCAGAATTTTAGCAGATAATCGGGGCTTTTGAACAGCACCGTATAATACTGGCTGAAACTTACCATATCGGGAATAAATTTCAGGTTTATTTTTTCGGCGATATATTCTTTTCCGCCTTCTTCGCTTTCGGCGAAGATCACTCCGTAATTTGCGTTTATCTCCGACGCGCTCATAAATGAATTCGCTATGGTAAGCACCGTAGGCATAAGGAATATCACTGCCGAAACTGCCGCAAAAAGAGTAAGCACCGCCATTATCAGCTTTTGTTTTTTCTTGGAAAGTCTGACTTTCAAAGGGACTTTCGGTCTTGATCTCGGGAGAGTATTTTCGGCTTCTCCGATATTTTTTACAAGTTCGCTCAATCCTCCACGTCCTCTCCGAATTTATTTTCGGCAATAAACAATATCCCGATTATTATTACCATGACTATCGCCATCAGTATTGCCGCCGAAGAAAGCTTCTGATAGTCGATATTGCGGAAGGTATTGTTCATGAAATGCTGGAGCATATACAGGCTGTCGAAAGGATAATCCCCCGTCAGCAGGTAGATCTCACGGAAAACTTTGAAGGAGTTTATCAATGAAAGTATTGCCACGAACAGAATAGTCGGCGAAAGGTACCTGAGTTTTATACGGAAAAATTTGTAGAAACTTCCCGCGCCTTCGAGGGTGGCAACTTCGATAATATCTTTCGGGATATTATTTAATGCCGAAAGGAAAAGTATCATATTATAGCCCAAATTTTTCCACAAAAAAAGTACAACTATCACTATCTGTCCTTTTGTGGATTTGAGCCAGTCTATTTTATCAACGCCAAAATTTGACAAAATATCGTTCAGCGCGCCGTTGTAGTGGAAAATTACCTGCCAGATCAGCACTATCGAAGCTACCGGTACCATCATCGGGCAAAGAAAACTTGTCCTGAACTGACTTACAAAAGGTATCTTACAATCAAGCAGCATCGCCAGCAGCATTGAAAGCACCACCGCCAGCGGCACGGATATTGCCGAAAATGTGAGCGTATTCAATGCGGCACGTTTGAAAGCGGTATTTTTCAGGACGCTTATGTAATTATCCAGAAAAACGAAATCCTTATTTATGGGATTATCCACCATTGAGTAAAAAATAATTACAAAAAACGGTACTATAAAAAACACCAGTACCCCCACAAGGCTCGGCAGCAGACACAAATACGGGAAATACGCGTCGGCTGTAAAAGATTTGCGGGATCTTTTTTTCTTTACTGTTTTAACATTTTTGTTTTGAGCGGCGGAAACATTGTCAGATTTTAAAACTTTATTTTTCATATTTAAACATTCCTCATTTCGTATGTTTAAAACGGATAAGTTCATTTTATATCAAGCGAAAGTAAAATAAATTTACTTCATGTACCGAAAAAGCCATAGATCCTGCTGTAACAAGCTATGTTTTTTTACTGCTCAATTATACCACAACACAGATGATTTTTCTATAGTTATTCCGAATTTGTAATCAAATTTTAATCTTTTCCGTTCAAAACGGCGGTTTTGTTACCGTATTGACATAATTTAAGAGTAAAAAGGGATATGCCGCCTTATTTTTACAAAATTATACAGCAAATAAGACGAAAAAGCGCAAAGCCGTAAAGGCTTTGCGCTCAGCTTGTTAAAACATTTCGCCATTATTCCTCGTCTTTCGGTGCGTCATTGTTTATCGGAATGTCTATGCTGTCGGATATCACGGTATCTTTTTCTTCCTCAACAGCGACCTCCTCGGCAGCCGCAGCAGCTTGGATCTCCGACTTCGCTTTTTTGCTCATGTGACCGTAAAAACCGATAACTACAAGAACAAGTACTCCGAATATCGACAAAACTATTCCAAGCGCCATTCCCTTCGGGAAGAACTTCATCTCGATAGTGTGCGTTCCCGCAGTTACAGGAACGCCTATCAGCGCGTCAACAAGTTCTACAGGCTCGGTCTTTACCCCGTCAACGTATATCTTCCAACCCGGCTCCCATGATATTGTGGTGAAAAGTATGCCGTCCTCTTTTGCGGTAACAGTACCCTTGATGTGATCTTCCTTGAAAGACTCTATCTCCAACGGTTCTTGACGGAGTTCGTCCACAGCGTCATGGAACATTTCCTCATCAAGATAGTAGATATAGTTGTCTTTGAAAAGTACCTCGTTTTTCTTTTCGGTTATAGTTGTTATAAGGGATATCTCCTCTCCCGGCTCAAATCTTCCGAGAGTCTTGATATTCATTTTTCCTCCCTCGTAATAGTAGTCAAGGAACTCACTGTTCAGCCAGAGGTTCACTTCCCTTTCATAGCTTGACGGGAAGTACATATACATCATATCGCTTGTAGGCGCGGTGAACTTGAATTCTATATGCGAATTCTCCCCTTCAACTCTGGGAACATACTTCGTGTGTGTGCCGTAAGTGGAGGGCTTTGCGTTTTCGGGAAGGATATCGTCTATATCCACCTGCACGAAAAAGTCCTGTTTCTCGTCCGAAAGCAGTGCGGAAAGCAGTTTGTTCTGATTTTCAAAGGGGTTTTCCCATGTATCGAAGGTCACGTTTGCGATCGAATTATCCGCCATGAACGCTATCGGCAGCGCATAGGGATTTTCATAAACGTACATGATCTCCTTGCTGTCGCCGTTTGCAAGCACAAGGTCGTCATAATGCGAGGACTTTTCAACTTCCGCAGGTTCTGTGGAAACATTTCCCTCTGCATCGGTGACTTCCTTTTCGGCGTCGCCTTTTTCCATAACATATTTTATGCCGAATATCGAGTCGGTAACATATGTTGCTCCTACATATTTGATATAATGTCCGCCGTATGAAAATCCGAGAGACCGCAGGAACTGTATCGGCGCGGAATTGAGCGTTGAGCTTGAATGTGATATGCCGAAAGAACCGAAAGCCATGGCGTCATTTACCGTACGGTGGAAGTCCTTTTCTATCCTGTAAACGCTGTCGTCCATGTCATAAATTTTCTGAACGGTATTTCTGCCAAGCGTGATATATCTGTTATACGAACTGTGTTTTGAATATGTTACGTCCCTGTCTATCTGGTACATATTGTAAGTCGTGGTAAAAGTGAGTTCCGCCATTACGAATACCGTTATGACTATAGGCACAGGCTTTATCTTATAATGCTTCTTATGCATATACAGGAGCAAAGCGTATATCGCCGACATCAAAACAGTGAACCATATGGTCGCAAGGATATTTGTCTTTTCTATGTCTTTTCCGTTGGCAGTTACGATGATATCCTGCTTGTCTATATAGAACACATATCCGATCAGCAGGAAGAACATAAATCCTATCTCTTTATAGGATATGCCCTTTATTTTCTCAAACGCCATCGCAGCCATTACCAGCAGCAGGAAGCTGAACGTGAACGAGTATCTGTACGGCAGCCAGTTCGGCACTTGGAAGCCGTGCCATACAAGATCCACCGTACGCATATACATTGAAAGAACTATCGTAAGCGCGATCAGTCCGTAGCCTATTTTCTTTTTGAGGGATATCCTGCTGTTGAAGAAAAACAGCGGGACGAGCATCACCGTAAGTACTCCGCAGTATACCACCGGCGAGCCTTCCGGACGGCAGGTATCATAAACGTTCGGGAGAAGATTTACAAAAAAGTCCGAAAAATCGAACTGCGTTTTCATTTCAAAGCTCGGATCGGTAAAGCTGAATTTTCCAAGGCTAAGGCTGTAGTAAAGCGGGATAAGCAGCCATGCCGCGCATACGGCGGCTATAATTCCCCCGTTGGCAAATTTCGCCGCCGCAATTATAAGATCGGCGATCTTGAAGGGGCTTGTTTTATCGGATATGAAGAAATAGTATGCCAGAAAATAAAAGCAGCAGAATATCGCTATCATCCAACCGATATAGAAATTCGCCATGAACATCAGTGCCAGCGGTATTATGAACAGCAGCCAGCCTTCGTTGTCGATAAGATCTTCTATTCCGAGGCAAATTATCGGCAGGTACACCAGACCGTCCAGCCACATCGGATCCATAAGCTGCACTATCATATATGACATAAGGCTGTACAATATGGAAAATATCAGTGAAGTATACGAAGAAGTTTTCCGCGAATGTCTCAGATAGTAGCAGAACGTTACCGAAGCCGAACCGACTTTGAGCATCTGCATTATAAGTATCGACTCGGTTATCATCGACCTCGGCAGGAGCATTACAATTATCGTGAACGGACTTGCGAGGTAATATGCGTACATTCCGATTATCTCACCGGAAAAATTCCTGCTCCAGCTGTTCACAAGACTTCCGTTGCCCCAGAAAGCGTCTCTGAGGTTCTCGAAATAATACACATACTGTCCGTTCAGGTCAAGCACGAGCGTAGACTGATCTCCGATCGGGTACAGACCGAACATCAGGTACGACGCCAGAAGTATTATCATCGGTATAAAAAATGCAAAGATATAAAGTCTTTTATTGAACAAAAACGACCTGATGTCGCGGGGTTTAAGTGTTTTTACGTTTTTCAAAAGTGTTCCTCCTATCGGGATATACAGTTATGACAGATCGTATCGGATATCATATGTAATATTATTCCGACCCTGAAATAAACTCACAATTACTATTATAAAACTTTTTTCTTTCCTTTACAATAGTTTTTTTCATTTTTTTAAGAAAAAAAGCAAAAAAATATGAAAAAGCCCTTGTTAAATGAGTTTTTATATGTTATAATATAAAAAACAGAACATTTGTTGTGCGCGTTGAGCATAAAATAATATCGGAGGTATCATTATGCACCTTTTTGAAAAAACCGTAGATTCCGAACAGATCTTCGACGGAAAGATAATCAAAGTCAAAAAAGATAAAGCCGAACTTGAAAACGGCGAAGTCGTGAATCGTGAACTTGTTGTCCACCCCGGCGGCGTTTGCATAGTCCCTTTGACCGATAACGGCGAGATACTTATGGTAAAACAGTTCAGATACCCTTTCCGGACAGTCCTTACAGAACTCCCCGCGGGTAAACTCGAATTCGGCGAGGATCACCGCGAAGCAGGTCTCAGAGAACTCAAAGAGGAAACAGGCGCAGAATGCGAAAAATTTGAATATCTCGGCGTGTGCTATCCGTCCGTTGCATATCTTACTGAAAAGATACATATGTATCTTGCGACAGGACTTTCTTTCGACAAGCAGCACCTCGATGATGATGAATTCCTTGATGTTATCAAAATAAAGCTTGAAGACGCTGTCGAAATGGTCATGAACAACGAACTTCCCGACGCAAAAACTCAATGCGCTATCCTCAAAGCTGCCCGTTTGCTCGGGAAATAATGAACGTTCCCTCAGCTTAAACGTAACTTTGAACAAAAAAAGAAAGCAGTTCCGATATACTTCGGAACTGCCGGAAAATGATCTCACATTATCACTTCAGATACCGCTCTATACGGCTCTGACGTTAAAAGCCGGCTTCTTCAGCTTCTGTTTCAGCCTGCATCTGTTCGATATGGCGGTTATATGCCGCAAGGATCTCATCCTCAACAAGCTTTCTTGCTTCGGGAGAAATGGGGTGAACAATGTCTCTGAAAACACCGTTCTCGTCCTTTCTGCTGGGCATTGCCACAAATAATCTCTCATCGCCCTGAACGACCTTTATGTCATGCACTGCAAGCATATTGTCGATGGTGATAGAAATTACTGCGCGGAGCCTTCCCTCTGGGATAATTTTCCTGATCTTGATATCAGTGATGTTCATTGAAACGTCCTCCTTGATAATTGACATTTGTGATATACGGTTTACAAACATATTATTGAATGTTTTATGGTAAATTATTCAGTATTAAAAATAAATTTTCACCAATACTATGTATATCACTGAATGATATTATAACATAATATTCTTAACTAAGTCTTAATCAATGATATTCGAGGTGTGTATTTTGAATAAACAAATTTTGAACGGAAAGAAACATATCCACTTTATCGGTATAGGCGGCAGCGGTATGTACCCCCTTGCACAGATACTTCATTCACAGGGATATTTTCTTACCGGTTCAGACAACAACGAGACCGAGACACTAAAAGCCGTACGGGATATGGGGATAGAGGTCTTTCTCGGTCAGAGAGCGGAAAATATTGGCGGCGCTGACCTTATTGTCCATACCGCCGCGATACTTCCCGATAACCCCGAACTTATCGCCGCAAAAGCAAGCGGTGTTCCCGTTCTTGAACGTAGCGAACTCCTCGGAGTGATAACCGAACTCCACGATAACACCGTATGCGTCAGCGGAACTCACGGAAAAACTACCGTAACTTCCATGATAACGCAGATACTCGTTATGCAGGGCTTGGATATAAGCTCCGTTATCGGCGGGAAACTTCCCCTTATCCATGGGAGCGGCATCGCAGGAAAAAACGGTACAATGGTCTGCGAAGCCTGCGAATTCAAGGATCATTTCCTCAACCTCTCGGTGGGAACGGCTGTTATCCTTAATGTTGACGAAGATCATCTGGATTATTTCAAGAACCTTGAAAATATTATCGGCTCCTTCCGTAAATTTGCCGAAAGCGCTTCAAAATCCGTTATTTACAACGGCGATGATGAAAATTCACGAATAGCCGTCGGCGGTATCTCAGGCAAAGAACTTATCACTTTCGGACGTTCCGCAGACAATGACTGGTACCCCGAAAATATCCGCCGCACCGCCGCGCTGAAAACCGAATTTACCATAATGCATCACGGAAAACCTTTCTGTAACGCCGTACTCAACATTCCCGGCGAGCATAACATCGTCAACGCTGTTGCCGCCGCGGCAGCTGCTTACGGCGCGGGGGCTTCTCCCGAATGGATCTCAAAAGGTCTGGAAGCTTTCCATGGCGCGGGAAGGCGTTTTGAAAAATACGGCGAAGCAGGCGGCATAACCGTTGTGGACGATTACGCACATCACCCCGCGGAGATATCCGTTACCCTAAAGACTGCAAAGTCCCTCGGTTTCAAAAGAGTATGGGCTGTTCACCAACCTTTTACTTTTTCAAGAACGGAACTGCTGCTTGACGATTTTGCAAAAGCACTTTCCGCCGCCGACATTACCGTCCTTACCGCAATAATGGGCGGACGTGAGAAAAATACCTCGGGGATACGCTCAAAGGATCTTGCTGCAAAGATACCCGGCTGCATATCTTTTGAAGAGGAAGAACATGACGCAAATTTTGAGCTTGCAGCGCAATATGTCGTACAGAACGCCGAAAGCGGCGATCTTATAGTTACCCTCGGCTGCGGAGACGTTAACAAGTTATCACGAAGGATATTAAAACTTTTAGAGGAAAAATACAATTGATCGAAAGGATGTTTTTTATGAACGAAAAAGAAAAGCGAGTTTTCGAGTATGTAAAAGCAAGAATGGAAGAAGGATTTGCGCCGTCAATACGCGAAATATGCGCGGATCTCGGCATACGCTCGACTTCCACCGCGGCAAGATATGTAAACAACCTTGTTGCGGAAGGATATCTCGATAAAGCCGACGGCTGCAACCGCGCAATAAAGCTTTCCGGCAAAGGCGCGGTCAAGATACCCGTAGTCGGAACTATCACCGCAGGTCAGCCTATCACCGCGATCGAAGATATTACGGACTATATGAACTTCCATATGAACAAAAACTACTCGGGCGAACTTTTTGCACTTAAAGTACGCGGCGAAAGCATGATAAACGCCGCTATCCTTGACGGGGATATAGTTGTTATCGAAAAAACTTCCGTTGCGCACAACGGCGAGATCGTTGCGGCAATGGTAAACGACGGCGAAGCCACCGTAAAAACTTTCTACAAGGAAAACGGTCATTACCGCTTACAGCCCGAAAACGATACTATGGATCCGATCATTGTTGACAAATGCGAAATAATCGGAAAAGTTGTTTCCGTTATCAGATATATCTGAAAGGAGATACAAATTTAATGTACGACAACGGTCAATACGGCGGCGTCCCTCCGCAGTCTCCGTCCCCGCCATACTATTTCCCGCCTGTAAATTACGTTTCTACGGAAGAAAAGAAAAATATACGGAAAAATTATAATTCTATCGGCATTACGCTGCTGATACTTTACATATTCATGGAGCTCGCCTGCATCATAGGTTATATAGCAACAGGCACATTGTTCAGCGATCCTGTTTACGATGAAAACGGAATGATGATCCTCGGCTTCTGGGATACTTTTATCGGCGGAAGTTTCCCCGCTATATCGGCAATTATAATATTTGCATTTTACTGCATAATAACAAAATATGATCCGAGAGAACTTTTTGATACGAGCCGTGTAAGACCCGGCGAAACGGTCAGATATATTTTTATCGTTCTGTGTTTCCAACAGGTATCGATGATATTATCAATGTTCATAATGTCATTTCTGGACGCTCACGGGCTGGAAGTTACCGGAATGGACTATGTGCTTCACCACGACCCGCAGACATATGCGATAGATGTTTTTTCATCGATAATACTTGCTCCGATAGGCGAGGAACTCATTTACCGAGGCATAGTTCTCAGACAAGCCGCAAAAGTGAGCGGACGTTTCGCAATATTTTTCTCGGCGGCGATATTCGGACTTATGCATGGAAATATTTATCAGCTGATACTGGGATTTCTGCTCGGCATACCGATGGCAATGATAACGCTGAAAACAGGTTCGATAGTTCCTGCTATCATCTGCCATATGGTAAACAATACTATTGCTTCAATTCCTGCGATAGTGGAATATTTTGACGAACCGACTTCTTCGGTGGTAAGTATCGTTTTCATACCTGTATTTTTCATTATCGGCATAATTATTCTGCTTACCTCGTTCCATAAAGGAGATATCAAGCTGCCGCCATACACGGAACGCCATAAAAAACGTACTTTGCCTATTCTTATCACTTCATGGAGCATGATAGTTATTACTATACTATATTTACATGACATAATTTCAAGTATACAGCCTATAGCAGTTCCGAACGTTTCGGCGGTCTGATAGTGAAAGGAATGATAATTTATGAATGAAGATAAAAAATTGCCCGAAAGCGGCAATGATAACTATGCTGCGGCAAAAACAAACGGTGACAAGCATAACCTCATGCCCGATGAAACTTCATGGGCGGAAGAAGCAAAAGAAGATCTTGAGGAATTTATAGAGTCCCAAGGTATACACATAAGGCAATAAAAACAAGTCCTTGAACCGAAGTTCAAGGACTTTTCCATTACTTAAAATACATATAAAGCTGACACTTTATCATGCCGTTGTAAAGCTTTCTGCGCTTGTCGGCTGTCTTGCCGAAAAATTTCTCAAATTCTTCGTGCGGCGAAATTATATAACAGGGACTTTCACTGTTGGCTATGAACCGCCGCCCCATTATGGAATAAAGCCTTTCCGCTTCTTTTATTTCAAGCATACGTTCACCGTAAGGCGGATTGCAGATCGTTATGGTGTCCTGTTCGTTGAAATAGTCCTTTACATCAGCCTGAGAGATCCTAACACGCTTCCGTATACCCGCTTTGCGGCAATTTTCTGTCGAAAGCGCAACGCTTTCCGGATCAATGTCATATCCGTATGCAAAAAAATCCACGTCTTTTTTTATCGAATCAAGTGCTTTTTCTCTTTCCGCAGCCCATATTTCCTTAGGAATGTTTCCCCATTCTTCGGAAACAAATTTCCGTCTTATCCCGGGAGCAATATTCATAGCTTTGTATGCGGCTTCTATCAGCAGCGTTCCGCTCCCGCAGAAAGGATCGCAGACTATGCTGTTTTCCTTGACTCTGGCAAGGTCGATCATGCCCGCCGCAAGAGTTTCCTTTATCGGTGCGGCGTTGGAATTCCTGCGGTAACCGCGCTTATGCAGACCGTCTCCGGAACTGTCCAGATATATCGTCACATGATCTTTCATTATGCTGAAACGTATTTTGTACACTGCACCCGTTTCTTCAAAAGTGCTTATGCCGTACTTGCTTTTAAGCCGTTCCACAACGGCTTTTTTTATTATCGACTGGCAATCGGGAACGCTGTGCAGCCCCGAATTGAGAGAATATCCTTTTACGGGGAACTTATCTGTTTTTCCTATATAATTTTCCCACGGGATATCTTTTACTCCTTGAAAAAGCTCTTCAAATGTTGACGCGTCAAATTCCGCAAGCTGTATAAGGACTCTTTCCGCTGTGGAAAGCCATAGATTTGCTCTCACAAGCACCGAAAGATCTCCCGAAAACGATACTCTTCCGTCAGATACCGTTATACCCTGCCCGCCTATATGTGCTGCTTCAAATTTAAGCGTACTTTCCGTGCCGAAATGACACGGACAGGTAATTTTTATCTTTTCCATTCACTGTTCCCCCTTACTTTCATATCCTGATCAGGGAATTTCCGCCAACACTCCGAGGTCGTAAAGTTCGGCTGTAGTCTTGTCCTCCTCTTTCTTCTTATGGTTTCCGGAGCAAAGTGCGGGGATATTTGTGCTCTTATAATATCCTATCGCGCCTGTCGGACAAGTTCCGCTTGCGAGCAGACCCGTTTCGGTGCAGTAATAAAGCTGCTGAACATCGGGACATTCGGGGAATTCCTTTCCTTCCTCCGCTTCTGCTATATCGCCGAAAACATTTTTCCATACCTGTGAGGAGCTGTAATATGTTCCTGTAGTAACTTCCTTCGGAGTAACATATCCGTACCATACTCCGCTGACATAATCAGGCGTACAGCCTACGAATGAAAGGTCATGCCAATCCTGAGAAGTACCTGTTTTTCCGATGAGAGGAGTATTTACAAGTCTTGCGGCACGTCCTGTGCCGTTAGGGCCTTCGATAACGGTCTGCATGAGTTTGTTCATGACATATGCGCTTTCATCGCTTATGGATTGTATGGGCATATATCTGTGCTGGAGAACTACTTTTCCCTCCGAATCGACTACTTCCGTATACGATGTAGGGGGATAATATTTTCCGCCGTTTCCGAAAGCCTGATATGCTGCAACAAGTTCTTTGAGCGTAAGACCTTCCGTTAAAGCTCCTACGGAAAGCGGAGCGATATCCGCATCTGCGGGAACAAGGGTCGATATCTGGAAACGATTTTGCAGGAAATCGAACACTGCCTGCGGAGTTTCCTGTTCTATAAGCTGTGCGGGGATAGTATTCAGCGAACGCTGAAGTGCTTGGAAGGTAAAATATCCGCCGTAATCCCAACTCTTGGAATTGTAATTGTACGGCCATTTACGCGGCAGACCTGTTTCCTCGTCAATGATCTCACCTTCCAGAGGCTTGTTTATGAAGATCGTTGACCATGTATAGAGGTCGTATTCCATTCCGTAACCGTAAGATGTTATCGGTTTTATGCATGAACCCGGCGAACGCTTTGAACGTGTGGCATTGTTCCAGATATTGCTTCCGGCTTTTTCGCCTATGGCGCCCACTACAGCCTTGATATTTCCCTGATAATCCATGCATATGAACGCCGACTCGGGCGGGTCTGCAAGCACTGTATCGGAAAATGTTCTGTAGTCCTTATATTTTTCCTCAACGGCTTTCTGCATTTCAAGGTCAACGGTGGTATAGATCTTATATCCACCGTTGTAAAGCTTGTCGCTTGCTTCGTCCTGTTCGATGCCGTAAAGTTCTTGGAAGTCGCTTATAACATCGTATATCACCGTATCAACGAACCAACTTTGTATGTCGTTCCCGCTGTCGTTATCATCGGTCTTTGCATTCGGATCGCGGAAAACTACCTTTTCCGCAAGGGCTTCTTCATACTGTTTTTTGGAAATGCAGGCATTTTTATACATCTGCCAGAGAACGGTCTCCTTACGTTCGGTATTGAATTCAAGACCTGTTTTGAACTCCCCTGTTTCTTCGTCTACTTTTCCCTTTGCAAAAGGATTGTAATTTCCCGGGTTTTTGGGTATAGCAGCAAGGCATGCGCCTTCCGCGATAGAAAGTTCGGAAACATCTTTTCCGAAATATTTCAATGACGCCGCCTGTATGCCCGCCGTACTTCCTCCGAAACCTATATAGTTAAGGTATGCTTCAAGTATGGAAGATTTTGTTTCATATTTTTCAAGCTGTGCGGAACGGAAAATTTCACGCATTTTTCTGTCCCATTGAGTGTCATCATCGCCCGTAACGTTCTTTACAAGCTGCTGAGTGATCGTAGAACCGCCCTGACGTCCGCCGAGAAAGTGAAGTATCTCATTAAGAAAAGCAGTAAATGTACGTTTCCAGTCGACGCCTGCGTGTTCATAGAAACGTTCGTCCTCGGTATAAACGAAAGCGTCCTGAACGTGCTGAGGGATCCTTTCGATAGAAACGGGGATCCTGTCCGCATTCCTGCTTATGCTTGCAAGTTCCACAAGAGCGTCATTCTTATCGTATGCATATATAAACGTTGTATAATCGAGGTCAAGATCTCCAAGATCAAGGCTTATCATATCCTGATCCGCGAACTGGAGAACATACACCGTCAGTGCCGCAGCGATTATCGAGCCTGTGATTATAACTATAAGGAAAAGCGAAAGTATGGTAGTTCCTATAACTGCAAGAGTTCTTTTCAAAGGATTTACCTTACGCTTTTTCTTTTTCTTTTTTTTGGGAACGTTTGAATTATCGGAATATCTCGGTTCCTGTTCATATTCTGTGTTTTTGCTGTTCATTTCCGAAAATATCCTCCTTTCGGACATCTGCCACATACATTATACCATAAAAAAGTGTGTTTGTTAATAACTATATCCGATCTGTTTCCGAATTGTAATATTCGGCAGCGATCTGTTTCCGTTTTATCACATAATTACATATGACTCCATTCCCAGTTCAATGACTGCCGAGATCACATCGTTGAAATCAGCTTGGTTAAGGTCGCTTTGTATCAGTACGGGAACTATGGTCTTATTTTGCCCCGCAAGTCGTTTTATCTCGCCGAAAACGGTCTTTGCGCGGTCATATGCCGAAAGTTCCGAAACGGCTGTCTCCTGACCGTTTATGAGGATCGTTCCGCTTATTTCCGAGGGAACGTAGCTTACCGCTATCATTTCCGAGGAAATTTCCGCAGGCTTGAACACTTCTGCCTTTCCGTCAAGCACCGCGCCTGCCGATGTCATCATTATCGGAACGGAATTATTCTGCTTTGCGGTGCTTGATGAAATATTTTCAATATTTATCAAAGCTTTGTATCTGTCCGCGTCTTGTACGATCGTTCCTATATGTGTAAGGTCTGAGTTCCTGAAAGGCGGGAATGTCAATCCGTCAAATATGATATATCCGAATCCCGCCATAGATACTTCGTTTGAAAGATATGCCGCATAGCTTTGCGTATTCGTATCAAAGGGCGAGAGCCACGGTTTTCCGCCGTTTGCAACGGAATTATCGAGCCAAGTCGAATCATCGCTTGCGAAATGATACGAGCCGTCTCTTTTTTCGCCGTAACGGTTATTGTCCTCCAGAAGATTTATTTCCGCTATCGGAACAAAGCCCGCATTTTTTATAAGTGAACATATCTGACCCGCATACATGGTCCCTACAATTGCGTCCTCATCGCTTTTTGCGAGTTCCGAACCTGTTTTATAGTATATTTTTCCGCCCTCGTCTTTAAGAACTGCTACGGCCGCCGTATATCCGCCTTCCTTTGCCGATGCAAGAGCGTCGTTCAAAGTTTTTACCGATTCGAGAGCCGAAACCGGCAGTCTGTATGCGGAAAATGTATTTTCAGCCGAGGAAGCGGGTTTTTGCTCATTGTCTTTTCCCGCTTCGGAATTATCCTCATCGGCACCGTTATCTTCGCTTGGAACATTTTCGTCCGTATTTTCCGTTTCCGAGACCGCAGGCGGGGTCCACGGAAGATCGTTATTCCCCGAAGAACTGTCGTCATTCCTGTCGGAAAGGTAATCCGATACCGAACGCGCCACACTGTATCCTAAAAATCCCAATGCTGCAAGAACTATTATCAGCAGCAATATTTTTACTGCCTTTTGTGCCTTTCGTTTTTTATAGCTTGCATTTGCCCTGTAGATCTTTCTGCCGGCGCGCCTTGCCATATTATCATTCCTTTCAATAGTTCAGAGTATGACCCGAAAATCCCCAGAAAGCCATGCTCAGTATACCTATGCATATCATCATCAGCGGATATCCTCTGAATGCGTACGGAGCTTTTTCTGAATATATCCTGTCGTAAATGACCGCGATCATATATACCGCAAGGATAAATCCTATGCCCATTCCTATGCCGTTAACAAGATAGTCCGTGAACGTCTCGCAATACTTTGATATCATCAGCATCGAACCGAGTACCGCGCAGTTGAATGCGGAAACATGGATATATTTCCTTATTTTCACGAAAAGTGATACCGCAAATCTCCATAAACACAGCAGCGTAAGTATATACACCGTTCCCAATATAAGTATATACACAAGCGGGATATATATATATGCGTTATCGTCAAATCTGAAAATTTTCTGTACAAAGTATGTGAGTACGCTTACCACCGCAGTGATGTATGTTACGCTCAGTCCGAAACCGAACAGATTTTTCCTGTTTTTTGCAACTATTATCAGCGTACTTGTTCCCAGAGCGCGGGAAAAGATCGTATTTTCTATTATGACCGATGTAAAAGCGGTAAGTATTATATTTTTTATAACTTCCACCAAAAAGCTCCCTTTCTCCGAAGCGGTATTCTGACTTTAAGCAAGATCTTATTTCTGCCTTACCTTTTTTACCGTCAGAAGTATGACTCTTAACAGCGCCGCCATTATCCCCAGCAGCAGGAACCCTCCCGCAGGTTCGGAAAATACCGAAAATACCGCGGGTATACCTATTATCTCGCCGCAGAAGGTCCCCGAACCGATGATCTCTCTTATCAGTCCGTATAAGATCACTGCCGCGTCATAACCTATTATGCAGAAAATTATATCAAGCAGCATTTTTCCTTTTGATTCGAGGAAGAATATCGCTTCCGACCTTGATATTATAAAGCTGTTTATTATCAGCAGAGGAAAGAATATCCCCATTTCATTTATTTCGTCAGGCATGAAATATTCAAGCATTATCGACGCGGGAACATACACCAGCGCTCCTATGAACGCATACATTATTATCCTTACCGTATAAACTATACTTTTCGGGACAAACGATGATATCAGCAGCGTAAAAAACGTTATTACCGAAAAAGCCGCCGCAAGCGTCAATGCTCTCGGAAAGCTGTCAACGGTTATCACCACCGGAGCTACCACCATTCCGCCGGCAAGTATAGGATTTTTTTTCAGCAGCGCGTTGAATATTATCGTTTTACAGCTGTTTTCCTTAACAAGATCCGTTTCCTTTTCCAAAGTTATTTCTCCTTATCGTCTTTGCCGAGTATATCAAGTGTTTCCTGAACATTTTTAAGAGATCTGCTCCTGAAGAGCGATCCTCTTTTGCGTTTCAGCATT
Source organism: uncultured Clostridia bacterium (assembly GCA_947625915.1). Classification (GTDB taxonomy): domain Bacteria; phylum Bacillota; class Clostridia; order Oscillospirales; family Ruminococcaceae; genus RGIG8773. The sequence continues at coordinate 82,824 of CANQPX010000003.1, forward strand.
TCCGCAAATGACAATGCCCGCCTGTCCAGTTCTATCCCGAAAGGCGCCGCTATCACGGAAGCGTAAACTATCGCGTTTTCCGTTTTGGCGTAATACTGTATCAGTACTGTAAGTCCTGCGGCAAGTATGCCGTACAGCAGCCGTGAACTTCTTGTTTTGGGCATCGTTCTGTAATCGCATGAAAGGAATATCATACCGAACAGAGTCATTCCTCCCGAAAAGAAGGCGCACACAGCCTGCAGATCAAAGCCGCTGAGAAGGAACACTGCCATTCCCGAGACCACGACTTCTGCCGAAAGCGCTATTGCCGATACCGATCTCCTCAGCGTCAGAAATACTGCTGCCACCAGAAGTATTATCATTATTCCCGTTCCCATGGGACCGTTGAATTTTCCAACAAACATTTCGAGTACAGACACCGACGGCGAGCCGGTAGTTATGAAGAGTTTTGCCATAGACGGCTTTAAAAAGCTTTCCGAAACTATTGACTCAAAAGGGATCTTTTCAAAAGCCGTCGGATATGTAAGTATATTATCCGGGAAACATATGGATATGAATAAAAATCCTGCCGCCGCACTGTTGAATATCTCGCAGCCGTTCCCGCCGAAAGCTTGTTTTGCAACAGCTATCGCAAATATAGCAGCGATCACCGCTTCAAAATACGGTGTTGAAGCCGACAGCATCAAACTCAGCGTAAGACCTGTCACCAATGCGGAAATATCGTTCAGCACCGTATCTTTTTTTCTGAGTTTTATGCATATAAAATCGGTTATACAGCATACTCCCGTTGTAATTATTATTATCAAGGCTGCGCGCAGTCCGTAATAATATACCGCTGCCGCTGCCAGAACCAGCAATACTATCGTCATATCCGTCATTATCGAAATATCCGTTTTGCTGTTATCAGAATACATTATATCCTCATATCCTCCTAACGCGTGCAGTTTGGATCCGCTTCACGCCTCAAGAATTTTTCTGACTGCCGCGTCCATATCCGGAGCGTTAAAGAGGTATGAACCTGCGACAAGAATTTCCGCGCCTGCTTTTTTTACAAGAGCAGCGGTCATTTCGTTTATCCCGCCGTCAACTTCTATGGGGATATCGAGTCCTTTGCGGGAGAGCATTTCCTTCGCCGTGGAAATTTTTTCAAGCATATCGTAATTGAAGCCTTGTCCGCCGAAGCCGGGTTCTACCGTCATCACCAGAAGCATATCCGCATATTCAAGATATTTTTCAAATTCCGAAGCGGGAGTTCCGGGTTTAATTGAGATCCCCGCTTTTTTTCCGCAGGAATGTATTTCGTCAATGACCCGCATCGGATCCCCGCAGGCTTCAAGGTGGAAAGTTATGATATCCGCGCCGTTATCGGCGAAAGCTTTTATATATCTTATCGGATCCGTTATCATCAGATGTACGTCAAGGACGCTTTTTGTTCTTTTTGACACTGATCTGAGGACGGGTATGCCGTAGCTTATATTCGGAACGAATATCCCGTCCATGACATCGAAATGGATATATTTGCAGCCTGCTTTTTCCGCGCGTTCGATGTCATTTCCGAGGCAGCAGAGATCGGCGCTCAGTATGGAAGCCGAAACGACAGTATTTTCCAATTAAAAGACCTCCCAAGTCTTTTTTTCAACATCATTGCATACCTAACAATTATTATATAATATCTTTCTAAAAAAATCAAGGTCAAATGCCAAAAATATGACATTTGACCAAATCTATTATCATACAGGCATATCAAATCTACACTTTTGTGCAGAAGCTCCCCTACGGACACAAGAAGTGTCACTTCCGCTGCATAGACCGATATTACCCGTTAATTCAGTTTATGCAGCTTTTGGAAATTCGTCACTTGCGGGATCTGCGGCAAGTAGAGCGTTCCTTGTCAATATCCAAGCTTGGCAATATTTGTATCTGTCATAAAAGATGACGCATTGTAAAGTATCAGTATCTGATCGTAGCTTTCAAGATCAATTACGCTTTTTAGCGGCATATTTATATACCTCATATCCACAAGTGTTACTTCCGAATAATGCTGCGTCAGGAACGGCGCATAACAATGCGCGTAGGAATCCTTTATTATCAGCAGTTTCCCGCCGTTGTTTTCCGCCTTTATATCAACGATAGGCTTATTTGTTCCCAGAAAAGAAGCATACTTGTCCTTTTTATCCAGATATTCCCTGAAATACATACTTTCGTACACCTCGGGGTCTTTCCCGAGATCTGACGTGATCGCAACTTCCGTAACAGGGCTTCCGTTCGCAAGATGATAAAAGTCCAGAGTATCTTTTTCTACCCCATCATAAAGGGTCTTTGAATAGAATGTCCCTATAAAATCTATTCCCGCGTGTTCTATGTCGAACATCTCGGACGGAACGGGATCGTAACCCATTTTCTTCCCCGCAGCGGCATATGCAAGATATGCTCCGCGTGTTGTCCAGTGATGATCTGTTCTGTAATAAATATAGTCGTCACGGTTTGAAAGCATTGTCTGATAAATGTTTATCGTGCTTACGGATTTGCCCAGTTCTCCGTAAACATAATTTATAAATTTCTCCTGATCGGCATTGGGAGCGTTTTTCGGCAGCTCATCGGCATAAATTTCCGCCGATGTGGGAACTATCATCACAAATACCGGCGCTTCGGTGCTTTCCGCAAACTTATTTATTGCGGCAGCAGACTTATCCGCCAATGAATAGTCGGGTTCGGAAATTTTTTCCGCCAAACGGTTTTTAAGAATATAGATCCCGTTTCTCTCCTGTTTTCCCAATGAAGTCTCCAGAACGGTACGGGCTTTTATCCAGCCTATCCTTCCCGCAAAATGATCGGAAATATAATTTTCCATCTTATTCATATATGTTCTGTTAAAAACAGCCTTTGCAGACAATTGAGGAAATTTTTCCGCATAATCATTTTCCATTTCGAGGAAATCCTGTTTTGGCAGAACTATAGTCATTACCGCCATAAATATCAGCAGCACAAAAAACGCTATGCAAGTTATAAGATTAGGCACATTCAGCCGCTTTTTCTTTTTGAGCATAATGATCTCCTCCTTCCGTCAGAATCTGAAATACAGGAACGGATTATAGCTTGAATCCACCAGATATGATGTGCATAACAGCATTACGCACACCACAGCCGCAGGAACGGTATATGCGTATATGAGCCGTTTTTTCTTTCTCAGGAACATGGCAAACTTTCCGAAAAGCGTCGTTGAGGCAAATATACATATAATGAATATCAGTTTGTTTGACGAGAAAATATATTTTGCCGTACTGTCAGCAAAACTTCCGCCCGCTCCGAACATCGCCTTTAAGAACTGCCATGCTTTCCCCATACTGTCCGTATCGAACAGCACCCAGCCAAAGACCGTCATTAAGAACGTATAGAGCATACTTACTGCCGCGGGAAGTTTTTCCAGTATTTTTCCGAAGCCTACCCGCTCGATTATTATGAGGATCCCGTAATAAAGTCCCCATACCACGAAATTCCAGCTTGCTCCGTGCCAGAGTCCCGTAAGTCCCCATACTATCAGCAGATTGCGAAGTGTTTTTGCCATGCCCTTCCTGTTTCCGCCCAAGGGAATGTAAACATATTCCCTGAACCATGTTCCGAGGGTAATGTGCCATCTCCGCCAGAACTCGCTTATGCTCTTTGAAAGATACGGATGATCGAAGTTTTTCGGGAAATTGAAGCCAAGCATTTTTCCCAAGCCCACAGCCATATCCGAATATCCCGAAAAGTCAAAGTATATCTGGAACGTAAACGCCAATATCCCCAGCCAAGCCGTTGCCGCGCTTATCTGAGTGTAGTCCATAGCTTTTACTTCCGTCCAGATGATGCCGATATTATTTGCAAGAAGAACTTTTTTTGCCAGACCTTTGGAAAATTTTGCAATTCCCTCGCTGATTTTGCCGATATTTACTTTTCTGTCCTCAATTTCCGCCGCAACGTCCTCATAGCGCACTATCGGTCCCGCAACTATCTGCGGGAAAAGCGTTACATATGACGTAAATCCTATAAAGCTTTTCTGAACTTTTATCTTCCGCAGGTAAAGATCTATCGTATACGACATTGACTGGAACGTATAGAACGAGATCCCTATCGGCAGTGCAACTCTGTCCTCGCTGAGCCCGAAATTGTAAATATCGTTTATCCGTCTGTTTGCAAGAATAACGGGATTTATTATATCCGTTCCGAAGATCGAATTTACGGTATCGAAAATAAAGTCGCTGTATTTGAAAACAGCCAGCAGACCGATGTTCATACAAACCGATATTATCAGGCAGACCGTACGGATCTTTTGGTTATTGTCAAACTTGTGCATCATTCGTCCCGCAGTGTAATCTATCATCGTGGAGAAAAGCATTATTATCACATAGAAGGGTTCTCCCCACGCGTAAAAGAAAAATCCCGTCAGAAGTATTAACAGATTTCTTGCGGGGATAGATAAATTTTTCTGCTTTCCGAGCGGAACGGTCATTCTGTTCGGCAGAAAAATATAAACTATCAATACTATAGGCAGAAAAAAATACAAAAACGTCAAACTTGAAAAAACCATTTTATCTTAATTTTCCTTTCTGATGCTGAGTTTTTCGGCAAGTTCAAAAAATTCCTGTCTTGTCATGAGCGTATTAAGTATCTCTGTCATTCCCGAAACGGTCAATCTTGACGGCAAGCCTGTTTCCGCAAGGAATTTTCTCCTGAGTTCCGAAGAATTTTCCCCGCCGCTAAGTCCTGCTTCATACAGATCAAGGCGCGTTATGGGATCATTTTTCGGTTCTGTATCGTCTGCGGCAATTCCTGCTTTCCGGAACGCTTCAAGGATAATTTCCTTTTCCACGCCCTCAACGCCGAGTTTTCCTTCTTTGGACGGATGGACTTTGCGGCGTTCCTTTCCGAAAATATCGGGGATATAAACGTTCGTTATCTTTCCGTCCTTTACCGCGCCTTTTATGTAGGAACGTATCTTAAATCCTGCCGCGTCCGAATCGGTAAGGATAATTATTCCCGTTTTTGCGGCAAAATATCGTATTATATCAAGAGTTTCCTTGTTTTTGAATATATTGAAGCCGTTTGTGGGGATAATTACCGCGTCTATCAGCGAGGAAAGCTTCATTTTATCATATTTTCCCTCGACAATGACCGCTTCTTTCAGTTTCAGCATAGCGCTCCTCTTTCCATGATCTTTCAGTTCTTAAAATACAGCATTTTCAGTATCGTTTCTTCCAACAATATACGCGGATCCGCTTTTGAAGATTTCATTGCTTCGTCCGCGTCCGCAAGTATTTTTATGCAGTTCCTGAGATGCGGCATAGATATCCTCTGCACGTCTCTGAAAGCGTTATCTACCCTAAAAGCAAGATTTTTGCTGTAACCGAAATCCTCTTTTACATCTGCCGCCGAACGTCTGCCCGACATTGCCGCACCTGCTCTGTAAAGATCCAGCATATTTCCCGAAACGGCATACAATATCGGTATCGGTTCGATCTTTTCCGCCGTAAGGTCGTTAAACAAGCGCATTGCCGTTCTTGTATCCATTCTTGCGATAGCTTTTACAAGGTCAAAAGCCGTAGTATCTATCTGTTTCGGCGAAAGTTCCCGAACCATGTCTATCGTTATCTCATTTCCGTTTGCGTAAGCGGTAAGCTTATCTATCTCGTTGTTTATCATCATCATGTCGCAAAGGCACTGCTCCGCAAGGAACACCGCCGCTTCACGGGAAATGCCGCAGTTTGCGGCGGAAACTTTTGCCATTATTTCTTTAGAAAGGACAGCGGGAGTTTTAAGGGCGAAATTGCATACGCCGCCTGTTTTCCCCACAGCGTCCATAAGTTTTTTGTTTTTTGCAGTAGGATATTTTTTCCCGTCCGTAACGTCCACCGATGTATAGTAAAATATCACCGTTGTGCTGTCAGGCAGGTCGGAGACCGTATCGGAAAGTTCTTTAAGCATATCCGCGTTCAGTGTTTCCGCGTTGAGGTCGCACACCGTACAGCATACTCTTTCCGCAAAGAACGGCAGCGCTTCACAGGCATCGGAAAAAGCTTCCGCATCAAAATTTTTCCCGTCAAACGCATGGAAATTATATGCGGAATTTTCCTTATCCACCATTCGTGAAACGAGCGCATTAGTGAATGTTTCCACCGAAGCGGTATCTTTGCCGTAAAAATAATATGCTTTCATGAACTGTTTGTTTTTTATCGCTGTCTTGATGTCGCTTTCCGTAATTACAGCCACTTTCCTCACCTCTTTTTCAGTAAATGACTTCCGCGTTTACATTTCCGTTACCGTCTATCTTAAATTTTACATTTTCTTCCGTAATTACCGTTCTTCCGTCGGCATCGCCGATCTCCGCGCCCGAAGCAAGCGCAGCAAATATTTCCGCTTTCGGGTCGGAAACTGCTTTCTTTCCCGAATATCTTACGGCGGCGGAATATATCTCATTTTCATTTCCCGTGAATTCCGAAGGATAAAGTATGATATCCGCCGTTCCGCAGTTTATGAGTACATTTTCATTTTCGTCAAAACAAATTTCATATCCCTGCATTTCTATTCCCGAAGTCCGTGAGTAAAGAACATTTTCATCTTCGGAAAAAGCCTCGTATTTTTCCGGTATAAAATATCCCGATACATCGAACAGTGAAAATTTTTCATCATACACAGGAATTGCCGTATTTGCGTCCGAATTTATTATAAGTGCGTTAATTTTGTATATCCCGTTCCTGTTAAGATATTTAACCGTTATCGGAGCGATATCTCCTCCGCCGCAGAGATCGACCACGCAGGCAGTTTTCCTGTCATGTATAACAGCCGCTGCCGCACTTCCGTTTTTCAATACCGTTACCGATATATCATCTGTCGGGAACGCACGGTATAGATTTACCGCTATCACCGACAGTGCAAGTACCGCCGCCGCGGAATATGCTGCGGCATACGCCTTTCTGCATATCAGATAGACCGATATCGGTATCATTACCGCAAGTAATACCGCTGCCGTTATAATGCCGCTTCCGAGAGGTATATACAAAGTCCTTATATTTCCTATGAATTCGGATATCCCCATAACTATCCCGCATAAATATCCGCATATTTTCAGCACAGGCACTGCGACAAAGCCTATCCCGCCCGTTACCGTAACTGCTATCCCGCATATAAGTATAATTTCACATATCGGCAGCAGCACCAGATTTGAGATCGGAGAAATGACCGAAAATTCATCGAAAAACATTGCCGACGCGGGAAATATCACAAAGTTCACGCACAGTGGAACTATTATCATCTTTGAAAAAGAATTCAGCCTATGCTTTTCCTCTATCGAACTTATCACCGCAGGCGCGGCAACTCCCGCTCCGAAAACTCCCGAGACCGATAGCAGGAACGACGGATCCCTTATCGAAAACGGACTTCCTATCGTCAGCAGCAGTACCGCTGTCCCCAATGAGCTGAACGTATCCGCCCTGCGTCTGAACATTCCCGAGCCGTATACTATTACTATCATTATTGCCGAACGTATCACCGATACCGACATTCCCGCAAGGAGCGAAAAACACACTATCGGTACCAGCATTACTGCAAAGCGAAGGTACCTGTTCCTGAATACCGCTCCGAATATATATGAAAAAAGCGAACACACCACCGCAAGATGTACTCCCGACACTGCCATGATATGACCTATGCCCGCTCTGCACATAAGAGTTTTGTCATTGCTTTCCAGATCGGATTTATCCCCGAAAAGCATTGCCGCCATTACAGCCTGTCCCCTGTCGTCCATTATGGAATTTATCACGCCGACGATATATTCCCTGCAGCGGTCAAATATCTTTATGAGGGAAAATTTCCGTTCTTCCGAATAATTCAGAGCCTTGATGCTGTTTATCCGAAGAAAAATATTTTTCGCCTTGTAGTAACTTTCCGCAGGAAAAGAAAAGCTGTCGCGGAATGCTGCCGCTTTTCCGATAATGCTTATCCTGTCGCCGACATTTGCGGAAATGCTGTCCGCATAACAAGTGACGGTCGCCTTTACATCGCCGTTTATAACGCCTTTTATCGTATATGAAGCCTTATCGCCGCTGTGATCGGCATATCCTGTTATAACTCCCTTTACCTCGACTTCCGTTCCGTCATATTTAATGATATTTCCGTAAACAAATATCCCGTATGCTCCGTAAACGAAAATTGCCGCCGCAAAGCTGAACAGGCACACCGCATATTTTATTTCTTTTCTTAAAAACAAAGCGGCTGCGGCAGCCGCAATAGCCGCCGCTGCCGATACCGCAAAACACATACGGAAAGTAAGGAATGATGCCGCAAAAAGACCGATGAACCAGAACAAACCGATATAAGCCGTTTTACGGATCATTTGCCGTTCCTCCTTTATGTTCCGAAGATCAGCCCATATCAGCTGTGAGCTGCTTTCCGCCCAAGAGGTGGAAATGCAGGTGATGAACGCTCTGGCAGCCGTGATCCCCGCAGTTGGTCACGATGCGGAAACCGTCCTCGGAAATGCCAAGTTCCTTCGCAAGCTTTGCTGCCGTTTCAAATATCTTTGAAACTACCGCAGAGTTCTCGGAAGTTATCTCCGACGCGCCCGAGATATGCTCTTTCGGAACGATAAGAACATGGATCGGCGCAAGCGGGTTTATATCCTTGAATGCGTAAACATATTCGTCCTCATATACTTTAGTGCTCGGGATCTCGCCCGCAATTATTTTACAGAAAAGACAATCGCTCATTACAAAAACTCCTTTCCATCATCAGCCGATAACTCTTTTTACGATATCGGGAACGCTTTCCATAGCTTTTCCGATAAGAGAAACATCTCCTATGCCCGCCATCGCGCTGTCGGGACGTCCGCCGCCCTTGCCGCCTGTTACTGCGGCGACCTGCTGAACTATCTTGCCCGCGTGTGCGCCTGCGGAAACGGCGTCTTTGCCGCAGGAACATATTACCGAAGCGGAATTTCCGTTCACCGCCGCGATAACCGCTGCCGCATCGGGAGCCTTGTCCTTTATGCGGTCGCCCATTGTTCTCAGAACATCGGGCGCCGTGTTTTCAAGAACTGCTGTCATTATTTTAACTTTGCCCTCTGTCTTTGCACCTGCAAAGATAGAATCGAGCTGTGCGTCGGCGATCTTGCCTTTCAAAGCCGCAACTTCCTTTTCAAGAGCCTTTACTTCGCCTGCCGCAGCAGCACACTTGGAAGCAAGTTCCGCGGGATTTGGCGCTTTTATCGCCTGTGCTGACTTTGTGATGATATCCTTATATTCGCCGATAAGCGAAAGGACTCCCGAACCCGTTACCGCTTCGATACGTCTTACGCCCGCAGCAACGGAATTTTCCGAAATTATCTTGAAAAGTCCCAGTTTTGAAGTATTGTCAACGTGAGTACCTCCGCAGAACTCTATGGAAGTTCCTTCAACGTTTACGACTCTTACGATATCGCCGTATTTTTCGCCGAACAGAGCCATTGCTCCGAGTTTTCTGGCTTCATCAATGGGCATTTCGTTGGTCACAACAGGTATCGCCGACAGGATATTGCTGTTTATGATTGTTTCTATCTCGCCCAGCTGCTCCGTTGTAACGGCTTCAAAGTGCGAAAAGTCAAAACGGACTCTTTCGCTGTCAACAAGCTGTCCTGCCTGATGGACATGATCTCCCAGAACTTTCCTCAAAGCCGCCTGAAGCAGATGCGCAGCAGTGTGGTTCCTCATTATCGAACGCCTGCGCTTCTTATCAACGGAAGCCGTTACCTCATCGCCGACAGAGACAGTTCCCTGAGCCGTACCCATGTGCAGGAAATGTCCGCTGTGGATCTTCTTTGTATCGGAAACTTCAAATGCGGTCATAGCTCCGCTGATAACGCCCGTATCTCCCACCTGTCCGCCGCTTTCCGCGTAGAAAGGAGTCTTATCAAGGACGATAACGGCTTCATCGCCGTCATTTGCTGTCCGAACGCTTTCCCCGTCAACAAATATCGCAAGGACTTTTGCTTTTTCTTCCATTGAAGAATAGCCTGTAAATTTCGTTGGAGCAGCTTCAACAACAAGCGAGCCGTCCTCCCATGACGATCCCGATTTTGCGTTATGATCGTCACGAGCCTTTTTCTTCTGTTCGTCAAGACATTCGTGATATCTGTCAATGTCAACGGAAAGTCCCTTTTCTTCGGCAATTTCCATTGTCAGGTCGATGGGGAAACCGTAAGTATCGCTGAGCAGGAACGCATCATCGCCGCTGATGACTTTTCCGCCCGCTGCCGTAACAGCAGCCATTTTCTCTGTAAGGATCTCCATGCCCTTGTCAATGGTCTTGGCGAAGGTTTCTTCCTCACTCCTAACAAGCTTCTTGATGTAAGTTTTTCTTTCTTCAAGTTCGGGATAAGCGGCAGCATTTTCGGCAATTACCGTATCAACAACTTCATAAAGGAAAGGTCCTTTTATGCCTAAAAGTCTGCCGTGGCGTGCCGCGCGTCTCAAAAGCCTTCTTAAAACGTAACCTCTGCCGTTGTTTGAAGGCGTAACTCCGTCACCCACCATGAAAGTAGTGCTTCTGATATGGTCGGTAATAACACGCAGAGAAATATCGTTCTTTTCGTTTTCCTTGTATTTAACGCCTGCGATCCTGCTGATATGATCCATAATGTTGCGGACGGTATCCACTTCAAAAAGGTTGTCAACGCCCTGCATAGCGCAGGCAAGTCTTTCCAGACCCATGCCTGTGTCGATGTTCTTATGAGCCATTTCGGCGTAATTTCCGTTTCCGTCACTGTCGAACTGTGAGAAAACAAGGTTCCATATTTCTATGATACGGTCGTTGTCGCTTGCCTGTTCAAAGCTTTCAAAAGGACCGTAAGCTTCTCCTCTGTCGAAATGTATCTCGGAGCATGGACCGCATGGACCGCTGCCGTGTTCCCAGAAATTATCCTTTTTGCCGAGACGTTTGATACGCTCTTTTGGGATACCGATATCGTTCATCCAGATCTGCTCGGCTTCGTCATCACTTTCAAAAACGGTTATCCAGAGCCTGTCGGCGGGGATCTCCAGAACTTTCGTCAGGAACTCCCATGCCCAAGCGATAGCTTCTTTCTTGAAATAGTCGCCGAAAGAAAAGTTTCCCAGCATTTCAAAATAAGTGCCGTGGCGAGCAGTTTTTCCAACGTTTTCGATATCCGGAGTGCGTATGCACTTCTGGCAGGTGGTAACTCTCACATTGGGAGGAGTTTCCTGCCCGAGAAAAAATTTTTTCAGCGGAGCCATACCGCTGTTTATGAGCAGCAAGCTGTTGTCGCCGTGGGGAATGAGCGAAGAACTTGCCATTCTTGTATGATCTTTGCTTTCAAAGAACGAGAGATATTTTTCTCTCAGATCGTTTAAGCCTGTCCACTGCATTTTAAAACATTCCTTTCAATTATTCCTCTTCATCACTTTCCGGCATATCCCAGTTATGATAAACGTTCTGAACATCATCGTTATCCTCAAGATGTTCGAGAAGAAGGTTCATTTTCTTGATGGATTCCTCATCGGTAAGAGTCGTGTATGTGGAAGGGATCATCTCCACGTCTGCGGAAACGAGTTTGTAGCCCTTTTCGGTAAGTCCGTCACGCACAGCCGCAAGGTCACCGGGTTCTGTTTCTATCTCGATAACATCATCTTCCATAGAGAAGTCCGATGCGCCGAGGTCGAAAACATCGTCCATGACTTTATCCTCTTCAAGACCGTTATTTTCGGCAACTATTATGCCCTTGCTCGAAAACATAAAGGAAACGCAGCCCGTAGTTCCGAGATTTCCGCCGAATTTGTCAAAATAGTGGCGGATATCGCCCGCAGTGCGGTTCTTGTTGTCGGTAAGGGTCTCAACAATGACCGCAACGCCGTTAGGACCGTATCCCTCATAAACGTTTGATTCATAATTGGTCTTATCACCGCCGCCCGCAGCTTTTTTGATAACGCGGTCGATATTGTCGTTAGGAACGTTATTTGCCTTTGCTTTGGCGATGAGGTCGCGGAGCTTGGCATTGTTATTGGGGTCTGCGCCGCCTTCCTTGACGCAGACAGTTATCTCACGTCCTATTTTTGTGAAAATTTTTGCTCTTGCGCCGTCGGTGGCTTCTTTTTTTCTTTTGATGTTATTCCATTTGGAATGTCCTGACATAAAATTCTCTCCTTAATTATTATAAAATTTTTTTAATAAACATATTTCTGTATTTTGAGCCGCTGCCCTCAATGGGATCGCCGTGCCCGAAAAATATCCTTTCGGGGGAAATTTCTTTCACCCTGTCAAGGGAACGTCTTGCCGCTTTAGGGCTTTCGCATATTGCGGGGAATGACGGCTCGATGAAGTTCATAGCCGCATCGCCTATGTAAAGGTCTTTCCCGTGAAGGATCCCGAAAGAACCCTTTGTATGTCCGTCAAGTCTGACAGCTTTGCAATCCGTAATGCCCAGTTCCTCACCGAGAACTGTTCCGTCCTCAAGCGGGATATTTACATTGAACAGCACCGCAAAATTATTTTTTGAATGAGCAAGCGTGATCTTTTTCATTATCTTCCCGAAAACGCCTACCGGATAGATATGCCGCGAAAGATTATCTTCCGCGAGGGAAATATCCTCCTCGGACATTGCGATCTTTGCTCCGAGAAGGTCTGCAAAATACGCCGCATTGCCGATGTGGTCGTTATGCCCGTGAGTAATGACTATCAGCTTCACATTATAATTTGTGAGCCACATTTCGATCTCGTTACGATACTGCGGTGTTGCCGTATCGATAAGCATATCGCCTTTCTTTCCCATGATGACGTAACAGTTATTGCGTCCGCAGGAGATCATATTCACCCCGTCAAGCTTCAATTTTATCCCCCGCTTCCTGTTCCGAAACTGTATTATACCATATAATATCAAATAATTCAAGCATTCTTTTACGGTTTTCTGTTAGATAAAGATAACCGAACAAAGTTTCTAACGCAGTTGCGCGTCTGTACTCTATCGGGTTGGAACTTTTTGGAACGGTATTCCCCGTGGCATTCCGTCCACGTTTGAAAATTGCCGTTTCCTCTTCCGAAAGCATGGGAAGTATGATATCCACAGCTTTTGACTGATAGGACGCGCGGACTTTTTCCACTGCCGCGGCGTGAAGTTTCTTCACCGGCATATTTGCCGTAAGAACGAGCCGTTCCCTTACGAGCTGTTCATACACCGCGTCTCCGAGGAAAGCCAGCGTCAGCGGACTGTAACTGTTTACGTCATGTTTTTCTATTTTTTCTCACCTCTCCGTCTCGTCCCGTGCCGTTCTTGCGCCGTCATGGTCTTTCATGTAGAACAGCAGATCTATAAGTGCTTCATGATAGGGTATGAAAATTTTCTCCGCTGTCATTTTCTTTATTTCGGAAATATCCGCCCATTTTACCTGCGCTACTTCTTCCTCCTGAAGCGTCAGCGCGGTCTCGTCCACATCTTTATTTACAATGTAAATATCGTCAAAAATGCACTTTGTCTGTATTGTAAGGACTCTCCGCAGTTCTTCGGGAGAAAGTTTTATGCCGAGTTCCTCGCCTGTTTCTCTTACAGCTGCGGAAAGGCTCGTATCCCCCGCAACGGACGAACCGCCCACGCTCAGATCCCACATTCCGCTCCAGCCGTGCTTGAACGGCTGTCTCTGCTGTATGAGCATTTTCCCGTCGGAATTGAATATGCATATGTGTACGACCATGCGGTAACAGCCCTCGGGAATTGGTTTTCCGCGTTCCAAAGTTTTTCCCGTAAGGTTACGTTCACAGTCGTAAACGTCAAAAATTTCCATAAATATCCTCCGTCATCAGAATACAAAATCAAACTCAAATCCGAAGATGTTCACCGTGTCGCCCTCGTCTATGCCCATTTGCTCCAATTTATCTATTATGCCGCTTGTCCGCAGGACTCTCTGGAAATACTGCAAAGACGCGTAATCGTCCATGTCCACGGTGCGCATGATGTTTTCCAGCCAATCCGCTTCAACATAGAAAACGCCGTCGTCGCCGCGTGTGATCTCAAATCTTTTGCCGATGCCCGCCCGTTCATCAAGGACTCTTTGCGGGAGTGCTTCCGCTTCATACTCTTTCACGGGAGGGAGTTTGTCCAGTTCGGCAGCGATCGCGTTAACAAGTTCTTTCATGCCTGCGGTCGTCACTGCGGAGATCTCATAGAACGGCAGATCTTTTCCTTTTACATATTCCGCAAAATCATCAATGTTCTCCCTTGAAGCGGAGTCGCATTTATTTGCCGCAACTATCTGCGGAAGTTCCGCAAGTTCCCTGCTGAAATTTTCAAGTTCGCGGTTTATTATCTCAAAGTCCGACTTGGGATCTCTGCCCTCTGTTCCGGAAACGTCCACCACATGGACTATAAGTCTGCATCTTTCCACATGGCGCAAAAACTCATGCCCCAGACCCACTCCGTCGCTTGCACCCTCGATAAGTCCGGGGATATCCGCCATTACAAAGGACTTACCCTCGTCAAGTTTTACCACTCCGAGGACAGGTGTGAGCGTTGTAAAATGATAATTGGCAATTTTAGGCTTTGCAGCCGAAACAACGGATATCAGCGTTGACTTTCCGACATTCGGAAATCCCACAAGTCCCACGTCTGCAATAAGTTTAAGTTCAAGGGAAACTTCGTATTCCTCGCCCAGAAATCCCGGCTTGGAAAATTTAGGTATCTGGCGTGTGGGAGTGGCAAATCTTGCGTTGCCCTTACCGCCCTTGCCGCCCTTTGCGAGAACTTTCGGTTCGTCCGAGGACATATCCGCCATTATCCTGCCTGTTTCCGCATCGCGGATAAGCGTTCCCCTCGGAACTCTTATAATAAGATCGGGAGCGTTTTTGCCCGTACGGTTGCCTGAAGCGCCGTTATCGCCTCTTTCAGCGATATACTTTCGTTTATAGCGGAAATCTTCCAGTGTGGAGAAGTTATCGTCCACAACGAAAACTATATCCCCGCCTTTTCCGCCGTCACCGCCGTCGGGACCGCCCGCAGCAACATATTTTTCACGGTGGAACGAGACTGCGCCGTCTCCTCCGTCACCTGCTTTTATTCTTATTTTTGCCTTATCAACAAACATTGCAGACCTCTTTCTTTTGGATAATTTTCCAATTAAGGGAGTATTTTACAAATGCTCCTGTAAACCCATAATATTATACCACAAAAAAACCAAAACTGCAATACAAATATTTCAAAACCGATAAATTTTCCGAAAAATTTTGTATTCAGCGTAAAATTTCGGCATTATTCACAATTTTATAATCGCACACCGAGTCCATGAGCTGTTCAAATATCCGCAAAGTGTCCTTATCCGCGCCCATATCGTACAAAATTATCACCGCAGCGGGATACTGTCCGACAGTTTTGTAAATATACTGTCTTACGATAAATTCGATATCGGAAGTATTTCCGTTTATGGGAAGAACGAAGTATATCCTTGGTTCAGACGTTTGTTTTTCCGAAGTCCTGACCGCATATATCCCGCCTATTACAAGGATCGCCGCGCAGGAAAAAAATACCGCCGCAATGTTTATTTCAGCCATAAAAAACGCTCCTTTCACTATATTTTATGAAAAGAGCGGATATTTGTTAATAATTTCCTGCCGCTGTTCCCGATAATATGGAAAATTTAAACGGCGCGGTAATGACCGTGCCGTTTGAAGTTATTATTCCTCAATGTAGACTCTTTTCATTTTCTGTTCATTAACGGGTCTGTCGCCGTAGCCTGTTTTTGTTTCCGCGATCTCGTCAACAACGTCCATGCCCTCCACAACTTTTCCGAATGCGGCATACTCGCCGTCGAGGTGCGGAGCGTCCTTATGCATGATAAAGAACTGCGAACCCGCGCTGTCCTTCATCATTGAACGCGCCATAGAGATCACTCCGCGGGTATGTTTCAGATCGTTTTTGATACCGTTTGAAGCGAACTCTCCCTTTATATGGTATCCGGGACCGCCCGTACCTGTTCCCTCGGGGCAGCCGCCCTGTATCATAAAATCTTTTATAACTCTATGGAATATCAAGCCGTCATAAAATCCTTTTTTAACAAGGCTCTCGAAGTTTTCCACGGTTATCGGGGCAGTTTCGGGATAAAGTTCAAGTTTGATCTTTTTTCCGTTTTCCATTTCAATAATTACCATAGTCAAAAATTCCTTTCGTTTATAAAATTCTGTTAAACATTATATCACACATTTCAAGAGATTGCAAGGGCTTTAACAGTGTTGCGGCAGGCGAAGCCTGCCACTCAAAACTTTTTTTATCGCTCTATTGACATATTATGTGTTGTATAGTATAATAAATAATAACAGCGAAGAATGTATGCTCCGCTTGTGCAATATATACCCGAAAGGCACTGTACCTATGATCTTTGAAGGATTTTCTACCGAAAATAAACGGCTCGTGCAGAATATCACCACCTCTGCTCAAACTCTGAATAAGGATATATTTGAATCTCATTCCGAACGCCTTGCTTCAAGAGGCGGGCATTTTAAGGAAAATGAACTCATACCCGTTTATTTCGCTGCGCTGGTCGGCGTCCCTACAGAAAAAAATGACCGCAGCCAATTCCGCAATATGCTGTATGAATTAAAGGAAGATCTTATAAAGTCTCCGAAATTTTTGCTTTATGTCGAAAATGAGTTCACAGCTCCCACTGCGGAAGAACTTTCGGGATTTGAGGGTATCGACATTTCGGACAGCGACAGCATCATCAGTGCCGTTACCGAAAAGATCAATATCCCGCAGGACGAAATAAGAACAGGTCTTGCAAAGGAAACTCTGCCGCTGCTCCTTAAAAATATCAGCGGTGACGAACTCCTCGTGAAAGCACGCACACTTGTTATAAAACTGAACAGATGTCTCGGTTCAAAAGCTTATACAGAACACCGCGAACAGGAGATCCCCGTTCTGTTGTATTACGGCGGAATTACAGAAGATACGGTGATGTTCCTGCACTTTATGTCAAGGCTCGGCATAGATGTTATCTATATTTGCAGCAGCAAGGATCCTTTGCCTATGCTCGCAAAAAACAACCTTGAAGGACGTATGCAGATATTTGAACTTTCTGATTCCGAACCTGTTTCGACATATCCCGATAAGCCCGTAAGAACAAAGCTTGCCACGGCAGCTTACAATGCTTCAAAAGAACTGAACGATATACTTTACAGCGGCGATACAATGTTCCGCGATCATCAGTTCGAGAATATGCGTTCGGTGACGTTAAGCACAACTTACGAGGAGATCGATATCCTCTGGCACCAACAATCTAAATACCGCACAGGCTTCAAAGCCGAAAAAGATATCGTCGATGTTCCGACGATATTCGCAAAAATAAGCGGCGTAAAAGACGGCGATACGGACGAATACTGGGACGACGTAAAAAGAAAGCTTTCCCCTT
Source organism: uncultured Clostridia bacterium (assembly GCA_947625915.1). Classification (GTDB taxonomy): domain Bacteria; phylum Bacillota; class Clostridia; order Oscillospirales; family Ruminococcaceae; genus RGIG8773. The sequence goes on from CANQPX010000003.1 coordinate 100,235, forward strand.
ATACAAGGCTGATATATAAATCACCAAGCTATAAAAATATCCCCCTCTATCAGCTTGATGTGTATAAACAGTTCTATGACGGCGAAAAAATTTTTGCGGATAAACTTAAAAATTCTCCGTGCAATAAATACAGCTTTCTTTCGGACAGTCTCCAGAACCTTATTTTCGGGAAATTACAGGAGGCTGTGGACAGCAAACTCATCACGCTCCCGACAGAAGAACTTATGCCGATGATAATTTATGTCGGCACAAACATTGAAAGAGAGATCTTAAAACTCCTGCAAAAATACGACTTTACCAAAGATATCCCTAAACTCATTGTTATAGATGTTATAGAAGAAACTTTCAGCAAGATAGAATGTATACAGCTCGTTCTGTATAATCTGCTCGGATTTGATGTTCTTGTATATACGCCGACAGGCTACAAAAATATCGAATCGTTCGTCAGCAGCGATGCTTTTGAAACGCATACCATGAACGAGTTCTTGTATAACATACGCGTCCCAAAATTAAAAATACCGGACACGATCCCCGATCCCGACGGCGGAGGTCTGTTCGGAAAATTATTTAAGAAAGGAAGAAAATAAATGGCATTGCAGTTCACCCCTTCATCAGAAGCCGAAGCCGCTTCTAAAATAGTTACTTCGGAGGCGGATACCACGATCAATATGGTCGAAAATGAGCCGCAGCAGTTCTCTATCGTTGAAAAAACAGAGGAACTCAAGCAGGAACTCATCAAAAACGAGGAAGTCAATAAACTCGTAAGCACTATCAACATAAACGATGTGAACTCTATAGTCAAATTCGGAAACGAAGTCGCTATGGAGATCTCAAAAGCTTCCGATCAGGTGCTGAATACCATGGACGTAGACAAGATCAACGATTCGGGAGAACTTTTGCAGCATCTTTCAGCCATCATGGCTCAGTTCGATGCAAAAGAACTTGAAGATGACGGTAAAAAAGGTCTTTTTGCAAACGTAAGGAAACAGCTTGACAAACTCCTTGCAAAATATCATACAATGGGCGACGAAGTGGACAAGGTATATGTTCAGCTGAAAAAATATGAAACGGAGATCGAATCTTCCAATGTAAAGCTGGAAACTATGTTCAATGCAAATATACAGTATTACAAAGATCTGCTTTTGTATATAATGGCAGGCGAACAGGCTTGCGTGGAACTCGATCAATATATCGCCGATTACCGCAAAAAGCTTGAAGAAAACCCCGATTCGGGTGCCGTTGCAATGGATCTGCAAACGCTTGAACAGACAAGACAGGTATTTGAGCAGAGAGTAATGGATCTGAAGATCGCGGAAAATGTTGCCATGCAGACCGTTCCGATGCTGAAAGCAATGCAGTTCTCAAACCTTAATCTTATAAGAAAGATAAATTCCGCTTTCATAATCACTATGCCCGTGTTCAAACAGGCACTTGCTCAGGCGGTAATGCTCAAACGTCAGAGAGTTCAGGCGGAAGCTATGTCGGCTCTTGACGAAAAGACAAACGAACTGCTTATAAAAAATGCAGAGAATACCGTTACACAGACAAAACTGACCACGCAGCTCGCTTCGGGAAGTTCCATAAAGGTAGATACTCTTGAAAAGACATGGCAGACGATAGTTGAGGGCATTGAGGAGACGCAGAAGATACAGGACGCCGCAAAACAGCAGCGTAAGGAAGACTCGATACGTCTCCAGAAACTCAAAGATGATTACAAAGCAAAAATGGCGGCAAAATGATAGAATGGGCAGTGCGAAATGAAGTGCTGCCTTCAGCTTGTCGAAAAAGTTTTTAACAATTTTGCGCGCAGCGCAAAATTGAAAAGCTGGTCCAGCGCAGCCGCGCTGGTGGGGT